>JBAQHZ010000489.1:0-6674 GCA_049288585.1 Chania sp.
GTAATGATGTAAATTTTAATAGATCCTCAAGATATTTTATTTTCTTTGTGCGTAGATGCTCAATAATATTTAATGTTTCTTTCGGTGAGCTGAAAATGACTTTGAGAAACCAAAGAGCTAAAATTAATATTACAATGTCTGCGCTTAATTTATTTTCCATTACTGAATTAACAAAATCCATTTCTGCTATCATTTTTATTAAATTCCCTTAATAAGTTTATACTCCTAAAGAATGCTTCTCTCTGCTATTAACCTGAAATAATATTAAACAGTTCGCGATTTATAACACGCAAGTATCATATCCGCCAGATCGTCTTCCACCGCATAGAAATAACATGCCGGAATATTCATAACCGAAGCTAACCGGCATGCCAGTTCAAAGTCTGGCGTATGGATACCGCGTTCGTACTGATTCATGCGGGCGCTGGCCGTTGCTTCATCGATCCCGGCCAGGATCCCTAAGCGTTCCTGTGACAGGCCAGCCTTTAAACGTGCGGCTTTTAAGCGATGGGGTAGCATGAGAATCCTGATTTCAAACGTGCCTTGTCGCGATTCTCATCTGTGTGCCTTGAAAATATACTAAGTAATACTTAGTATTGCTGTTTACTTGAGATCTTAACGGGAGCGGATATGACACCACAAAAAGACTGGCATCAGGCGGATATCATTGCCGCATTACGGAAAAGGGGAACCACTATGTCAGCGTTATCACGTTCGGCAGGGCTAAGCTCGTCAACACTTGGCAATGTCCTTTCTCGTCCATGGCCGAAAGGGGAATGGCTTGTGGCAAACGCACTGGAAATACACCCTGCGGAGATCTGGCCCAGTCGTTATTTTGATGATTCGGGGAGATTACTTGATAGAAAGGCCAGAGTAGAAAAGGGGGAATGATAGGTGAGAGTTCAGAAAGAGTCTCCCCACTTTATCCCCCACTTAAGTGTGGGCCACTTCTTCCCCCACTTTGTTTCCGAGTTTAACTTAAAAGTGTTATTTATTAGATGGTTAGTTTATCGCCCCCACTTAGCGTATATATACATCTGGGAAGTGGGGGAACATGCCGGATATTAAAACCCGATAGCCAGATTCCCCCACTTCTCCCCCAGTTAATCCCCCACTTTGTTTCGGTGCGGTAACGGTGTGATGTGCTCACCGTCGAATGCGATCAGGCCGTCTTTTTCCAGCTTGTCCAGCCAACGGGCAAACTTCTTGGACACATCAAATCCCATCGCTTTCATATCGTCTCTAACCAAGGCGCGGGTGCAGCTATCGCCGCTGGCCGTGCGTGAACGAATGGCTTGCCACAGGGCGACATGATTTTCCGTCAGCCGAGAAATACCGGCTAAATCGGGATCGTTAGCGACATCATCTTCCCTGACTTCGCGGCCTTCATCGTTCAGTACCAGTGAGGTGATCAGGTCACCGTCATCGTCAACGTACAGGTCGACAGAATTCAGGTCATAGGCGCGTCGTGACGGCTCTTCTGCATCTTTCATTTTGGTGCAACTGAGGATCAACGCGCCGCCATCACCCTCACGGCGCACGTTGAACTCCACATCCAAAGCGGCCCGAAAGGCGCTAGAGCCGCGTGCGCCTTTGTCCTGATCTTTACCAGAGTGGTGAATAATCAACACCGTAGCCTGCGTTGCCGCTTTGATGTAGTCGCACCCTTGAATGAAAGCGCCCATGTCTTTGGCGGCGTTCTCATCTGAACCACCAAAACAGCGGGCGAGCGTATCCAGAATGATCAGGCGAATCGGCATACCGGTTGCGGCCTTAACATCGCTGGCGGCTTGTATCACCTGTTGCACGCTCTCCGGGCTGGCCGGAAAGATGGGGCAGTCGACGCGATAAAGCGCATTTATTGGGCTACCGCCGTTAATCGTCTGTTCCCATGCCCGGATACGGCGGGGAACGCCGATCCCACCTTCACCGACGACATAAATCACGGCTCCCTGTGTAACTGGTTTGCCAGCCCAAGGTTTGCCGGTGGCGATATGGCATCCCCAAGATACAGCCAGGAAGGATTTATAAGACCCGCTGGCACCGTAAGCACTGGCAACAGACGAACTGGGTAAATAGCCTTTAATCAGGTAGTCCTGCCGCGTATCAAAGCCGTCAGAACCTTTACGTAGAGGAAGTGAGGTGTTGAATTCCGGTGCGGTGTAGTCAATGCGGGTAAGAGGTATCGGCATGATATCTGGTTTATAGCGTTGTTGGTTGAAAGCGGTTTTGGTGGCTTCAAGGCCGTATTGTTGGCGAAAATCATCCCAGTCGCAGAGAGTAGTGGCAGGGGGTAATGAAACCCAGCCATCCACGGCTAGCGCGGCCTTTTCTGCCAGCTCTTTACCGATGTTGGTTGAACCATCGGTGTGAATGTCATGATCGCCCGCCAGAATAATGGTGGCCTCGGGATACTCATTACGTAAGGCTTTAGCGACATTCATCAGGTTGTTGGCAGAAACCGCCGCGACAACTGCCGCTGTTGTGGTCTGGCTGAGAGTAAGGCCGGTAGCGTAACCTTCAGCGATCACGATGGTTTCAGGTGCTTTTGGGAAACTTACCGTGATAAAAGCCCCTTTTAACTGAGAGCCTGGCATTAGCCGTTTCTCCCCGCTGGCGCTTATCAACTGTGCGCCGGTGAGTTCACCAGATACGCGATGCAGCGTTAGCAGAAGGCTACCTTCATCGAATGTAATGCCGCTGATTAGCATTTTTTGTTGTGCGGTCAGGCAGGGAAGAATGGCGGATAGTCCTTTGGCTTTCAGATACGCGCTTTCACCACTGCTTGCATGTGCCAGCATATGCTGGATTTTCCCCAGAGGCGGTAAACGGTTAACCGCTTTTTCCCTGGCTGGCGCTGTGGATGTTGGTAATGTCAGACTCGCTACCAGTTTTGCAGCGGCTGACAGATCGCATTGCTTTACCAAGGCGATCAGATCGAGCCCATCACCATGACCACATTGATTACAGAACCACGTCCCCCGGCCTTGTTTGTCGTCAAAACGGAAACGGTCTTTCCCACCGCAGGCAGGGCAAGGGCCGTGTTTTCCTCCAGGTAGAATCGAGATATTCAGCGCAGCGAGAACAGACGGCCAGCGATGGCAGCATTTAGCGGCGATATCCGAGACAAATTTACTCATTGCTAGGCACCTCCGCTTCCAGTGATTGGTCCAACTGGTTGAGACGCTCCCACAGGATAAACGTCAGCAGTTCTTTAGCGAGGGGATTATTCAGTTCGATGATGGCATAAGCCAACGCCCTGCATTGATCGATGAGCTCTTGCAGCGTAAGCGGTGTGGGGTCATACATGATGCACCCCCGCAGAAGAAATGAAGAATTGCGGGTATAAAAAAGGAAGGGTAGTAGCCATAGGGCCGCCTCCGTTGGGGTATTTTTTACGCTACCACCAGAGACGCCAAGCCCATTGGGTGGTAGCCCGAACAGGGTTGGCGTACCGGCCCCAACGGATACCGGCCTTCCTTTCGGAAGCCCTGCCCGGACTACCATAGACAACAGGTGTGCACGAGCATTTCTCAAATACACTCTGTGTGCGTATTTGAGAACCGTCAGGGGATTCGGAACGCCAATTCCGGCTGCGGATTTTGCCGCAGCATCGGCATTATATCGTAAATGGCCCGCCAGAAAAAAATAAGAATTTATCATTTGAGCGTCTCCTCGCGTTTGTTGATACGCTCAGCAATCCATGCGTTCACTTCGCTTTCCACCCAAGCTACAGAGCGGGAACCGATTTTGACCGCAGGAGGGAAACCGCCCTGATTTATCAAAAGGTAAATCCATGATTTCTTGAATCCGGTTTTTTGCATCACATCCGTTAAGCGCAACAACTTGATATCCGCCATGATTAGTCCTCCTTCCTGCTGTAAACGCGCTCAACGTAGCGCCCTCTACCATCACCGTGCCCAAGATCCATTGAGGTGAGCGCCCTGGCTTCACTGCGAGAGAATCCCTGTGACAGGTAGAAACGAATAGCATCCTGTGCCCATGCGTAGCGCAGGCTGTGTGGGGAATAATGGCCGGTGAGCCCTAAGCGTGCGGTATGAGAGCGCCAGAAGTTCATGGCGGTTTTTAAATCGGGTTTATCGATCAATTTGCCGTTACGTGTTTGAGCAACCAGTAAAGCGTCTTTTACCGCCTGCTGAACCGCGTTGCGATCGATGATCCGCGTTTCACGTGGCCTGCCACCTTTCGTACCAAAAACAACGGTGAGAGTGGATTGATTGCGCTCAAGCTGTTTCTCCCATTTTTTCAGTGAGCTAGCACATTGCACCGCCTCTTGGGAACGTAACCCCAGCAACCGGGCAAGTTGAAGAGCACAAGCCAGCCCTTTGTCATGCTGTTTTGCGCTTTGTAATACGGCCTGGAAACGTTCTTCCGGGATCGCGAACTTGGTGCCTGCACGGCTCGCTCCGCTTAATCCCAGCGCTTTATTGGTCAGACGTTCTGACATGGCCAGTTTTTCCCTATCCGCCATCCTAAACACCGTGCGCAGTGCCGACATTTCGTTATGAAGGGAACGGATCGCGATACCTGCTGATTGACGAGCGGCAATATAGCTTTCGATATGCTTGGATTTTAGATGTTGAACATCACGAACCTGAATATTGAGCGCAAGCAGGTGACGGCAAAATCTATCCATGATGCGGGTACGATCATGCACGGTTTTAAAGCTACCGCCGACTTGCTTCGCCAGCATTTTCATTTCACGGCTTAATTTACTCATAGCAAACTTCTCACAATATCAACACGCTGCATTTCTCTGGCGCATGGGCTAAATGGCAGAAGCATCAAGATGATCTGCCTAGAACGATACCTGTGCGCCAGAGCGGCAGCAGTTGAGGTATGGCGGGGTATCGGTAATGCACTCTGTGCAGCCTCCTGCGATGCAGGTATCCCCTCAGGCCGTTGTGGCCTGCCTCGGTATCAGTTCGACTCCTGTAAAAAATGGTCAGCCCGACGTAGAACATGTGTGTCAGATGCATGACTTTTGTGTGAAGTTGCGTATCTCTAAGGCTGAAGTGGGTCCGTGCTGCGGCGTCACTTTCACAAGTAAAAGTGACGCCGTGCACCAAACGCAGCAGGGCAGGCGCTAGCAGATGCCTTTCGGCATAGCAGAGCGCAGCCAGCAGCGTTTATTAGACGTTAGAGATTTTGGGTATAGATAACCTGGATTGCAGCGGTGCAACCCGGATTAAGGATGTGATGACAGTGGCGCTTTAGCAGGTCTGGGGCTTAGAAAGCCGTTGCCTGATAATGGCTAGTCATTACTTGGTTGAAGGCCAATCACAGTATCCTCGGCTGGCAATACTGGCGGCTAAGAAATGCTTGTTGTTAGCCATTTCACTGGGATAAACGTACCTTCATCGCATCGACTGCGATCCCCGCTTTCAAAGGTTCAGGGGGGTTACCGCTCTTAAAGCGCTTCCTTTCAGGTTTCGGTAGCTTGTGGTCGCTCGAAAGCGTCAGTCTCAGACCACACTCCATTCCTTATGACTTTGGGTTTGTGACCACCCGAAGGCGTTTCTCGCAGATCACTCGTATCATCCTGATACTGGAAACATTGGCCGCTGCCATCGACAGAGAAGTAACGTGGATAAAATTACGACAAAGCTTTACTGACTTCAAGTGCTTTGAATCTGTGATTAAAGAGAGTGTAGCACTCTCTTTTGGTGGTGATATGTTGGCTTTGCTGATGAACAAGAGTAAGGAACCGGTGGAGATTCTCTATGACTGAAAAAACTAAACTTAATAGCCCTGCATTTGAAGCAATCCACAGCGCGGCTTCTGGATTATTCAGCATTGATGGCATCACGCAGGAAATTATGCGTAACTATTGAGAATAGAGTGCATCAACAGTGTAAATAAGCTTCAACCGCCCGAAATAAAAAAACTGGGTAGGATCAGCGTGCCAGTCATTCGGTTTCAACTGTTGCCTCCGGAAACTATTCCGGTATCGTCCTTAAAAAGGCCCGGAATGTTAAATCGTTACAGAAATAATAATTGCCTACATTGATTAATTACGCCCGCATTTATTTCGCTGGATGTGGGGTGTGTTTTCCCCGAAAACTGCCTTTTTCTGTCTAGCCTGCTACAATAGGCGCATGCATGCATAGAGTGCATGATTTTGCATGTGTATAACGCGTCTATTTATTCTCTCTCACCCCAGTGCTGGCTGGGCTTCATGCCAAGCATTCAACTGTATGAAAAGCGATACATGAAGTGGGCAGGTGAAGCAGGGATAGCATTGTGCGCAGACGGTTTAAGCATAGTTTTCCACTGTGTGGCAGTGCTTCACCAGGACGCTTATTTCTAAATCCTTCCTCGTTAGCTCTTGATTTTCTGCGAACCATAACGTCTCTCTTAGGCCATACAAAGCCTTGGCTATGAACGTGCCTATATCCATTAATGGCTATTTGATATCGAGATGGGCCGTTTCGTAGTGAGTTCATGGGCGACTTGATGTAGGAAAGTACTCGCAATCAAACAAACTACGCAAAAACTCCCCACACAGAGCTAATGAAAACTTGGAAATTTATTATATCGTTAATACTTGCGAGCCCTCTTGATGCTTAACCATCCCCTCATATGAGTGAGGCATGGCACGGCTTTTGAGGTATGATCTCCGTTCTTGACCCGCTAATACGAGCAGACAGCCT
>JBAQHZ010000490.1:0-5442 GCA_049288585.1 Chania sp.
GTACCGATCGTTATCGAACGTTTTATACGCGAAAATGCTCAATATCAGATTAACCTAGCGCATGTTTATGGCGAAAAAAAACCACTGTGCCATTGACGAGTGCTCTTCCTGGCAGCAAAGTCTTAAACCTGAATATCCTTATGATTAGCACGTATTACCCTAGGTATGAATGAGGTAGAATGCAGCGCTGTAATTTCCCTCGGTGCCTGTAGCAAAGGCGCTGTGAACGTGCTGATAACATGGCAAAGAAATGGTAGTGACTCTATGAAGTTCAGGCCGGTACAACAAACAGCCACCAAAGGCTTACACATCGCCAGTTCCCCTTTTACCCATAACCAGCGAAGCACCCGCCGGATCATGCTGTGGGTAATGTTGGCCTGCATTCCCGGCATGGCCGCGCAGGTGTGGTTCTTTGGCTATGGCAATCTGGTACAAACGGCGTTGGCGATGGTGACGGCGCTGCTGGCAGAAGCCGCAGTTCTGGCGCTGCGCAAACAGCCGGTGCGCGCCCGTCTGGCGGATAACTCGGCCCTGCTCACCGCGCTGTTACTGGGGATCAGCCTACCACCTCTTGCCCCTTGGTGGATGATCGTGATGGGGACCTTGTTTGCGATTGTCATTGCCAAGCAACTCTATGGAGGCCTGGGGCAGAACCCGTTCAACCCGGCCATGGTCGGCTACGTGGTACTTCTGATCTCCTTCCCGGTGCAAATGACCAGTTGGCTACCGCCGGATGAACTACGCGCCACCACGCTGTCGCTGCAAGATACCCTACTGAGTATTTTCACTGGCCACACCGCCCAAGGGGCAACCATCCATCAGCTACAGCTGGGGGTTGACGGTATCAGCCAGGCAACGCCGCTCGACGGGTTTAAAACCGGTCTGCGCAGCGGCCATTCTGTGGAACAGGTGTTGCAGCAACCGCTGTTTGGCGCTGCGCTTGGCGGTATCGGCTGGCAGTGGATTAACTTGGGCTTTCTGGCCGGGGGCCTGTTTATGCTGGGCCGCAGGCTGATTCACTGGCAAATCCCCTTCAGTATGCTGGCCGCGATTGCACTGTGTTCGGGGTTGGCGTGGCTACTGGAGCCCGCGCAGCAGGCATCGCCGTTGATCCATCTGTTCTCGGGTGCCACCATGCTGGGCGCGTTCTTTATCGCTACCGATCCGGTCAGCGCTTCCACTACGCCAAAAGGCCGGCTGATTTATGGTGCGCTGGTGGGTTTGCTGGTCTGGCTGATCCGCGTTTATGGCGGTTACCCAGACGGTGTGGCCTTCGCCGTGCTGCTGGCCAATATCACCGTGCCGTTAATCGATCACTACACGCAGCCGCGCGTGTATGGCCACCGCTGAGGAATCATCATGCTGAATTCAATGAGAAAGCATGGCATCACCCTGGCGGTGTTTGCCGCGGTGACCACCGGCTTGACCGCGATGGTCTACACCTTAACCAAAACCACCATTGCCCACCAAGCGGCGCTCCAGCAGAAAGCGTTGCTGGATCAGGTAGTGCCGCCGGAATATTACGATAACGATATGCAAAGCGAATGCTTGGTGGTTAGCGATCCAGCGTTAGGCAATGGCGCGCCGCATCATCTGTATCTGGCACGTAAAAATGGCCAGCCGGTGGCCGCGGCGCTAGAAACCACCGCCCCGGACGGCTATTCCGGGGCGATTAAATTACTGGTAGGCGCTGATTTCAGCGGTACCGTGCTCGGCACCCGCGTGGTGGAGCATCACGAAACGCCGGGGCTTGGCGATAAAATTGAATTACGTATTTCCGACTGGATCTCCTCCTTTAGCGGTAAAAAAGTTGCAGGCCCCGATGATAGCCGCTGGGCGGTGAAGAAAGACGGCGGTATGTTCGATCAGTTCACCGGTGCCACCATTACCCCGCGCGCAGTGGTTAATGCCGTGCGCCGTACGGCGTTGTATATGGAAACGCTGCCCTCTAAACTGGACACCTTACCTGCCTGTGGAGCCAACGAATGAGTGAAGTCAAAGAGTTAATCGTTCAGGGGCTGTGGAAAAACAACTCTGCGCTGGTGCAATTATTGGGGCTATGCCCGTTGCTGGCAGTGACTTCAACCGCCACCAACGCGCTGGGGCTGGGGCTGGCTACCACGCTGGTGCTGACCATCACCAACGGTTCTATCTCGGCCCTGCGCCGTTGGGTGCCCAGCGAAGTGCGTATTCCGATTTATGTGATGATCATCGCAGCGGCGGTCAGCATCGTGCAGATGCTGATCAACGCTTACGCGTTCGGTCTTTATCAGTCTTTGGGGATTTTTATCCCGCTCATCGTCACCAACTGCATCGTAGTAGGCCGTGCTGAGGCCATCGCCGCGAGAAAACCGGTCGGTTTAGCCTTAGTTGATGGCGTCGCCATTGGCCTGGGAGCTACGGGTGCCATGTTCGTACTCGGCTCGCTGCGCGAATTGATTGGCAACGGCACCCTGTTTGATGGTGCCGATATGCTGCTGGGCAGTTGGGCCAAGGTGCTGCGTATTGAAGTGGTGCATTTCGACACCCCCTTTCTGCTGGCGATGCTGCCACCGGGAGCCTTTATCGGCCTGGGGCTGATGCTGGCAACCAAATATGTGATCGATGAAAAAATGAAGGCGCGCAAGGCCAAACTTTTGCTGGCTGAAGACCAAATGGAACAGGGACACGCAGAGAAAGCGTCATGAATAAAGAAAAACGCCTGGAAATTCTTACCCGTTTACGCGACAACAACCCACATCCGACTACGGAACTGGTTTACAGCACGCCCTTTGAACTGCTGATTGCCGTGCTGCTTTCCGCACAGGCCACCGACGTCAGCGTCAACAAGGCGACCGCCAAGCTCTACCCGATCGCCAACACTCCGGCTGCTATGCTGGCTCTGGGTGTCGATGGCGTAAAAGAGTACATCAAGACCATCGGCCTGTTTAACAGCAAGGCCGAGAACGTGATAAAAACCTGCCGTATTCTGCTGGAAAAGCACGGTTCTGAAGTGCCGGAAGATCGCGCTGCGCTGGAAGCCTTGCCCGGCGTGGGCCGCAAAACCGCCAATGTGGTGCTCAACACCGCTTTTGGCTGGCCGACCATTGCCGTGGATACGCATATTTTCCGCGTTTGCAATCGCACGAATTTTGCTCCAGGGAAAAACGTCGAGCAGGTGGAAGAAAAACTGCTGAAAGTGGTCCCTGCCGCCTTCAAAGTGGACTGCCACCATTGGCTGATCTTGCATGGACGCTATACCTGCATCGCACGCAAACCACGTTGCGGCTCATGCATGATTGAAGACCTGTGCGAATACGATGGCAAAACAGAGTTGTAATACCCCCTCATTCAAACATGCCTGAAGCTGGCCGTTCAGTTATGCAACTTTCTGCTTAACTGAACGCATCATACGCGTAGCGATTCACTCCCTGTTACCGGCAAATTTTTGCTGAAAAATGCATTGTTGCGTTATTTTTAACAAAAAAATGAGTCAAGATTTACCAGCAACATCTCGCTCTCGCGATCACATCCTATTTACATACCCTCTCGATTTTTTTCAAATTTCTATAATTTTACAAACAATGTTTTATGCACAATGATCATTCGAATTATTTCAACCATCCATTGATATGAACTGCATAAAGCATAAATAGCAGAAGATATCACTTTAAAAACAACCCCAAGCTATAAATCAAAACAAAAATTTGATAAATAGTAACAATGCAAACGTTAATACTGCATAAAATTTGTAACATAGTTGCATTGTGGCATGGAGGTTATCTGTAACGGAATATGTCAAAAAGCTTGCCTCGTTGACAAAGATAGTGAACATTACCCGCCGTCATTTACTCCTATAACAAGCAAAGGATGCAGCCCTGCATCACTTTTTGCTATTTCCCGTTTAATAATACGCGAAGTGAAAAAACCAGAGGTCCCAGTGTCTACTGCAAACAACAAACAACCGGAAAGCATAAGTCTTAACGCTTTCAAACAGCCTAAGGCGTTCTACCTGATCTTCTCAATCGAACTCTGGGAACGTTTTGGCTACTACGGCCTGCAAGGCATCATGGCCGTTTATCTGGTCAAAATGCTTGGCCTGAGCGAAGCCGACTCTATTACCCTATTCTCTTCATTCAGCGCCCTGGTGTATGGCTTTGTGGCCATCGGCGGCTGGCTGGGGGATAAAGTTCTCGGTTCAAAACGGGTGATCGTTCTGGGCGCGATGGTTCTGGCCGCCGGTTATGCCATGGTGGCGTATTCCGGTCACGATGTGTTCTGGGTCTATCTGGGTATGGCGACTATCGCCGTGGGTAGCGGTCTGTTCAAGGCCAACCCGTCTTCCCTGCTGTCTACCTGCTATGAGAAAGACGATCCACGTTTGGACGGTGCATTCACCATGTACTATATGTCCGTCAATATCGGTTCGTTCTTCTCCATGCTGGCCACGCCTTGGCTGGCGGCAAAATACGGCTGGAGCGTTGCTTTCTCATTGAGCGTCGTCGGTATGCTGATCACGCTGGTCAACTTTATGCTGTGCCACGGTTGGGTTAAGCAACATGGCTCAAAGCCTGACTTTAAGCCGTTGCAGGTTCACAAACTGCTGATGGTGTTGGTCGGTGTCGTTGCGCTGATCGCACTCTCCAGTTGGTTGCTGCACAATCAGATCATTGCACGCTGGGCGCTGGCCATCATTTCTGTGGGGATCGTTATCGTGTTCGCCAAGGAAACCTTTGCGCTGCACGGTGCGGCACGCCGCAAGATGATCGTGGCATTCCTGCTGATGCTGGAAGCGGTGGTCTTCTTCGTGTTGTACAGCCAGATGCCAACCTCACTGAACTTCTTCGCCATCCACAACGTTGAACACAACATTCTGGGCATTGCCTTTGAACCCGAACAGTACCAGGCGCTGAACCCGTTCTGGATCATGCTGGCCAGCCCGATCCTGGCGACGTTGTATAACAAAATGGGCGATCGCCTGCCGATGCCGCACAAGTTTGCCTTCGGCATGATCCTCTGCTCCGGTGCATTCCTGGTGCTGCCATGGGGAGCCAGCTTTGCTAACGATCAGGGCATTGTTTCAGTTAATTGGCTGATCCTGAGCTATGCCTTGCAGAGCATCGGTGAACTGATGATTTCCGGCCTGGGTCTGGCGATGGTGGCACAGTTGGTACCGCAACGCCTGATGGGCTTTATCATGGGATCCTGGTTCCTGACCACCGCTGCGGCGGCGCTGATTGCCGGTAAGGTCGCCGGACTGACCGCTGTGCCAAGCGATATCAACGATGCGCATGCCTCACTGGCGATTTATAGCCACGTGTTTATGCAGATCGGTATCGCTACCGCCGTTATCGCCGTCCTGATGATGTTGACGGCACCGAAGCTGTACCGCATGACGCTGGATACCGCAGAGGATACCGAAGCAAAAGCGCAGGCCGCTACCGCTAACTGATACCGGTCGCC
>JBAQHZ010000491.1:0-8366 GCA_049288585.1 Chania sp.
GCTAATGCGGCATGATGAATAAAAAGCAGTAAAGAAAGTAGTATCCATGCGACGCGGGAATAGCTCAGTTGGTAGAGCACGACCTTGCCAAGGTCGGGGTCGCGAGTTCGAGTCTCGTTTCCCGCTCCAAAAATTTCAAAGGCCATTCTGTTATTGGTTGGCCGGATGCCGAAAGCATCTCAATGCGGGAATAGCTCAGTTGGTAGAGCACGACCTTGCCAAGGTCGGGGTCGCGAGTTCGAGTCTCGTTTCCCGCTCCAATTTTCTCTCCAGATACAATACAGTTCTACGCCGCTCCCGGCGCGGTCTTTCAACAGTTATTCATCTTCTGACGCAATGTTGTGAACAGAGTTATCCACAATTCGTGTACAAAATATCCGCAGTGCAAAAAATCAACACCATGCTAATGAAATATTTATCTTATTGATAATATTAGCTATTTATTTCTTATAAAACGTTATCCCGATCACTTGCTCTTTTTGTTGCGGTTGAAAGACAAGGTGTTTTTATTTTTATGCACAAATCCACAGGGTGACTCTGGGTAGCGGAATGATAGATTTTATGCATCCCTCGGCAATCCTTTTTCTACCGCACGAATCAAACGTTTTTTCTGCGTGCTTTGCACTTCAACCCCCAACGCTTCACGCCGTGCAAGCTGCTGTTCCAACGCCCAGACGATATGTTCATCCAGCATCAGGTTTTCACCTTGGCGGGCACGCAGTGCGATAACGATCTGATCCTGATATGGGGCGTTGCCAAGGGCGACGGCGATATTGCGCAGCCAGCGCAAGTGGCCAATGCGTCGGATAGCGGAGCCTTCGGTGATACGCAGAAACTTCTCTTCGCTCCAGCTGAACAGATCGAGCAGTTGCGGCGCGTGTAGCACCGCGCGCGGGCTGAAATCGCCTTCATCGGTTAACTGTGAGAAACGATTCCATGGGCAGATAAGTTGGCAATCATCGCAACCGTAGATACGGTTGCCCATCAGGGCGCGGAATTCCTCTGGAATAGCCCCTTCCAGTTCGATAGTCAGGTAGGAAATACAGCGCCGGGCATCGACGGTGTAAGGCGCAACAATAGCGCCGGTCGGGCAGGTGGTGATGCAGGCTACGCAGCGGCCGCACTGTTCTTCTTGCGGTTGATCGACCGGTAGCGGCAAATCGATCAGCAATTCCCCCAGAAAGAACCAGGAACCGGCTTCACGATTAAGAATAAGTGAGTGTTTACCAACCCAGCCGATCCCGGCTTTAGACGCCAACGCACGCTCCATCACCGGTGCTGAATCAACAAAGGGCCGGAAATTCAGTTCACCGCAATAAGCCTGAATCTGTTCGCCGAGCTTTTTTAACCGTTGGCGCAGTAGCTTGTGATAATCACGGCCCAGCGCGTAACGGCTGACATAACCAAGCTGCGTATTTTGCAGCGAGCTGGCAAAGGCGGCCTTGGCGGGCAGATAGTTCATTCGTACGCTGATAACGCGTAACGTACCGGGCAATAGCTCATGCGGCCGCGCGCGCAGCATGCCGTGGCGCGCCATCCAAGCCATTTCACCGTGATACTGTTTGTCCAGCCACGCCTGCAACTTCGGTTCTTCCGCACTCAGATCGGTATCACAGATGCCAACCTGCTGGAATCCTAGCGATTGCCCCCATTGCTTGATATGTTGGGCGAGTTGATTGAGATCGAGAGGGTGTGTCATGACGAGCCATAGTGAGAAACCATACGCTGACAGTTTACCACACTCAGTCTGGTCTGCGGATTGGATCCGCCAGGCGGAACCCGCTGCTGCGGCTGCGCTCGGCATTTCTCTCTACCAACTGATGCTGCGTGCCGGTTCTGCCGCCTATGCGCTGGCGCGTGACCACTATCCCACCAGCAGCCACTGGCTGGTGCTGTGTGGCCATGGCAACAACGGCGGCGATGGTTATGTGATCGCCCGTCTGGCGATGGCTGATGGCGTTAAAGTGACACTCATTGCCTGTGAAGGCTCCCGCCCATTACCGCCAGAAGCGGCGAACGCACGGCAAGCCTGGCTGGAAAGCGGCGGTGAAATCCTGCCTGCCAACAGCCGTTGGCCGGAAGAGATCGATCTGATTATCGATGGCCTGCTCGGTACTGGGCTAGGTGCTGCGCCGCGCGCTCCGTATGATGCGCTGATTGAGGCCGCTAACCGTGCCAGTGCGCCGGTTATCGCCCTGGATATCCCTTCTGGCCTGCTGGCCGAAAGCGGTGCCACACCGGGGGCCGTCATCCGCGCCGCCCATACTTTGGCTTTTATCGCCCTTAAACCGGGTTTGCTGACCGGGCAAGCGCGTGACTGGGTTGGGCAACTTCACCACAGTACGCTAGGGTTGAGCGACTGGCTGGCAAAGCAGCCGCCACAGATTCAGCGAATTACCGCCAGAGATCTCGGGCAGTGGCTGAAACCGCGCCGGCCCTGTTCCCACAAAGGCGATCATGGCCGTTTGTTGCTGATTGGTGGCGATCACGGCTTTGGTGGTGCCATCCGTATGGCGGCAGAAGCGGCGCTGCGCAGCGGTGCCGGTTTGGTGCGAGTGCTTACTCACATTGAGCATGTCGGGCCGCTGTTGACCGCGTGCCCAGAACTCATGGTGCAGCGTCTGACGGATGACAATTTGCAACAGGCGCTCGAATGGGCTGATGTGGTGGTGATCGGCCCAGGGCTAGGCCAGAATGACTGGGGCAAGAATGCGTTGAAACTGCTGCAAACCAGTGATAAACCGGCACTCTGGGATGCGGATGCGCTTAACTTACTGGCATTACATCCTGAGAAGCGTCAGAATCGTGTGATTACCCCCCATCCTGGCGAAGCGGCACGCTTATTGAATTGCCATACGGCCGATATTGAGAGTGACCGCTTACTTGCGGTGCACAAGCTGGTGGCGCAATACGGTGGGGTGGCGGTATTGAAAGGGGCCGGTACGCTGATTGCCGATCAGCAGGGCGAAATGGCGATCGCCGACGTCGGTAACGCCGGTATGGCGTCTGGCGGCATGGGAGATGTGCTGTCGGGCATTATCGGTGGTTTGCTGGCACAAAAACTCCCGCTGTATGATGCTGCCTGCGCGGGTTGTGTGGTGCATGGTGCCGCCGCTGATGGTGTGGCAGAAAAGCAAGGAACAAGAGGATTGTTGGCGACCGATCTGCTGCCGATAATCCCCCATTACGTTAATCCTGAGTTGGCAAAATAGATATTATCGAATGAAAGAACTCGTTTTACCTCTGCCGGATGAGGCAGCGACTGTCGCACTGGGTGCCGCTTTGGCTAAGGCCTGCGATCGTGCCAGCGTGATTTATCTTTATGGTGATTTAGGTGCCGGTAAAACCACCTTCAGTCGGGGTTTTCTACAGGCGCTGGGCCATCAGGGCAACGTGAAAAGCCCGACTTATACGCTGGTTGAGCCTTATGCGTTGCAGCCGCTGGCGGTATATCACTTTGATCTGTATCGGTTAGCCGATCCGGAAGAACTCGAATTTATGGGCATCCGCGACTACTTTGCGCAGGATGCCATTTGCCTGGTGGAATGGCCGCAGCAGGGGACCGGTGTGTTGCCCGATCCCGATCTGGAACTGCATCTCAGTTATCATGATGAAGGCCGACAGGCACAGATTCAGGCGGTTTCCGCCTATGGCGCCGAACTTTTAGACCGCATTGACGGGCAACAGGGATGACGCTTTCATGATGTATGTGTTGAAAAGACTTACCGTTATCGCTCTGCTCGCTCTGCTGGGGCCGTTTAGCGCACAGGCAGCCTCGTCGTTATCCGATATCAACGTCACTAACGCCCAGCGTGAAGCTACGGTATCGGTGAGCTTCACCGGCCCACCGGACTATGCGTTTTCCACGGTACGTGGGCCGGATCGCGTCGTTCTGGACGTGAAGCAAAGTGGCAAAGTGGGCGGCCTGCCGCTGAACTTCAGCGGTCATAATCTGGTGAAGAGCATTCGTTCCAGTACGCCGAAAGATGCTCAGAGCGTGCGGTTGGTGTTTGATTTGACCCAACGAGCGAAAACCCGTGCGGTGACGCGCCAGAACGGCAGCACCTATATCGTGGTATTCACCATTACCGCCGAAGATAGCCCGAACGTCAGTAGCGTGCGTAAAGCACCGGTAGCCAGCGAGCCAGTGCGTAAAACGCCGGTGGCACCGATCGGTTCCAGTCCGTTTAACAATCAATCAGCAGCAGTATCCGGTACCGCGACGGAACTTACGCCACGCAGCAACAGGGTTTCTACCGGTTCCGGTGACCGCGTGGTGGTGGCGATTGATGCCGGGCACGGTGGGCAGGATCCCGGTGCCATCGGGCCAAACGGCCTCAAAGAGAAGAACGTGACCATTGCGATTGCGCATCGTCTGCGAGCGTTGCTGGATGCCGACCCGATGTTCAAACCGGTGCTGACGCGTAGCGGCGATTACTTTATTTCGGTGATGGGGCGTTCCGATGTGGCGCGTAAACAGGGCGCTAACGTGCTGGTTTCGATTCATGCGGATGCTGCGCCTAACCGCAGTGCCAATGGCGCTTCGGTGTGGGTGCTGTCTAACCGCCGCGCTAACAGCGAGATGGCCGGTTGGCTGGAACAACACGAGAAACAGTCCGAATTGCTGGGCGGCGCGGGCGATCTGCTGGCCAACAGCCAGGCCGATCCTTATCTGAGCCAGGCGGTGCTGGATCTGCAGTTTGGTCATTCGCAACGCGTTGGCTACGACGTGGCGGTGAAGGTATTGCAGCAGTTACAGCGCGTCGGTTCACTGCATAAACGCCGTCCGGAACACGCCAGCCTGGGAGTGCTGCGTTCACCGGATATTCCATCGCTGCTGGTGGAAACCGGGTTTATCAGTAATAGCACGGAGGAGCGACTGCTGGGCAGTAGCGCATATCAGGATAAGATTGCACGGGCGATCCACAATGGTCTGCGCAGTTATTTCCTGGCGCATCCGCTACAAGCTGACCCAAAGGTCGAAAACCGCCCTCTGCAGGTCGCAGCGGCGGTTAACTCCACGGTAAAAAATTTGAGGCAGCCCGAGCCGGTTATCAGTAGCCAACGCAGCGCCAGTAGCGGTAAAACGCAGGTCCACGTGGTGAAGCCGGCGGAAACGCTTTCTGGCATTGCCGACAGTTACGGTACCAGCATGGCAGCGCTGCGCACGCTCAACAACCTGAAGAAAGACGGGGTCTGGGTGGGGCAGCGTCTGAAGGTGCCTGCTGGGGCCAGTATCGCGGTTCCGGCCAAAGCTAAAGCGAACAAACCGACCAGGCACAAAGTGACGCGCGGTGATACCTTGTCATCCATTGCGGCGCGTTATGGTGTCAGCGTCAGCGAACTGAAAAGTGTGAATAAATTAAAGTCGGACGTCGCGCCGCTCGATCGGAACCTGATCATTCCGTAGGCTTGATGCCATAAAACAGAGGGATTCGCATGCCTATCCAGGTGTTACCGCCACAGCTTGCCAACCAGATTGCCGCCGGAGAAGTGGTCGAGCGGCCTGCGTCGGTAGTGAAGGAACTGGTAGAAAACAGCCTGGATGCGGGCGCGACGCGGATTGATATTGATATCGAGCGCGGTGGTGCCAAGCTGATCCGCATTCGCGATAACGGCTGTGGGATTGGCAAAGCCGATCTCGCCCTGGCGCTGGCCCGTCATGCCACCAGTAAAATCAGTACTCTTGACGATCTGGAAGCGATTGTTAGCCTGGGCTTTCGCGGCGAAGCGCTGGCCAGTATCAGTTCGGTTTCACGTCTGACGCTCACCTCCCGTACTGAAGAACAGAATGAGGCCTGGCAGGCCTATGCTGAAGGGCGTGAGCAGGCCGTGACGGTCAAACCCGCCGCCCATCCGGTAGGCAGCACGGTGGAAGTGCTCGATCTGTTTTACAATACCCCGGCGCGGCGCAAGTTCATGCGCACGGAAAAAACCGAATTTGGCCATATTGATGAAGTGGTGCGGCGCATTGCGCTGGCGCGTTTCGATGTGGCAATCAATCTGAACCACAACGGTAAGCTGATGCGTCAGTATCGCGCGGCCAAAGAAGAAAGCCAGCATGAGCGCCGCTTGGCCAGCATCTGCGGCCCGGCTTTTTTGCAGCATGCGCTGACGATCTCCTGGCAGCATGGCGATCTCACCATTCGTGGTTGGGTGGCGGATCCAGAAGGCGCACGCCAATTGGGCGAAATGCAATACTGCTACGTCAATAGCCGGATGATGCGCGATCGCCTGATCAATCACGCCATCCGCCAGGCGTATCAGGATCAGTTGAAAGACGATCAGCAACCGGCTTATGTACTCTATTTGGAAGTGGATCCGCATCAGGTGGATGTGAATGTCCATCCCGCCAAGCATGAGGTGCGTTTCCATCAGGCGCGGCTGGTGCATGATTTTATCTACCAGGCGGTCACCACCGTATTACAGCAGGCCGGTAACGTGCCATTGCCGCTGGCAGAACCGCAAAGCGCGCAGGAAACCCCTGCTTGGCAACCGGAAAACCGCGTTGCGGCCGGTGGTAACCATTTTTCACAACCCGCCCCGCAGCGTGAGACGCAGCCAGCCACTCCTTCCGTTGCCCGTGAGCGTGCGCCTCAGCAGCCTTATCAAACAGGATCGGGTTACCAGAAACGGGAAGGTGAGTTGTACGGCAAGCTGTTGCAGGCGGTACCGGTAACGGAAGCAACGCCGGACGTGGTCAAGCAGCCGTTGTTCCCGCCCGCTAAAGCCGAACAGGAAGCCCCATTGGCTGGCAGCCAGTATGGTTTTGGCCGCGTGTTGATGATTCATCCCCCAAGTTATGCGCTGGTTGAACAACGCCAGCAACTGGCGTTACTCAATCTGACCATTGCGGAACGTTGGCTGCGTCAAGCGCAGCTTTGCCCGCCGGAAGAGGGGTTACGGCCGCAGCCACTGTTAATCCCAATCAAACTGACGTTGAATAAAAATGAAGCAGCGGCCTGTGTGCAGCACCAGGCTTTGCTGGTGAAAATGGGGCTGGAACTGCAATCTGATCACGGGCGTGTGACCTTGCGCGCAGTTCCTTTACCGTTACGGCAACAAAATTTACAAAAACTGATTCCTGAGCTGTTAGGCTATCTGGCCGAACATCAAGAGATGTCGCCAACCGTGCTGGCCACCTGGATTGCCCGCCATTTAGGCAGTGAGCATGAACAGTGGAACAGCTCGCAAGCGATACAATTGCTGACCGACGTTGAACGACTTTGCCCGCAGCTGGTCAAATCCCCACCTGCCGGTCTTTTACAACCTGTTGATTTACAGGCTGCACTGACAGCCCTTAAGCATGACTGAAACTAAAATGACACATCGCCCTCCGGCCATTTTTATCATGGGGCCGACGGCCTCGGGCAAGACCTCATTGGCTATGGCGCTGCGCGAGCGCTTGCCGGTGGAACTGATCAGCGTGGACTCCGCGCTGATTTATCGTGGTATGGATATCGGCACCGCCAAGCCGACGGCGGAAGAACTGGCGCAGGTACCGCATCGGTTGATCGATATCCGTGATCCTGCCGAAGTCTACTCTGCTGCGGATTTCCGTGCTGATGCGCTGAAAGAGATGCATGAAATCACAGTTGCCGGGCGTATCCCGCTGCTGGTGGGGGGCACCATGCTCTATTTCAAGGCGCTGTTGGAAGGATTATCGCCGCTGCCGCCTGCCGATCCGGCGGTGCGTGAGCGTATTGAGCAGCAAGCGGCAGAACAGGGTTGGGAGGCATTGCATCGTCAGTTACAGCAGATTGATCCGGTTGCCGCTTTGCGAATTCATCCCAATGATCCGCAGAGACTTTCCAGAGCACTGGAAGTTTTTTATATTTCAGGTAAAACTTTAACGGAACTGACAAAAATTTCGGGTGAATCGTTGCCTTATCATGTTCACCAATTTGCGATAGCGCCAGTCAGCCGTGAGTTGCTACATCAACGCATTGCGCTGCGTTTCGAGCAAATGTTGGCGGCAGGTTTTGAGACGGAAGCGCGTGCACTTTTTGCACGGGGTGATTTGCATACGGATTTGCCTTCCATTCGCTGTGTCGGTTATCGCCAGATGTGGTCATATTTGTCCGGTGAAATTAGTTACGATGAGATGGTTTATCGAGGTGTTTGCGCAACGCGTCAGTTGGCCAAGCGCCAAATGACCTGGTTACGGGGTTGGGAGTCGGTTCATTGGTTAGACAGTGAAAAGCCGGGAGAGGCTTTGGACTCGGTAATTCAGGTTGTTAGTGCATAGGTTGAGTGATTGTGTACAATTGATGAGTTTTCAGCGCGCAAATTTTTTACGTCGTTTATTTTAGAGCCGATAGGTTCTTAGTTACAAACAACAAGCAAATAAGGAAAAGATAGAATGG
>JBAQHZ010000492.1:0-1937 GCA_049288585.1 Chania sp.
TAATGGTATCGACCACGCCCATGGCAGTTTGCGATATTTGCGCGATGATTACCGGGATCGCCAGGGCCAACAAACTACGCGCTTCAATGAAGTACTTCTGCACGCATACACCTTTTTATTATTTATGATGAAGAGAGGGTTACCATCAGCGGGCAACAATTAAAAAATAGCGGAATTTTGTCGAAAAGATTGTACCTTCTCGGCGTACTTAAGCAAATCTTGTGACAAAATAGTTATTAAATGCGCAAGCGCAGTTTTTTTGCCGTCGTGAATTTGGTTTTCTGCTTTAACTGGGGCAAACTGCGCGTAGCGCTTTGAACACATTCAGAAGAAGAGGCCTACATGTTTACCGGTATTGTGCAAGGCACCGCTCGGTTGGTTGCCGTTGATGAAAAACCCAATTTTCGTACTCATATTGTTGAAATGCCCAGTGAACTGCTGCCGGGGTTGGCGCTGGGTGCATCGGTCGCCCATAACGGTTGCTGCCTGACGGTAACCGAGATTAAAGGCAACCAGGTCAGTTTTGATCTGATCAAAGAAACCCTGCGTTTGACCAATCTTGGTGAGTTGAAGCAGGGTGATGTGGTCAATATCGAGAGAGCCGCCAAATTCAATGATGAAATTGGCGGGCACCTGATGTCCGGCCATATTATTTGCACCGCTGAAGTTGCCAAAATTTACACCTCAGAAAATAACCGCCAGATTTGGCTGCGCATGCCGAGTGCCGATCTGATGAAATATGTGCTGCATAAAGGGTTCATTGGCATCGACGGCATTAGCCTCACCATTGGTGAAGTGATAAACAACCGTTTCTGTGTGCATCTGATCCCGGAAACGCTTGAACGCACCACCTTGGGCAAACGGCGTCTGGGGGACAAAGTGAATATCGAGATTGACCCACAGACTCAGGCGGTAGTCGATACCGTTGAGCGCGTGCTGGCTAGCCGCGAAGCAGCAATTGCAGCGGCAGAGGCCTTGTCACCAAAAGATTGAATTATTATTTGTATCAAAAACAACCCCGGTGATGCCGGGGTTGTTTGTCTGTGAGCCAGTGTGTTGTTCTTAGCGCGGAACACGCAGCCCGCCTTCGATGCCTTTTGGGCTGAATACCACCTGCCACAGTTGAATGTCACGGGCGCGAAACGCACCGGCGCAGGCGTTCAGATAATAGCTGAACATACGCTCGAAGCGTTCAGAATAGTTCACCGTCAACTGTGGCCATGCCCGTCGAAAGCGTTCATACCAGGCCATCAGGGTGCGATCATAATCGCTGCCGATATTGTGCCAATCCTCCATCACAAAACGTCCTTCACTGGCTTGGGCGATATGTTTCATCGAGGGCAGACAACCATTCGGAAAGATATATTTGTTGATCCACGGATCAACACTCATATCTGTCTGATTTGAGCCGATGGTGTGTAGCAGGAAAATTCCATCGGGTTTTAAATTACGTTCAACCACCTTGAAATAGGTCCGGTAATTTTTCGGACCTACGTGTTCGAACATGCCGACAGAGACAATGCGGTCAAACTGCTGGTGTAGATTGCGGTAATCCTTCAGCAAAATCTCCACATCCAGGCCTGCACAGCGATCTTGAGCCAGCTTTTGCTGTTCCGCTGAAATGGTCACGCCAACCACGGAAACCCCGTAATGCCTGGCTGCATAGGCCGAAAGCCCACCCCAGCCACAGCCGATATCCAGCAAGCGCATACCGGGTTGCAGATGCAGTTTTTCGCAAATCATACGCAGTTTGGCTTCTTGCGCGTCTTCCAGCGTGGTGGCTTCTTTCCAGTAGCCGCAGGAATATTGCATATAAGGATCAAGCATCAGGGTGAACAGGTCGTTACCCAGATCGTAATGTTCTTTGCCGACAATCCAGGCACGTTTCTTGGATTGCAGATTGCCCAGGCGGGCAGCAGCAATGCGCAGAGTATCTT
>JBAQHZ010000493.1:0-13320 GCA_049288585.1 Chania sp.
CGGACGTTGCCGACCTGATTTTCGACCTGGCCTTTTTCCCAACCTGACGCTGGCGTACAGGCTACGGGCTCAAACAGGTAATGATTGGCCAGTGTCAGGAATCGGCCATTGAACCGACGGGACTTACTGCATGATTCCGATTGAGTTCCATTGACGATGATAGACCGAAAAGAAGGCTGTAAGCCATAATTAGTAAGGGTTGGTAAGGAGAGGAAAGAAGTCTGTTGAATTGGGTTGACATCAACAGACTCATTTCGGACCTCTGTGTGGGAGAGGGCCGGGGTGAGGGGCTTTAGTTCGTTGAGCCACCCCTCCCACTAATATTCCCCCGAAGGAGAGGAGATTAGTTAGTCTTACTGATTGGCGTATATGTTTCAATTCCAGCGCTTGTTATTTCCGCCCCAGGATCCCTTAATGACGTTTTATTGGTTTGCCCAGTCCGTTGGCGTACTGGCTTTTTTGGTCGGTATCACCAGCTTCTTCAATCGCAACGATCAGCGCTTCAAACTGCAACTCTCGGCTTACAGCCTGATTATTGGCGTCCATTTCTTCCTGATGGGAGCCAGCGCCGCTGGCAGCAGCGCGCTGTTAGGTGCCTGTCGCAACCTGATCTCCATGCGTACCCGCAGCCTATGGATGATGTGGTTCTTTATCATTCTGACGCCGATCGTCGGCCTGTCTCATTTCAAACACTGGGTGGAGTTATTGCCTATCTTGGGCACTACGGCCAGTACCTGGGCACTGTTCCGCAGCCGTGGCCTGACAACTCGCTGTGTGATGTGGTGCTCAACCGCCTGTTGGTTTACCCACAATATCTGGCTGGGATCGATTGGTGGTTCGTTGATTGAAGGCAGTTTCCTGCTGGTGAACGGCTTCAACATTATCCGTTTCCGCCGCTTGCAGTTACGCGGTATCGATCCTTTTGCGGTCGAAAAAAAGGCGCCCGATGGGCGCCTGGCTGACGATCGTTAACTATCGACGCATCTTCAGCGGATCGTTGCTTGCCAGCCGCTGATCTTCCGCCTGACAGGCGGCTGCGGTAAACAGCACGTCGGTGGAAGAGTTCAGCGCGGTTTCTGCCGAGTCCTGCAATACGCCGATGATAAAGCCTACCGCCACCACTTGCATCGCGACATCGTTCGGAATGCCGAACATGTTACACGCCAGCGGGATCAGCAGCAGTGAACCACCGGCCACGCCGGAAGCACCGCAGGCACAGATGGCTGCTACTACGCTCAACAGCAGAGCGGTTGGCACATCCACCGGGATGCCCAGCGTATGCACCGCGGCCAGCGTCAGCACGGTGATGGTGATTGCCGCACCGGCCATGTTGATCGTGGCACCCAACGGGATAGAAACCGAATAGGTATCTTCGTTCAGATTCAGCTTTTTGCTGAGCTCCATGTTAACCGGAATGTTGGCGGCGGAGCTGCGGGTAAAGAAGGCGGTTACGCCGCTTTCGCGCAGGCAGGTGAACACCAGTGGATATGGATTGCGGCGGATCTTCCAATAGACGATCAGCGGGTTAAGCACCAGTGCCACCAGCAGCATACAACCGATCAGCACCACCAGCAGTTGGGCGTAGCCCCACAGTGCGCTAAAGCCGGTTTCGGCCAGCGTAGAGGCGACCAGGCCAAAAATCCCCAGCGGCGCACAGCGGATCACCGCACGTACTACCAGAGTGATGGCGTGTGACATGTCGGTGATCAGCGTTTTGGTGGTGTCAGAGGCATGACGAAGCGCCAACCCAAGACCAACCGCCCAGGTCAGAATGCCGATATAGTTGGCATTAATCAGGGCATTGAACGGGTTAGCGACCACGCTCATCAGCAGGTTTTTCAGCACTTCAACGATGCCACCTGGCGGGTTGATATCGGTATTTCCCACTGCCAGAGCCAGTGTTGAAGGGAAGATAAAGCTGATGATAACGGCGGTCAGTGCAGCCGCAAAGGTGCCCAGCAGGTAGAGAAACAGAATCGGGCGGATATTGGTTTTCTGCCCCTGCTTGTGGTTGGCGATGGAGGCCATCACCAGCACCAGCACCAATACTGGCGCTACGGCCTTCAGTGCGCCGACGAACAGCGCCCCGAGCAGGCCAACGGCGCTGGCGGCGGCAGGAGAAACCAACGCTACTGCAATACCGGCCACCAGGCCGATCAATATTTGTTTAACCAGGCTGCCCTGAGTGATGCGTACTAATAGTTTATTCATGATGCTGTTGCGTTTCCGCTCCCCTGAAATGTGGCGTACAGATGGTTGCGCCTCGGCAGGAACGCTGCCGGGCAAATTTTAGTTGTATCTGTAACTAGGCTGTATCCCTTAGTCGTCCGTGGTGCCGTCGCAGTCCCAAAACCCCGTCATCAAGGCGGAGGGCGAAGAGCATAGTGGGTCTATGTTCAAGCCCGACAACGAAGAGGACGGGGTTTTGGGGCGCGACCCTTCGGGCTGGGGCCATTTGAGCGCGCTGCTGCGTTATTCGCCGCTTATTTGGCCCACCAAACCTCACGGCTCATGCCTTGCCCCGCGCTCAAATGACCGCCAGCGGCTCTCACGTGTAACTAAGGGACACAGCCTCAGTATGTTTGCCCGATCAGTATTCAGTAAATGAGGGTGGTTGAAAAGAGGTGATGCTGAAATTACGTGCGCGGAGTAATTGTTTATAACATCCCGTTTACATTTATGTGATCGCAATAACATTTGGCCTTTAACGCTTATTGCCAAACAATCGCGGGGCGGCTAGCGCCCCGGATAACAGATTATGGCGTGTTTCTCGCTTTCACATCGTTACGGTGGTTAACCCAGGCGTTGATCAGCAGCGTCAGCACCAAGATACCGGCAACCGTACTCAGGGAAACGGCGATCGGGATATGGTAGAAATCGACGATCAGCATTTTGATACCGATAAATACCAAGATCACCGACAGGCCATATTTCAGCATCGAGAAGCGTTCCGCTACGTTAGCCAGCAGGAAATACATGGCACGTAGTCCCATGATGGCAAACAGGTTAGAGGTCAGCACGATGAACGGATCGGTGGTCACGGCGAAGATTGCAGGGATGCTGTCGACGGCGAAAATCACGTCGCTCAGTTCCACCAGGATCAGCACCAATACCAGCGGTGTGGCAAACAGCACACCGTTGCGACGTACGAAGAAACGTTCGCCTTCCAGGTTATCGGTCATACGCAGGTGACTACGCAGCCACTTCACCAGCGGTTTGTCGCCGATAGCCGCGTCATCTTCCTTCGCCAGCGCCATCTTGATACCGGTAAACAGCAGGAAAGCGCCAAACAGATACAGCAACCAGGTGAACTGTGCGATCAACCAACTGCCCGCGAAGATCATGATAGTACGCAGGACGATAGCGCCAAGAATACCGAAGATCAGCACGCGGCGTTGTAAGTAGGTCGGGATGGCGAAATAGCTGAACAGCATCAGCCAGACGAACACGTTATCGATCGCCAGCGCTTTCTCAATCAGGTAACCGGTCAGGAAGGCCAGAGCTTGCGTATCCGCCACGGCGCGCCCGGCGGTTTCGTTCAGGTAGTACCAGAAACCGGCGTTAAACAGCAGCGCCAGGCTCACCCACAGCAATGACCAGCAGGCAGCCTGCTTCAGCGTCATGGTTTGTGCGCCTTTACGCCCTTGTAACAGTAAATCGATGACCAGCATGACAACGATGATGGCGGTGAAACTGGCCCAGAGCCAGGGAGTGCCAACGGAATTCAACATCAGGGATATCCTTCAGAAAACAAAAACGGCCAACGTCGGAAGACGCTAGCCGCTCTGTGAACGCCGCAAGCAAACCTCGCCTTCCGGCAAGGTCTCACTTACAACGTTGATGAAGGTAATGACACCTTAGACATCAGGTTGCCCGGTAACCGGATGCTTGCGCATCGTAATGACGATTGACCGGCAATGAAGTTACTCCCCTTTGCACGAAAAAAAATAGTGCAAAATGTGCGTTTGGTCAATGTTTAAAATAATTACCTGCTATTTTAACGTTGTGCGCCAAGGCTGACGACAAAGCCTTGCAACAGCATCTGGCTGAACGGGGTATTGCTAACCTGTTGTTGTTTAGCCTGATAGGTCTGCCGATTTTCTGGATCCAGTTCGCTGAGCCAACTCAGATAGCGTTGCATGGCCGCACCGTTAAATTCCGGGTGGAATTGGGTGGTTAAGGCGTTGTCGCCGTAGCGCAAGATCTGATAAGGATCCTGCTGCGAGCGTGCCAGCACTTCGGCACCGGGCGGCGGCGTCAGAACCGACTGTGCATGGATCAGATTCGCTTTGAAACGCGGCGGCAGTATTGCGAGGCGCTTATCATTAACCGCTGCGGGCAGCAATTCGATCTCCAGCGTGCCGACTTCCATCCCCTGCGGGTGATAGCCCACTTCTCCTCCTAGCGCATGGGCCAGAAGCTGATGGCCGTAGCACACGCCAAAAATCGGCAGCCTGATTTGCATCGCCTGGCGCAGCCAAGCTGCCGCTTGTTCGCTCCACGGCAGGTGTTCTGTCACCATTGCCGGTGAACCGGTGATCACCACACCGCAGTAGTTTTCTGGCGGCAACAAGGGGTCACCGGCAGGGAGATGCACGATCTGCACCCGATCGGCGGCGATATTCCCCTGTTGCAGGAACATCTGGTCAAAGTTGGCCAATTCACGCTGAATGGCTTCCGGCGCATCACCAGTTTGCATCAACAGCAGCGGTTTCATTTCATTCTCCATCCGCGGGGAATACCACCCCGGTCTGACGGCGGATTTCGGTCAGCAGGCGGGCGATGATCAATGAGTTTGCCAAGCCTAGGTGCTCGATCTGCTGTTTTTCCACCAATGCGGCAAAGGCTTCTGCCTCATACAGCATGGTGTTGATGTGCTGCGGCTGGGTCAGATCCTGCGGGTTTGCACCGCGCGGCGTCAGCACCACCTTCTGATATTCGGAGATCTTCTCGATCATCAGCGTGCCGTCTTCACCCTGGATCTCGCTTGGGATATCCGAGTTGCTCACCTTGGAATGCGTAATGGTTACGTCGAAGTCACCGTAGTTCAGGCAGACGGTGCCGTGCGCATCCACGCCGGTATCCAGCAGTGAGGCACTGGCCATCACCGATCTCGGCTCACCGAACAGCGCTACCGCGTTGGCAACGCAGTAGTAGCCAATGTCCATGATCGAACCGTTGGAGAACTGCGGATTAAAGGTATTCGGGTTTTCACCAGCCAGATAGCGCGGGTAGCGGGAAGAGTATTGGCAAAAGTTGAGGAAAGCTTTACGCAACCGGCCGATTTTGCTCAATGCCTGTTGCAGCACCAGGAAATTTGGCAAATAGGCGCTTTTAAACGCCTCAAACAGCACCACCTGGTTTTCACGCGCGCAGGCCACCAGCTTTTCCACGTGTTGCAGATTGGACGCCAGCGGCTTCTCACAGATCACATGTTTTTTATGGCTGAGGCACAGCAGCGATTGTGGGTAATGCAGCGAGTTAGGGCTGGCAATATACACGGCGTCGATCACATCGGACTGGGCCAGCGCGTCGAGAGAATCGAAAAAATGCTCGACCGGGTAGTTGGCCCCAAATGCCTGCGCCTGCTCTAGGTTGCGCGAGTAGATGGCGGTCAGTTTCATTTTGCCGCTCTCATGAGCCGCATCAATAAAGCGTTCCGTAATCCAATTGGTGCCGATGACAGCAAAACGAATCATAGGTAACTCCGGTTCCCGCAAACAAGTGGCTTAGTAAAGCAGATTATGGCGCTGTGGAATGTGCTTAAAATCCCTATTTATTCATACAGTTCACCGAAAATTGACAGATGCGTCAGATACAGCCGGGTGTCAAATTCCAACTGGTGATAGCTAGGTTCCATATGGCAGCACAGGCTATAAAACGCTTTGTTATGATCTTTCTCTTTCAGGTGCGCCAGTTCGTGCACCACGATCATACGTAGAAAAGGCTCCGGTGCGTTTTTGAATACCGTGGCCACGCGGATCTCCGCTTTGGCCTTCAGCTTGCCGCCCTGCACGCGAGAAATGGCGGTATGCATACCCAGAGCATGTTTCATTACCTGGATTTTGCTGTCGTAAGCCACTTTACTCAGCGGTTGGGCATTGCGCAGATACTGGTTTTTCAGATCGATAGTAAATTGATACAACGACTTGTCGGTGGCGCAATCGTGGATCTGCGGGTAGCGCTGTAATAGCACTGCGCCCAGCCGTTGTTGCTGGATAAGCTGCCGCACCTGCGCTTGCAGATGTTCGGGATAGCCTTGCAGGTAGGTCAACTCAGGCATATTTTTCAGGATTCAGTGGCAAAACGGGGCGTTTATTGTATGACGTTTTTTCGCGCAAATCCCGCAAACGGCAATTAATCCCAAAAAACATTTTACTGATGCGCGTTTTTAAGGGATAAACAGCTCAAATTTTATCAGTCAGGAGGGGCAATGAGCCAACTCGATCTGGGAACACAGCAACTTGAGCTGGAGCGTTATCCCCAACAAGAAGAATCCACCCAATTGCAGGCGTGGGAAGCGGCGGACGAATATCTGCTGCAACAGCTTGAAAATAGAGAAGTGGGCGAGCGCCCAGTGCTGATTTTCAACGATCATTTCGGCACGCTGGCCTGCGCTCTGCATGCTCATAAGCCTTACAGCATCAGCGATTCCTACATGAATCAACTGGCGACGCGCCATAATCTGGTGCTGAATGAGCTGGACGTTGAACAGGTTACGCTGCTGGACAGCTTGGCGGATCTGCCAGCCAACCCGGCAGTGGTGCTGATTCGGGTGCCGAAAGCGCTGGCCTTGCTGGAGCAGCAACTGCGGGCGCTGCGCAAAGTGGTGTCTGCCGATACGCTGATTATTGCCAGTGCCAAAGCGCGTGACGTACATACCTCGACCATGCAGGTATTTGAGCGCGTGCTTGGCCCGACCCGCACCAGCCTGGCCTGGAAAAAGGCGCGCCTGATTTATTGCCAGGTGACCGACATCGTGCCACCGGCCGCGCCGGAAACCACCAACTGGCTGCTCGATGGCACAGATTGGCTGATCCATAACCACGCCAACGTGTTTTCACGCGGCGGCCTGGATATCGGCGCGCGTCTGTTCCTGGAATATTTACCGCAGGATCTGAACGGCCATATCGTCGATCTCGGCTGTGGCAACGGCATTATCGGCATGAAAGCGCTGGTACAGAATCCAGAAGCGCAGATGACCTTTGTCGATGAATCTTACATGGCGGTGGCGTCCAGCGAACTGAACGTGGCGCACAACCTGCCGCAGGAGATGGATCGCTGCCAGTTTGAAGTGAACAACTCGCTGGCGGGCATTGAGCGTGAAAGTTTGCAGGCGGTGTTGTGCAATCCGCCGTTCCACCAGCAGCATGCGATTACCGATCACACCGCCTGGCAGATGTTCTGCGATGCCAAGCGCTGCCTGCAAGTGGGCGGTGAACTGCGCATTGTCGGCAACCGCCATCTGGACTACTACCAGAAGCTAAAACGCCTGTTTGGCAACTGCACCACCTTGGCGTCTAACCAGAAGTTTGTGATCCTCAAAGCGGTCAAGTCTGGCGCACGGCGTTAATCAGCAGGGGCGCAGTTTTTTACTGCGCCCACTCTTTTACAGTGCCATCGCCAAGCGGGTTCCCTGATCGATAGCGCGGCGCGCGTCCAGCTCAACGGCCACATCGGCACCGCCGATCAGATGCACGGTTTTCCCCATCGCCAACAGCGGCTGCTGTAATTCACGGCGCGGTTCCTGCCCGGCGCAGATCACAATGGTATCGACCGGCAGGCAGCTTTTCTGTTCGGCCCGCACGATATGCAATCCTTGCTCATCAATACGTTGATAGCTGACGCTGTTAAGCATCTTCACGCCGCGCAGCAAAAGGCTGGTGCGATGGATCCAACCGGTGGTTTTGCCCAACCCTTCACCCACTTTGCTGGTTTTGCGCTGTAACAGGAAGATCTGGCGTGGCATCGGCGGCACGACGGGCCCCTGAGTGCTCAACCCCCCGCGCTGGCTGAGTTGTGAATCGATCCCCCACTCGCGGTTAAACGCTTGCCGATCCAGGCTGCTGGAAAGTTCATGCTGGCTGAGGTATTCGGCGGTATCAAAACCGATCCCGCCCGCGCCAATGATGGCTACCCGCTGGCCGACCGGCTTTTTATCACGTAAAACGTCGAGATAACTCAGCACGTTAGCCTGCTCAATACCGGGTATATCCGGCATGCGCGGCACAATGCCGCAGGCGAGGATCACCTCATCGAAATCAGCTAAATCCTGCGCTTGCACCTTGTGCCCCAGTTTCAACGTCACCTCCAGCAGCACTAGCTGACGGCGGAAGTAGCGCAGGGTTTCGTGGAACTCTTCTTTGCCGGGGATCTGTTTGGCAATATTGAATTGCCCACCGATCTCATCGGCGGCGTCAAACAGCGTCACCTGATGCCCACGGCTGGCGGCGGTAGTGGCAAATGCCAGCCCGGCAGGGCCAGCACCGACCACGGCCAGCCGTTTAGGTTTCTCTGCCATTATCAGCGGCATTTCGGTTTCGCGGCAGGCGCGCGGGTTCACTAGGCAAGAGGTGAGTTTGCCTTCAAAAATCTGGTCCAGACAGGCCTGATTGCAGCCGATACAGGTGTTGATCTCGTCGGCGCGGCCTTCGGCGGCCTTTTGGACAAAAGCGGCATCGGCCAAGAACGGGCGCGCCATCGACACCATATCGGCACAGCCTTTTGCCAGCACCTGTTCGGCTACCGCCGGATCGTTGATGCGGTTGGTGGTGATCAGTGGGATCGCCACTTTGCCCATCAGCTTGCGCGTCACCCAACTGAACCCGGCGCGCGGCACCATGGTGGCAATAGTCGGGATACGCGCTTCATGCCAGCCGATGCCGGTATTGATCAGCGTGGCACCCGCCTGTTCGATCGCCACGGCGAGCTGTTCGATCTCCTGCCAGCTCGAGCCATCTTCCACCAGATCGAGCATGGAAAGGCGGTAGATCAGAATAAATTCTGGGCCGACTGCTTGGCGCACGGCGCGGACAATCTCTACTGCGAAACGCATGCGATTACTGAAGTTGCCACCCCATTGATCGCTACGCTGATTGGTGCGCGCCACCAAGAACTGGTTAATCAGGTAGCCTTCGGAGCCCATTACCTCAACGCCGTCATAACCTGCCTGTTGCGCCAGCGCGGCACAAGCGGCGAAATCGGCGACGGTCTGTTCAACCTCTTTGGCCGTCAGCGCCGTTGGGCTGAATGGGCTAATCGGAGCCTGTAGTGCTGAAGGGGCCACCGGCTGTGGTTGATAGCTGTAACGCCCGGCGTGCAGAATTTGCAGCGCAATTTTGCCGCCTGCCTGATGGACCGCATCGGTGATAACCCGATGATGTGCGACCTGCTGCGGCTGATTCAATATTGCCGCACCGCGCTGTACTACCCCTTTCTCATTGGGGGCGATACCGCCAGTGACGATCAGTGCGACACCCGCGGCTGCCCGTTCGGCATAAAATGCCGCCAGGCGCTCCGGGCCATTCGGCAATTCTTCCAGGCCGGTGTGCATCGATCCCATCAGCACCCGGTTTTTCAGGGTAGTGAAGCCGAGATCCAGCGGCGCCAGCAGGTGGGGGTATGCGCTCATTGCAGTCTCCATAGGGTAGATATCGTTATAGTTATAGGTTTATCGAGTGGTCGGATGAGCTAAATCTAGCCGTTGTCGGCGGCGTTGGGAACTAAGGATGCGCTGAATGTGATTAATATCATGAATCTTTGTCGTTATTCGCCGATTTTGAGTCACTGTTGCTATCGGGCCAAGGATTTCAGTTTTTACCGGACTCAGATCTATACTTAGGATCGTTTTGTGTGATTTTGAGAGCTTTGATATGACACCAGTGGCAAAAGTGGCCGACGTAATTTATTACAACGGCATTATCTTCACGGCGGATGCGGCAAACCGGGTTTGCAGCGCGCTGGCGATCGGGCAGGGATACGTGCTGGCGGTCGGGGATGACGAGCAAGTGCTGGCGCTTGCAACACCGGCGACCGAGCGTATCGATCTGCACGGTAAAATGATGATGCCGGGCCTGATCGACAGCCATATGCATCCGTTCTGGGGCGGCAAGCAGCTCAAAGGCTGTAGCCTGCACTATGCGGCGCTGACGGTGGAACAGACCTTGCAGCATATCCAGGCACACCTGGACAAATACCCGGCGCACGATGACAACGAATGGCTGACGGTGCGCGCCTGGCAGCGTCAGGCGATGATCCCGGTGGGGGCGGATATGAGCCGCGCCGTGCTGGATACCCTGAATACCCGCCGCCCGGTGGCGCTGTTCTCCAACGATTGTCACACCTTGGCCGCCAACAGCCGCGCGCTGGAAATGTTAGGGATTGATGAAAATACCCCGGTGCCGCCGGATGGTAAGATTGCCCGCGATGCCAACGGCCAACTGACGGGGATTTTGGAAGATGCACCTGCGATGCGCGCCTTCGACAGCATCCCTTCCGGTACCGCAGAACAGAACGTGCAGATCGCGGCCCACGTGCAGCAGGTGCTGCATTCCCAAGGTGTTACCACCGTGATGGATACCCGCGTGTTTGCTGAACAGCTTGTGGCTTTTGCCGCACTGCGCGATCGCGGTGAACTGACGCTGCGTGTCCTCGGTGCCAAAGAAGTGACGCCAGACAGCGTGCAGGGGCCGGAAGATGCCGCCCGTGCGGTGCAGGACGTGGTCGCGTTTGCCAAGCAGTGGGGCGATAAAGAGTGGACGCCGCAGGCCGGTATTGCGGTTGACCATCTGAAGCTGTTTGTCGACGGCGTTTTGCAGCCGCCGACCATGACCGCCGCGCTGTTGCAGCCGTATCGTGAACATCACGGTGAAGCGCAAAGTGAACGCTATGGCGATCTCTACTTCACTACGCCGGTGCTGAACGCGTTGGTGGTGGAATGCGGCCGTGCTGGCCTGCATCCGCATACTCACACGGTGGGCGATGGGGCGATCGAGCAGGTGCTGGACGCGGTCGAACTGATGCGTGCCGCCTGCCCAGGTAAGGATATTCGCCCAGGGTTAGCGCACAACGAACTGGTGGCGGCTCATCAGTACGCACGTTTTGCCGAATTGGGCGCTACAGCGGTGCTGTCATTCCAGTGGGCCGGTTTACCGGGCGTGTTGATTGACGAAGAGCGGGAAATGCTGGGTGAAGAACGTTTCCCCCATTTGGAACCGGCAGCACGTTTTCTGGATGCCGGGGCGCGCGTGGCGTACGGCAGCGACTGGCCGATCGATCGGTTAGACGAGTGGTATAACCTGCAAGTGGGGATGACCCGCCGCGCCTGGGACAACGAAGGTAATCCCGCCGGGCCGCGTTTGGACAACGACCGCGACTTAACGCTGATCGAAACGTTGCGCGCAGCGACCATTGATGCGGCCTATATGATTGCTAAAGAGCAATACATCGGCTCGCTGGAAGTGGGCAAGTTTGCCGATGCGATCGTGCTACAGCAAAACCTGTTTGAGCAGCCTGCCGAGGTTATTTACCAAACCCGTATCGAAAGAACCTTAGTGGGTGGTCAGGTGGTTTACCAAGCATAACGGTAACGTTTTTTAGCTTAAGCGTCGCGGGCGGGAAGGGTAATTTCGGCCATTCCCGCCTGATTAAAAAACGGAAAGCTGATTGTTAACTTCCCCGGCACCTTTTCTTGTGCCAGTATTCGTTTCCTTAATTTTTACACAGCTCATAAGTGCTGATTAACGATGCAGTTTTGTGTCAGGAGATGATACGGTAATGCCGCAAAATATTCGGTTGCAACGAGTTCTTAAAACCCCCGCCTTGGTCGCGTTTGGCCTTGCCTATATGGTGCCGCTGGGCGTATTTACCACCTATGGTCAGGTTACCGTTTTGAGTCAGGGTCATTTGCCTGTCGCTTATCTGGTAACCATCGTCACCATTCTGTTTACCGCGTTAAGCTATTGCCGGATGACCAACGCGATGCCGTTGGCCGGGTCGGCCTACTCTTATGTTCAGCGCAGCTTTGGCGGTAAAACCGGTTTCCTGGTTGGCTGGGCGCAGATCCTCGATTATCTGTTCCTGCCGATGCTTAACTATTTGGTTTTAGGTATTTTCTTGCACGAGGCATTTCCGTCGATTCCTGCCTACGTGTTTATTCTGGCTTCCATCGTCAGCGTCAGCCTGTTGAATATTCTTGGGGTGCGCCTGCTGAGCTCTGTGAACTTCACGCTGATCGCCTTGCAGATGGTGTTTATCGTGCTGTTTATTGCGCTGGCGTTCAGCGGAGCCGATCTCAGCCCAGAGGCGCTGATGAAGCCACTGCTGGTGGATGCCGGTAATTTTTCTGGCCTGATTGCCGGTGCGGCGGTGCTGTGCCTGGCGTTTCTGGGCTTTGATGCCATCGCCACCATGGCCGAGGAAGCCGCCGACGCCAAACGCACGCTGCCGCGCGCCATTCTGATCACCGTGATCAGTGCCGGGGCGATTTTTGTCGCCGTCTCTTACGCTGCACACTTGGCGTATCCCGACTGGCAGGCGCTGATCCCTTATCAGGATACTTCCAGCCTGATTATCTCGGAGCACGTGGGTGGGAAGTGGATGTATAACTTCTTTATGGCCACTTATCTCACCGGGGTTTACGCCTCGTCAATGACGGCGCAAACCGGCGTCTCCCGTATCTTCTACGCCATGGGGCGCGAAGGGGTGCTGCCGCGCAAAGTGTTCTTCCATCTCCATGCTCGTTTCCACACGCCGTGGCGTGCGATCGTGTTTGTCGCCATCATCTCCCTGCTGGCGCTGTGGATGGACTTGAGCATGGTGGTATCGATGATCAGCTTTGGTGCTTTGGGGGCGTTCACCTTCGTGAACCTCAGCGTCATCAAACACTTTCTGGTGAATGAGAAACGCCGTGGGTTGGGGGCGATGTTCAAATACGGCCTGCTGCCGTTGATCGGTTTTGCCATGTGCGTCTGGCTGTGGTTTAACCTGGATCCGGAAGCGCTGAAGGTCGGCTTTATCTGGCTGTTTGCCGGTTTTCTTTATCTGATGTGGCTGACCAAAGGGATGCGCCAGGATCCGCCAGCGGTTGCTCATGATGATATTTCTCATCTGATGGATTAATCAGCTCATGTGCTTGAAAGGCGATCCATAGGGTTAATGCGGGTCAGTTAAGGCTAACCAGTTCCCTCTCCTTTGGGGCTGTCTCTTGTTCACATCTTGAGGTAGGGGAATGAGTGTTTATTTAGGTCGCTAAACATATTGTGTACACATTGGCAATGTGATGAACGCGCCGTCCGTGGCGCGGTCGCTTATGCGCCGTGT
>JBAQHZ010000494.1:0-27861 GCA_049288585.1 Chania sp.
GCCAACGCACATGCAACTTGAAGTATAACGGGTATATCAGCTTATCACTTGGCGGCAACCTTTATTGTATGTGATAAACCGACCCCCATCGTTTCTGATGGACAATTTTTTGATTGTCGACGGTTGAAATGAAGAAATCAAACCCCATTTTCTTATCAGGCCAAATTAAGAACTTGCCGTAAGGGAGTTTGGGCCATAGCTAAATTGAGTCTGTCCATTGTGGAGGGCTTATATTAATAACCTCGCTGAAGTGCCTTAGGAGGCTGTTTATGCGCAATTTCGATCTTTCTCCGCTATACCGTTCTGCAATTGGTTTCGATCGCCTGTTCAATGCTCTTGAGGCTAACCAAAGCCAGGGCAACGGTGGCTACCCACCTTATAATGTTGAATTAGTAGACGAAAATCACTATCGCATCGCGATCGCCGTTGCCGGATTTGCCGAGCATGAACTGGAGATCACCACGCACGATAATCTGCTGGTGGTCCGTGGTGCTCACAATAATGAGCCTGCGGAGAGAACCTATTTATATCAGGGCATCGCCGAGCGTAATTTTGAGCGAAAATTCCAGTTGGCCGAACATATCCAAATTAAAGGCGCCAAATTGGAAAACGGTTTGCTGTATATCGATATGCAACGCATCGTGCCGGAAACATTAAAACCACGCCGGATCGAAATTAAATAATTTTTATACTTGCCTGCCGTTAGGGGGCTAATCAATATATACCCAATGGATTTCAAGCTACAGGTAGGCGGCAACTGAGGGAATCCCGATGAGCTTACTCAAGTAAGTGATTCGGGTGAGTGACAAATCTGCAAAAGCAGATTTGAACGCTGCTCGCAGCGGCCCCGAAGGGGCGAGGCCCAACATGGGCCGAGTAACGCAGCCAACACCTCTGTAGCTTGAAAGACGAAGGGTATCATCTCGCTTCTTGGAAGGAGTTAATACCATGCGTAATTACGATTTATCCCCGCTTCTGCGTCAATGGATCGGTTTTGACAAACTCGCCAGCTCAATGGGTGGCCAAGAGCCGCAGGGGTTCCCGCCTTACAATATTGAGAAAAGTGACGACAACCACTATCGCATTTCTCTGGCACTGGCCGGGTTCAAGCAGAGCGAACTGGACATTGAAGTGGAAGGCCCGCGCCTCACCGTGCGTGGCAACCCGACACCGCCGGAAAAACAGGTGGAATATCTGCATCAGGGTTTGGTGTTTAAAGAGTTCACCCTGACCTTTACCCTGGCAGAACACCTGCAGGTTGCCGAAGCCAAATTTGAAAACGGTTTGCTGCACATCGATCTGGTGCGTCACGTACCGGAAGCCTTGCAGCCACAACGTATCAGCATCGGCAGCACGCCGGGGCTGGAAGTCAAATAAGCGGCTGAAAAAAAAGAAAAACTCACGGGGGAAGTCTATTAGGGCTTCCCCCGTTGCATTCTGTGGCACAACCCACATTACCCCCCTTCGCCTTATGTCAGAATCCCTATTAATTGCAGGTATTTATGCCTTATGAATTTCAAGTTGCAGCTAGGCGACAAGCTTACTTATCCCCTGGAGCTTACTTAGGTAAGTGACAGGGGTGAGTAAGCGCAGGTAACAACGCAGCAGCTTGAAATGCGACGGGGATAACCGCATACCGATTGTTAAACTTGAGGTAAGGATGTGACGTATGAGTGATATTGCCCTGACCGTCAGCATGTTGGCGTTGGTGGCTATTCTCGGATTGTGGATCGGAAACTGGAAAGTGTACGGTGTCGGGCTGGGGATTGGTGGGGTGCTGTTCGGCGGTATTATCGTCGGACACTTTGCCCAGACTTATCAAGTCAGCCTTAATGGCGACATGCTGCACTTTATTCAGGAATTCGGTCTGATCCTGTTTGTTTACACCATCGGTATTCAGGTTGGCCCTGGTTTCTTCTCGTCCCTGCGCGTATCCGGCCTGCGGCTGAATGGCTTTGCCATTTTGCTGGTGCTGGTGGGCGGTGTGGTGGCAGCGATTGTGCACAAGCTGTTTGCCGTGCCGCTGCCGATCATTCTTGGCGTGTTCTCTGGTGCGGTAACCAACACCCCGGCGCTGGGGGCCGGGCAGCAAATCCTCACCGATCTGGGTTCCGATCCGGATTTGGTTAATCGCATGGGGATGGGGTATGCGATGGCCTATCCGTTCGGCATCTGCGGCATTCTGCTGGTGATGTGGCTGATCCGCCTGTTTTTCCGCATCAATATTGAGAAGGAAGCGCGGGAGTTCGAAAATAGCCTGGGCAATAGCGAGCTGTTGCAGACCATGAACGTGGCGGTGCGCAACCCTAACCTGCATGGTATGGCGATCAAAAACGTACCGCTGCTTAACAGTGACGACATTATCTGCTCGCGCCTCAAACGCGATGACTTGCTGATGGTGCCTGCCCCGCAGGAGAAGCTGGAGCTGGGGGATTATCTGCACCTGGTGGGCAAGCGCGAACAGCTGGAAAACGCCCGGTTGGTGATTGGCGAGGAGGTGGATGTGTCACTCTCCACGCAGGGCACGGCGTTGCAGGTGGTGCGTGCGGTGGTCACCAACGAAAAGGTGCTGGGCAAAAAAATCCGCGATCTGAATCTGAAGCAGAAATACGACGTGGTGATTTCGCGCCTTAATCGTTCTGGGGTAGAACTGGTGGCAGGCAGCAATGTTACGCTGCAATTCGGTGATATTCTCAACCTGGTCGGGCGGCCAGAGGCGATCGAAGCCGTGGCGGCGATTGTCGGCAACGCCAAGCAGAAGCTGCAACAGGTGCAGATGCTGCCGGTGTTTATTGGTATCGGCTTGGGGGTGCTGCTGGGCTCGATTCCGCTGTTTATTCCCGGTTTCCCAGCAGCCTTGCGCTTGGGGCTGGCCGGAGGCCCGCTGGTGGTGGCGTTAATCCTGGGGCGTATCGGCAGCATCGGCAAGCTGTACTGGTTTATGCCACCGAGTGCCAACCTGGCGTTACGTGAGTTGGGGATCGTGCTGTTCTTGGCGGTGGTCGGCCTGAAGTCGGGCGGTAACTTTGTCGATACGCTGCTGCACGGCGAAGGAATGGCATGGGTGGGTTACGGTGTGTTGATCACCGCGATTCCGCTGATCACCGTGGGGGTTTTGGCCCGGGTGGTGGGCAAGATGAACTACCTGACGCTCTCCGGCATGTTGGCTGGTTCGATGACCGATCCACCAGCGCTGGCCTTTGCCAACGGCCTGCATCCTACTTGTGGTGCTGCGGCGTTGTCTTATGCCACGGTGTATCCGTTAGCGATGTTCCTGCGCATTATGTCTCCGCAACTGCTGGCGGTATTGTTCTGGACGATGTAGCTGTATTTGGGGCTCTGCTGGTAGAGCCCCAAAGTTGATGACAAAGTGGTATTTAAGCCCGAGATACCCGGGCCTAGACCATAGGTATCTACACAAGTTAGCCCCATCACCTCCGACGGACAGAGTATCACGGCTTGCTGCGGCTTTGGTGCTTGAAAGGTGCACTGAACGGTCCCCTCTCCCCGCAGGAGAGGGCTAGGGTGAGGGGCTATTCATAGCGAACTTTAATTGATTAAATATCAATTAATTAAATGGGTTTTGTCCGTTTTCTAAAGGGCTCTGCTGATTTAACCCGCTTCCTGATGCGCCCGCTCGATCTCTTCTGCCAAAATCATCACGCCACGCTCAATCTGCTCCGGATCCGGCACATAGTTCATACGCATACATTGGTGGGTATGCGGCCACTCATGTTCCAGCCCTGGGAAGAAGTAGTGGCCCGGCACCATCAGCACGCCGCGTTTTTTCAGGCGCTGATACAGCAATTCGGTGCTGATCGGCAGATCTTTGAACCATAACCAGAGGAAAATCGCCCCTTCCGGTTTGTGGATCAGGCAACGTTCCGGCGGCAGATGACGGCGCAGAATGCCGATGGTTTGTTCAACCCGTTGCTTATAGAACGGGCGGATCACCTCATTGGATAAACGCAGCAGATCGCCGCGCTCGATCATCTCCGTCGCCAAAGCTGGGCCGATGCTGCCCGGCGACAGGCTGATAATGCCGTTCATATTGGTGAGCGCGGTGATGACTTTCTCATCGGCAATGACGATGCCGCAGCGTGAGCCCGGCAGGCCAAGTTTGGACAGGCTCATGCACAGAATGATATTCGGGTTCCACAGCGGCGTCGCTTCGCTGAAGATAATGCCGGGGAAGGGCACGCCGTAGGCGTTGTCGATCACCAGTGGGATGTCCCGTTGCTGCGCCAGCACATCGAGCTTCATCAGCTCTTCATCGGTGATCACGTTGCCGGTTGGGTTGGTCGGGCGTGAAACGCAGATCATACCGATATCATCGCCGATATTCAGATGCTCAAAATCGACGTGATACTTGAACTGGCCGTCCGGCAGCAGTTCGATATTGGGTTTAGCGGAGACAAACAGCCCTTCGTCCAGCCCGGAGTCGGCGTAACCGATATACTCCGGTGCCAGCGGGAACAGCACGCGGCGGCGGCTGCCGTCGGCATAACGGCCAGCGAACAGGTTGAACAAGTAGAAAAATGCGCTTTGGCTGCCGTTGGTCAGTGCAATATTCTGTGGTTCGATCGGCCAACCCAACTCTTCCTGCAGCAGCTTGGCCAGCGCTTTCAGCAGGGTATTTTTACCCTGTGGGCCATCGTAGTTGCAGAGTGCCTCGGTCAGTTTGCCCTGATCGAGCATCTCTTGGCATAGCTGTTTGAAGTAGCTTTCCATCTCTGGGATATGCGCCGGGTTACCGCCGCCGAGCATGATAGCGCCAGGAGTGCGCAGGCCGTCGTTCATATCGTCCATCAAGCGGGTGATGCCCGCGTAACGGGTAAATTTGTCGCCGAAAAGTGAAAAAGTCATATACCATTCATACTTGAAGCCGCAGGGGTGTTGGCTGCTCTCGCTCACCCGAATCACTTACTTTAGTAAGCTCATCGGGATTCGCTCTGTTGCCGCCTACCTGCAACTCCAAGTATTTTTGGTATAGGCGCAACAGTATTGTTATTAGCAAGTGAACCACCACCATAACGCCAGACAAATGCCGGTGCAATGCGGCGATATTTCCCCCGCTGGGGAGAGATATCGCCCAGCGGAGTTTTGCTAGCACAACCTGCTGAATTATTGTGACCGATCGCCAGCCCACACCACCATCACTTTATCGCCATCATGTTGGCGGCTGAACGCATAGTAACTTGGCGTTTGCTGCGACAGCTGGGTTCCAGCACCGATCGCCGGGTGGCGGGCGCGGAACTGGCCCAGCACCTGCCAGTGTGCCAGCAACGGCGCTTTGGCTCCTTTCAGCTCATCCCAGTTCATATCGGAACGCGTGCCCTGCAACGGATCGGAGCCGGTGGGGCCGAATGGCCTGCCGCTTTCATCACCGTAATAAATCTGTACTGCACCCGGAGCCAGCAACAGCAGATCTGCCGCCCGTTGCTGCAACGGCAATGAGCCTTTGGTATCGTTGGTGAAGAACAGGCGTGTATCGTGCGAGGAAATATAGCTCAGCACGTTAAAGCTTTGCAGCTTATCGGCCATCTGCTGATAGGTGCTGTCGATAGTAGAGAAGCAGCCTAACGCCTGCGCGGCCTGATCTTGGAAATCGAAGTTGATCATCGCATCAAAGCCATTCTGGTAGTAATCACTCTTCATCACACCATGGCCCCAGGCTTCGCCGGTCATCCAGAACGGCGCATCGTCCAGCGCCAGCTTGGGATTAGCCGCCTTCCACTCTGCCAGCGCCGTGGCGGCGCGCTGTTTCAGCAACGCCAGCGTCGGTTTTTCGACGTGCTTGGCGGTGTCAACGCGGAAACCATCAATGCCGTAATCACGAACCCACTGGCTGAGCCAGATAGTCAGATAGTCGCGGGTGGTGGCTCCAGGGATTTCACGCGCGGCGGTGTCCGGTTTATGGCGGTAAAACAGCGGCAGGCCGCTGGCACCGGGCGCTTCGGTTTTGATATCTGGCAAGAATGCCAGCGACATGGTCAGATCGTTAAAGCCCGGTGAATCGTAGTCACCGATATCGGTGCGGATCCAGTTTTTGCCCCACCATTGGCTCCAGCCTTCTTTATCACTGAAATTAATGTAGTCGTTGAAACTGTGCCAATTCTGGCCTGGCCCCGGTTGCCAATCGCCCCAGTTTTTGCCCAAGGTTTTTTCGAACTCGTTGCCTTTCAGATACAGCGAACCGAACTGAAACTGCTGCATATCGGTCAGCGTGGCGTAGCCGACGTGATTGACCACCACGTCAAACAGAATACGGATACCGCGTTGGTGTGCCTGCTCTACCAGGTTACGCAGATCCTGTTCGTTGCCCATATTGGCATCGAGCTTGGTCCAATCCTGATGGTAGTAGCCGTGATAGGCATAATGTGGGAAATCGCCTTTGGTGCCGCCGCCAACCCAGCCGTGGATCTGCTCCAGCGGTGAGCTGATCCACAGCGCATTGACGCCAAGCTGTTGCAGATAGTCCAGTTTTTGCGTTAGCCCGGCGAGATCGCCACCGTGGAAGGTGCCGATCTCCTGCATGCCATCGCTGCGGCGGCCATAGCTGTGATCGTTAGCCGGGTTGCCGTTTTCAAAGCGATCGGTCAGCACAAAATAGACCGTGGCGTTGTGCCAATTGAAGGCTGCCTGCCGCTGCGTGGCGGCAGATTCCAGCAGCAATATGCCGCCGCTGTTGGCCGCCGGTTGCAGGGTGACCTTGCCCAACGTGACTTTCGCGGTTTGGCCGGAGTAGAAATCGCGTACCCTTTCACCTTCGGCGAAGGTGCCGTTAACGGCGATGGTGATCGGTTTGCCATCCCAGCGTTGGCAGGTGTGAGCTACGGTAGCCGCGCTGTTTTCCGGTTCGGTTTTCAGGTTGAGCTGCAAGGTCGGGGTGCCGCTGCGCGTATCGATATGCACCTGATATTCGCCACTGCGAAATAGCCGCCAACTGGCCGGTGCATGATCACCGCAAGGTTGCAATGACAGGGGCTGATTGAGTTTTATCGCTTCCGCCGGTTGCCAGCACTGTTTGTTCTGGTAAAGCTGCAACGGCAGTTGCCCTTTTGGCAACGTAGCCTGGCTGATAAACAGCCCGCTGGAGGATTCGTTAAAGGCCGGGAAGCTTTGCAGCGTCCAGGTGGCTAAGGCTGCGGGTGACAGCAGCATCAACAGAGGAAATGTCAGGCGTTTCATGGCTCTCCTTACTCATGGTAGGAAGCGTTTTTATCCTAGGGTAGTGCCCAGTTTGCTGAATGACGGAAAAATCGCCTCATCCCCTGGCAGGAATTTAGGGGCGGAGGGCGCAGGGGGAGAGGTTTGACTATATTCTGTTGTTTTTTTAATCTATATTACAATGTATACATTGTAGTGTGAGGTAAACCTATGAGCGTGATGTCTGTTCGACTCTCCGACGATCTCTCCCAGCAGCTTGAAGCATTGGCCGAAGCGACCGGTAGAACCAAATCTTTCCTGGCAGCGCAAGCGATTCGGGATTTTTTAAACCGTGAAGCTTGGCAGATTGCTGAAATTCAACAGGCAATTATTGAGGCGGACGAGGGTGATTTTGCTTCGGAACATGAAATGGCTGCCCGTTTTAAGCAGATGGGAGTGATTGATCCAGATGGAAATTAAATGGCTAAGGAAAGCCGCCATCAATTTTGATGATGAATATGACTGGCTTTACCAAGAGAACCCGCAAGCTGCGGCCGAATTTGCCAGAGAAGTTTTTCTCTTAGTGAACTTACTGGTTACCAATCCGGCGTTAGGCCGGGCGGGCAGAGTGATGGGGACGCGGGAAATTGTGATGCAAACCTTCCCTTATCTGATCCCCTACAGAATTAAAAACGATGAAATACATATTCTCAGGGTATTCCATACGCGCAGGCGCCCGTTGGAAAAGTATTAATCCCGTCGTGATTTCAGTCTTGCGTCAAACAGATGCGGTATCGCCTGAGCGCTGGCAAGGTAGGTGGCGAAATCAGCATGTTGCGGGTTAATCAGTAGGTTGTTTTCCATTGGCACCACCGCCGAGGGAACCAGTAAACCCACAGAGGTGGCTGAGTCCAGCCATTCAGAACCAATATCCATGGTTTCTTGCGGCGCGGTTAATTGCTGCCAGTTGGCAGGCAATGCGCTGGGTTCTAAGGTAATAATCTCCGCATCAGACACTTCAATGCTCAGCAGGGTGTAATGTTGCAACAGCGCAGCGTCATCGAAATGCACCAGGCATTCGAGCATTGCCAAGGAAACCGAGGTTGCCAAATAGATCATGGCTTTGCCTTTGTGGTTCCAGCGGCCGCCGTATTGCTGGGCACCGTAGCCTGACCATGCGGTATCCAGGAACTTGGTTTTTACGATGCGATAACCGATCACGAGAAAACGCCGTGCTCAAGTCTGCCGATAAGATCGAGTACCTCAACCGCCCCGCTTTCGGTGTTAAGCAGGCTTTCTGGGGTTTCATTCGCCAGGCCACGCACGGGCTTGCGCATCCAGCTTACGGCTTTTTCACGATCGCCTTCGAACAGCGCGACGGCAGCATCAGCCACGCGGATTAAACGTGCGATCTTCTCGCTCTCATCCGGGCTTAATATCCCGGTGCCTGCTTTTCTGCGGCTCAGCGTTTTGGCATTGATGCCGGTGATGCGCAGGATATCCGCTTTAGGAAAACCCGCCCAACTGTGGATGGTTTCAATCACCGAGACCGGTAGCCCCTGGCGCAAGCGCAGGATTAACTCTGGCCCCCTGCTGGCAGGAAAACCGGCAGAGCGCCACAGTTCGTTACTGGTTGGCCTTTTTGATGGGCTGAATGTGCGCATAACACCCCCCTGATTTCTCATTTGTCTTACTGCAGTATAGACATTTGTCCGATGCTGCACAATCAGCCAATCTGGGTGTACCTACAATGCCGTTTTCAGCACCTGCGGATTGACGCAGTTTTCTTGCACCCTGCCGGTCAGCGCGGCAATCAGATTATCCACGGCGCAGGCGGCCATACCGTAACGGGTTTCATGAGTAGCAGAACCGATGTGCGGCAGGGCCACCACGTTCGGCAGCTTCAGCAGCGGCGAATTCACCGCTAACGGTTCCTGTTCGAACACATCCAGCCCGGCGGCGTGGAGGGTGCCGTTTTGCAGGGCTTCGATCAGCGCCGCTTCATCAACCACCGGGCCACGGCCCGCGTTAATCAGGATGCCGCTCTTTTTCATCTTCGCTAATTGTTCGCGGCCGATGATATGGAAGGTTTCGTCGGTCAGCGGCAGAACAATACAGAGAAAGTCAGATTCGGCCAGCAGCGTGTCGAGATCGCAGCGGCGAGCGTTAAAGCGTTGCTCCGCTTCCTGATGAACGCGGCGGGCGTTATACAGCACCGGCATGCCGAAGCCGAAGTGTGCACGCTGTGCCAGCGCCAGGCCGATGCGGCCCATGCCGAGAATGCCGATGGTTTTATGGTGCACGTCCACGCCATACCAATCAGAATCGATGCTTTCCTGCCATTCACCGGCCTTCACCCGTTCGGCCACTTCTACCATGCGGCGCGCGGTGGCTAACATCAAACCCATCAGGGTATCGGCGACGGTTTCGGTCAGCACGGTTGGGGTGTGCATCAGCACCACGTTACGCGCGTTGAGCGCATCGACGTTAAAGTTATCGTAACCTACGGCAATGGTTGACGCAGCCCGTAGCTTTGGGGCCTGCTGCAGGAAAGCATCGTCAATCTTGCCGCCGGAACCGATGATCCCTTCGGCCTGTTGTAGCGCCTGTTTCAAGGCGGGGTTCTCTGGGTTCAGGTCATCGAAGGCATGAACGGTAAAATGTTGTTCCAGCCGTTTATGCAGATCGGAGGGAATGTTTTTGTACAACACAATGGAAGGCTTCATCACAAACTCCAGCAGGCTAACGATTTGTTTAAAATAACATAAAGTGCTGAGCGGAGAAGGACAGGGTTGTTCTGCAAAATCGCGGTATGAGGTGCTGAAATCAGCGGGGCTCTTGCCCCGCGCGGAATTATTACAATGGGCTGAGCGTGATCTCAACGCGGCGGTTTTGCGCCTTGCCTTCGGTGGTGCTGTTGGAGGCAATCGGTTGATCCGGGCCAACGCCGCTGGAACGGATGCGGTTGGCGGCAACGCCCTGGGTGATCAAGGCGCTGGCAACGCCGTCGGCACGTTGCTGTGACAAAGTCATGTTGAGCGCACGAGCACCGGTGCTGTCGGTATGGCCCACCACGTTAACCGCCGTTTTTTCATACTCTTTCAGCACCATGGCAACGCCTACCAAGGTGTTGGCTCCCGCCGGTTTCAGCGTGCTGCTGTTGGTATCGAAGGTGACGTTATTCGGCATATTCAATACGATATTGTCGCCCTGGCGGGTAACGCTGACACCGGTACCTTTCATTTTTTCGCGCAGTTTGGCTTCCTGCACGTCCATGTAATAACCGGCTCCACCGCCCAGTGCCGCTCCGGCGGCGGCGCCGATCAGGGCTCCTTTGCCGCGATCTTTTTTCGATGAAGAAAGCACACCGATACCGGCCCCCAGAACAGCACCAACCCCAGTGCCAATGCCCGCTTTACCGGCTTGTGATTCCCCGGTATATGGATTGGTGGTACAAGCGGATAGCGTCATTATAACGGCGACGGCCCCGGCAATCATCGCAATGCGTTTTTTCATGGTTTTCCCTTAAATGGCATCAATATCTGTATTGGCTGATACAAGATGGACGTGCTAAAGAGCAGAGAATGCCTACAGACATTGCGGGGCAAATTACCCGGCAATCTGTGGGAGGGAAACCAGAAAAAGCTGAATTATCAGGGGTAATGAGATCTTTAACATAAGGCTTCCCTTCTCAAAGGAATGAGAGGGGAAGTACCTCAGGAACAAGGCTGGTCGGCTGCGCTCCAGTTCATAATCAGCGTAAAGGCTTGGGTTTCTTGATTGAACAGACGCTTCATCTCACGAAAACCCTGCTTGCGGTAAAATGCGCAGGCACGCCGATTCCACTCGTACACTTCCAGGCTCAGCCAGCTGTGGCGCTGCTGCACGTAGTTCATCAATGCCTGGCCGATCCCTTTGCCGTGAAAGTTCTGCTTAACAAACAGCGCACCGATGAAACGCTCATTCAACACGCTGATAAAACCGACGATCTGCCCGCTATGCAGGTAAACCCAGTTTTCGGCGCGTGGTAGATAGCTTTCACGTACCAGTTGAGCGCTCTGTTGCCAATATTCTGCCGCAATAAACGGATGCGCCAAGGTCGTACTTGCCAGCCACAGCGCCATCAATGTTTCGATATCCGCCGGGTGGGCAATGCGGATTACGCCCTGCGTTGCTTTGGGTGGCTGAAACAGCCGGTCAGGTGATCGTTCACCAAGCCACTGGCCTGCATAAAGGCATAGCAGATGGTGGAACCAATAAATTTGAAGCCGCGCTTTTTCAGCGCCTTGGACATGGCGTCTGAACGTTCGGTTTTTGCCGGAACATCGCTCAGTGTTTGCCAATGATTCAGCAGAGGTTCGCCGTCGACAAAACTCCAGATAAAGGTAACGAAGTCCTCACCAGCTGCCTCCATGGCTAAATATGCCTTGGCGTTGGTGATAATGGCTTCGATCTTACCGCGGTGGCGAATGATACCGCTGTCCTGCAGCAGGGTTTCGACATCCTGCTCGGTCATGGCGGCAACGCGCTGTGGTTCAAAGTTGTGGAAGGCGCGGCGATAGTTTTCGCGTTTTTTCAGTACGGTGATCCAGGAAAGCCCCGCCTGTTGGCCCTCCAGGCAGAGCATTTCAAACAGTTCCTGCGCATCGGTGGTGGGTGCCCCCCATTCCTTGTCGTGATACTCAAGATACAACGGATCGGTTGTCACCCAACCACAACGCTCGATGGTCATGCTACTGCTCCTTATGCTGTATTTATTTACAGTTAATCATCGCCTGAAGCGGCCTGGCTGGCAAGCGTTTGATTATTTTCTCGTCACTTAACTTGACGTAGTGTGAAAGCCCGCAATATTTACTGCATGGCCGCGAGAGAGTGGTCAACGATAAAAATGCAGTTTTGTTCATTTTCTCTGGCTCTGAGGAGCTCATTCATGCCTCTAAAAACGATTTGCATGCCGCGCCCGGCGGTGCTTGCAGTGGCTTTGGCGTTTTGTCTCAGCGCTCCGGTGCAGGCTTACGATCAGCTCTACGTGTTTGGTGACAGTTTGAGTGACACCGGTAACAACGGCCGGTTTACCTATGATAACCGTCAACATCTGCTGTATGACGAAGCGCTGGCGCAGCGGATTGGTGCTGCGTTGCTTGCTTCCGACGATGGCGGTTACAACTATGCCGCAGGGGGCGGTGTAGCGGTGCCTGCGCTCAACCCGGCGGACAATACGCAGGATCAGGTACAGCGTTACCTTGCACGAGTTAACGGCAAAGCGGATGGCGACGGGCTGTATATCCACTGGATTGGCGGCAATGATTTGGCCGCAGCGGCCATGAACCCGGTAACCGCACCGGAAGTGGCCTACATCAGCGCCGCAGCGGCGGCGATGCAGGTGCACTCGTTGCTCAATGCCGGTGCCGGAACGGTGATTGTGCCGACGGTGCCAAATATCGGTTCTACGCCGCAGCTGATGGAGCTGATTATCCAGCAGGCGCTCTCTCCTGTGCAGGGTGCTGCCGTACAGGCGGCCTACGCTACGCTCAATGCGCTGGCCACACCGGATAACGCGGCGCGCCAGCAGGCGATTCATCAGGCGTTGAGCGCCGCTGCGGCACAGGGCAGCGCCGACCCGCAGGTACAACAATTTATTGCCGCACAACTGATTGCAGCCTTTGATGAACTGAGCGCGCAGGCCGAGCAACTCACCGATTTTTATAATCAGAGTGAAGATCGCCTGCTGGCACAAAGTGGCGGCAATATCGTGCGTGTTGATGTCAATCAACTGTTCAGTGAGGCGATCGCCAACCCTGGGCAGTTCGGTTTCACCAATACCGCCGGAATGGCCTGCCCGGCAGGGGTATCATCGGCGGTCTGTAACGCGTCCACGCCTGGTTTTGATGCCAGCCAGTCTTATCTGTTTGCCGATCATTTCCACCCCAGCCCACAGGCACATTTGCTGATTGCTGATTATATTCAGGCGGTGCTTGATGGCCCGGCGCAGGCGGTAGCGCTCAACCAGGCGACAGCGGCTATGGCGCGTGACAGCCGAGCCACCCTCGACGGCCGTTTCCAGCAGTTGCGATCCGGTAGCAACCCACAGGGTTCCTTGGGGGTATTCGGCGGTTATGCAGGTCAACGCTATGATTACTCAGCCAATCTGGTGGCGGATGATGGCGATGCTACCACGCATAATCTGACGCTAGGCGTGGATTATCAGTTGACGGATGAGTGGCTGATCGGTGCTCTGCTGGCCGGTTCCAATGACGATCAGCAGCCCTCCAGCCGTTATGAATATAAAGCGCGTGGTTTGCTGTTCTCTGCCTTTAGCAGCTTGTCGCTGTTTGAACAGGGCTGGGTGAACGCAGATGTGCATTACATGACGATGAATTACGACGATATTCGCCGCAGTATGCAATTGGGCTCGCTCACGCGCACGGAAACCGGTTCAACCTCGGGTAAACAGTGGGGCGCGCGCGTAACCGGTGGTTATGATTTCCCGCTGACCTCCTATTTGACTACCGGGCCTATGGCGCAGTTTGCCTGGGATTACAGCAATGTTTCTGGTTACAGCGAGGACAGCAACGACAGCACCGCGATGCGTTTCAACGATCAAACCTATCGTTCACAGATTGCAGCCCTGGGGTGGCGGTTGGACGCGCAATTGGGCGTGGTCAACCCTTATGCCGAGGTGAGCTATCAGCATCAGTTTGGCGATGATGTTTATCGTGCCGGTGGTGGGTTGAAATCCACCCAGACCTCCTTTACCCGTGACAGTGCCAGCCAGGATAAAGACTGGGTCAATATGACACTGGGGGCGAATATGCCGCTGACCGATCGGGTGGCGGCTTTTACCTCGGTTTCACAAACCGGTGGCCTGAGCAGCGGTGAGCAATTTATGTATAACGTTGGGATCAGCGCGCGCTTCTGATAACAACAAAAACAGGGCCTTGCAGGTAAGGCCCTGTTTGCCGTCACGGTTAGGATAAAAATCCTTGGGCGCTAGCAAGAAAAAGTACAGGTGCTGACTATACTTTTGTATAGTCATTATGTACTCTTAAATGCATAACAAGCCTGATCGTTATTGGCTAAAATGAAGCACTGACAAAACCCTATTTTCAGAATCAGATATTTGCTCAACACCAGGGAAAGCCTTGTTTATTTTGTGAACTGTATATTGATATATACGGTGTTTTTTCGTCGACTTTTCTTTGTGGTTCTCGATTTACTCTTACCTTGCCATCCTCTCAGGCTCTTTCAACGGCTTTTTGCAGGTTTTAGTCCGTAGATGTACTGATAGCGAAGTTCAGGTTCTATGTTACAATTTTATCTTTATCGGGTTGATAAGGAGGTGGCCAGTGTCTGATTTATTTTTCAATAATGAGTTTATTAACGCCACCATAAAAAACTATTTAGAACGCAACTTGGTGGAATATAAAAACATCAAGTTCGTCTATGGCATAATGAATAAAAGGAACCCGGCTGATCTGGCAATTATTTCCAACAAAACTGAATGGTTTGATATTTACAAAGAAAATAACTACCAGTTTATCGATCCGGTGGTTATCACTGCCACACAGCGGGTAACGCCGTTCCCGTGGGATGAGAACATCATGATAAGTTCCGGGCTGAAGCTTTCAAGAATTTTTGATATGGCCAAGAATTACGATGTGATCAATGGATATACCTTTGTTCTGCACGATTATAACCATAATCTTGCGGTGCTCTCTATTCTGATAGATAAACAGTGCGGAATTAATATAGAGGAAATAGAAAGTAATAAACATAAAATTCAGATGCTATTGCTAACAGCACATGAAAAACTCACTGCATTTTATCAGGAACTGAACGGTAAGTCCTACTTTGATAAAATGAATAACCAAGAGATTTTCTCAACGCGTGAAAATGAGATTATTTATTGGGCCAGCGTGGGAAAGCCCTACCAGGAAATTGCCACCCTCTTGGGGATAAAACTCACTACGGTAAAATACCATATTGGTAATGCGGTAAAAAAATTAGGCGTCACCAACGCCAAGCATGCCATCAGGTTGGGTATGGAGTTGCAGTTGATCAGGCCGGTTCTCCCCGAGACGGAATAATGGGGGCACTCAGCAGGGCAACGGGTAAGCAAAAGTGCAGGTTGCTGTCCTAAAGTGGCCTATTTAGCGGTTATTCTCCCGATGATTCACACTTGTTGCGGGATTCTGGCTGTATATCTTACGGTCAACGGGTATACTGACGAACTCCATTAAATCCACTTGTATCGCGTGCGAATCTAACATGCAAAAGTTTGATACCAAGACCTTTCAGGGCCTGATCCTGACACTGCAGGACTATTGGGCGCGCCAAGGCTGCACCATCGTTCAACCATTGGACATGGAAGTCGGCGCGGGAACCTCTCACCCGATGACGTGCCTGCGCGCACTGGGGCCGGAGCCGATGGCTACCGCCTATGTGCAGCCATCACGCCGCCCGACCGACGGCCGTTACGGGGAAAACCCGAACCGCCTGCAACACTATTACCAATTCCAGGTGGTGATTAAGCCATCGCCGGAAAACATTCAGGAACTGTACCTGGGCTCGCTGAAAGAGCTGGGTCTGGAGCCGACCATTCATGATATCCGCTTCGTAGAAGATAACTGGGAAAACCCGACGCTCGGCGCCTGGGGCCTGGGCTGGGAAGTGTGGCTGAACGGCATGGAAGTGACGCAGTTCACCTACTTCCAGCAGGTTGGCGGCATGGAGTGTAAACCGGTTACCGGCGAGATCACCTACGGCCTGGAACGCCTGGCGATGTACATCCAGGGCGTGGACAGCGTTTACGATCTGGTGTGGAGCAACGGCCCGTTGGGCATCACCACTTACGGCGATGTGTTCCACCAGAACGAAGTGGAGCAGTCTACCTATAACTTCGAATACGCCGATGTCGACTTCCTGTTCAGCTGCTTCGAGCAGTACGAGAAGGAAGCGCAAATGCTGCTGGCGCTGGAGAAACCCCTGCCGCTGCCGGCTTACGAACGTATCCTGAAGGCTGCCCACACCTTCAACCTGCTGGATGCACGCAAGGCGATCTCGGTGACCGAGCGCCAGCGCTATATTCTGCGTATCCGCACGCTGACCAAAGCCGTTGCCGAGGCCTACTACGCTTCCCGCGAAGCGCTGGGCTTCCCAATGTGTCATAAGAAATAATAGAGGCAGCCATGACTCAACAGACTTTCCTGGTGGAAATCGGCACGGAAGAGCTGCCGCCGAAGGCTCTTCGTTCACTGGCAGAATCTTTTGCCGCGAATTTTACCGCCGAGCTGGATAACGCCGGTCTTGAACACGGAGCCGTAAGCTGGTTTGCCGCACCGCGCCGCCTGGCGCTGAAAGTGGCCAACCTGAGCGCTGCGCAGGCCGATCGTGAAGTTGAAAAACGCGGCCCGGCGATTGCCCAGGCATTCGATGCCAGCGGCCAACCGAGCAAAGCGGCCGAAGGCTGGGCGCGCGGTTGCGGTATCACCGTCGATCAGGCCGAACGCCTGGTGACAGACAAAGGCGAATGGCTGCTGTATCGCGCCCATGTGCCGGGTCAGTCTGCGCAGCAACTGCTGGCAGGCATGGTGAGCAGCGCACTGGCCAAATTGCCGATCCCGAAACTGATGCGCTGGGGCGATAAAGAGACCCAGTTCGTGCGCCCGGTACATACCGTGACCCTGCTGCTGGGGGCTGAACTGATCCCTGGCACCGTGCTGGGGATTGATTCTGCGCGCACGATTCGCGGCCACCGCTTTATGGGTGAGCCGGAATTCACCATCGACAACGCCGACCAATACCCGCAGATCCTGCAAGAGCGCGGTAAAGTGATTGCCGATTACGAAACCCGCAAAGCGCTGATCAAGCGTGATGCCGAGCTGGCAGCGCAGAAGATTGGCGGCAAAGCCGATCTGAGCGAAAGCCTGCTGGAAGAAGTGGCCTCGCTGGTGGAATGGCCGGTGGTGCTGACCGCCAAGTTCGAAGAAAAATTCCTGGCGGTACCGGCAGAAGCGCTGGTGTACACCATGAAGGGCGACCAGAAGTATTTCCCGGTGTACGACGCCGCGGGCAAACTGCTGCCGAACTTTATCTTCGTGGCTAACATCGAATCGAAAGATCCGCAGCAAATCATCTCCGGTAACGAGAAGGTGGTGCGTCCACGCTTGGCCGATGCTGAGTTCTTCTTCAATACCGATCGCAAAAAACGCCTGGAAGATAACCTGCCGCGTTTGGAAACCGTGCTGTTCCAACAGCAGTTGGGCACGTTGCGCGACAAAACCGACCGTATTCAGGCGCTGGCGGGTTCGATCGCCGGGCAGATTGGCGCAGACGTCAACCATGCCACGCGCGCCGGGCTGCTGTCGAAGTGCGATTTGATGACCAACATGGTGTTCGAATTCACCGACACCCAGGGCGTGATGGGCATGCACTATGCGCGCCACGACGGAGAAGCAGAAGACGTTGCCGTTGCGCTGAACGAGCAGTATCAGCCGCGCTTTGCCGGTGACGAACTGCCACAGTCGCTGGTGGCTTGTTCGCTGGCGATCGCCGACAAGATGGACACCCTGGCCGGTATCTTCGGCATCGGGCAACATCCGAAAGGCGATAAAGACCCGTTTGCTCTGCGCCGTGCGGCGCTGGGCGTGCTGCGTATCATCGTTGAAAAAAACCTGCCGCTGGATCTGCAAACCCTGACCGAAGAGGCCGTGCGCCTGTACGGCAGCAAGCTGACCAACGCCAAGGCGGTGGACGAGGTTGTCGACTTTATGCTGGGCCGTTTCCGCGCCTGGTATCAGGAAGAAGGCCACGCGGTAGACACCATTCAGGCGGTATTGGCACGTCGCCCAACCAAACCGGCGGATTTTGACGCGCGCGTGAAGGCGGTCACTCACTTCCGCACCTTGGAAGAGGCGGCGGCATTGGCGGCAGCCAACAAGCGTGTCTCCAATATTCTGGCGAAATCCAACGATACTCTGTTGGAGCAGGTGCGTGCTTCGGTGTTGAAAGAACCGGCTGAACTCAAGCTGGCAACTCACCTGGTGGTGCTGCGCGACAAGCTGCAACCTTACTTCGCCGAAGGCCGTTATCAGGAAGCGTTGGTAGAACTGGCTGCACTGCGTGAAACCGTTGATGCCTTCTTTGATGGCGTGATGGTGATGGCAGAAGATGAAGCGGTGCGGGTGAACCGCCTGACGCTGCTGAGCAAGCTGCGCGAGCTGTTCCTGCAGGTGGCGGATATTTCGGTATTGCAGTAATTACCCTAAATAATTCGAGTAGCAGGAAGGCCAACGCACATGCAACTTGAAGTATAACGGGTATAACGTATTGTTTACATTAACCAAAGGCGCCTTATGGCGCCTTTGTTACATCTATTTCTCATGCCATAAAACAAAGCAGCCGTGCACGCTAATGCAGCATCAATGCTCCCGCTTGGTGCGCAGAACATCATCTTGCCTCAAGAATCCCCCTCCTGCCCTTGCTGCACGTAAATATAATTATCTTTTAATTCAATGCATTAAATAAAAACTCGCTTCCATTAACATGAACCAATAAAAATTGGTTCTTTTATTGCTTATCTATTAAGAACGCATATTGTGCACTTAATCGCCTTGTGATAACTTAATTTTAACTTAAATTTAACAAAAACCCTCTTTTGTCTCTTTTTAGTGATTAAAATATAGGCGAACCAATAAATGGATGAGATGGCTGGCCATACCGCAAACTCCAGTTCCGCATTGGAAAAACTTCGTCAGTTGCTCCAGCAAGACGACATTCAACCCGATCTGGCTCTGCCCACCGAGCGCGAGCTGGCAGAGCGTTTTGCCGTGGGGCGGCGTGAAATCCGCCGGGCGTTGAACGTGCTGGAAGAGGAAGGGCGGATCTGGCGCAAACAGGGCAAGGGAACCTTTGTCGGCCCGGCCGCGCCGGTGCAGCCGCTGCAATTGCAGGATCTGCCCCAGCAGTCCAACCTGCTGGAGGTGATGGAAGCGCGTATCCAACTGGAGCCGGGTTTGGCGCGCCTGGCAGCGCTGCGCGCCAGCAAAGAGCAGATCGCCCTGATGCAGCGGCTGCTGGAGCGCATGCATCGCATCACGCTGAACGATAGCGATCAACATGAGCTGTGGGACAGCGCTTTCCATCGCGCCATTGCAGAAGCCGCAGGTAACCGCCTGATGCTCAGCCTGTTTGATGCCATTGACGCCGTGCGCCGTGAACCCGCCTGGCAGCATCTGCGCGTGCAGGCCCGCACGCCAGCGCGGCTGGAAAATTATGACCATCACCACGTTCGACTGATTCAGCACATTGCGGCTCGTCAACCGGTGGAGGCCGCGCAGGCGATGCGTGAACACCTGCTGGCACTGCAACAGGCGCTGCTTGAAGCGATCAACGTGGGTGACGAGGAGCTGCCATGACCCTTTCTTCTGCCAGCCCTGCGGTGCTGCGCCTGCACGATCTCAACGTCCAATTCAGCGGTTCACCGGTCACGGTGCTGGATAACATTTCACTCACCGTCCACGCGGGGGAAACGCTGGCGCTGGTGGGCGAGTCCGGCTGTGGCAAGAGCATTACCTCGCTGGCGCTGATGGGATTATTGCCCAGCAGTGCTCAGGTCAACGGCGGTGAGATGTATTTCAATCATCACGATCTGCGCCAGCTAAACGCCCGTGACTACGCCGATCTGCGCGGCAACCAGATGGCGATGATTTTTCAGGAGCCGATGACCTCGCTTAACCCGGCGTTCACGCTCGGCGATCAGCTCAGCGAAGCGGTGATGCGCCATCGTAATTGCAGCCGCCGCGAGGCAATGGATCTGGCATTAGAGATTTTGGAAAAGGTGCAGATCCCGGCAGCGGAAATGCGCTTGAAATCTTACCCACACCAGCTTTCCGGCGGCATGCGCCAGCGGGTGATGATCGCTATGGCGTTGATCAACCACCCGCAGCTGCTGATTGCCGATGAACCGACCACCGCGCTCGACGTCACCATTCAGGCGCAAATCCTGGTGCTGCTCAACCAGCTTAAGCAGGAAACCGGCACCGCCGTGCTGATGATCACCCACGACTTGGGTGTGGTAGCCGAAGTGGCGCAGCGGGTGGCGGTGATGTATGCCGGGCAGGTGGTGGAAAGCGGCGAGGTGGCAGAGGTGTTTAACGATCCGCAACACCCTTACACCATCGGTTTGATGGGGTCGATTCCCAGCCTCGGCGCCCGCAGCGCCAAACTGGCGACCATTCCTGGCAACGTGCCGCTACCGGAACAGATGCCCGCAGGCTGCCGTTTTGCCACCCGTTGCCCGTTCGCAGAGGCGCGTTGCCATCAGCAAAAACCCCCACTGCAAGTGCTGAATCCGCAGCATCAGGTTGCCTGTTTCCGCGCACCGCTGGAACACTCCGTGGCTCAGGGAGCATTGATATGAAGACACCCATCCTTGCCTGTACCGATTTAAGTAAAACCTTTAGCGGCCCGACTTCGCTGTTTAAACGCAGCAAACAGGTGACCGCCGTTGATCGCGTCTCGCTGCAAGTGATGCCTGGTGAAACGCTGGCGATCGTCGGTGAGTCTGGTTCCGGGAAATCGACGCTGGGCCGCCTGCTGCTGCGTTTGCTCGCGGCCAGCCATGGCAAGGTGTTTTATCAGGGGGAAGAGATTACCCACGCCAGCGGCACCCGGCTTAATCAACTGCGCCGCGAGCTACAGATTATTTTTCAGGATCCGTTTGCCTCGTTGAACCCGCGCATGACGGTAGAAAACATCGTGGGTGAACCGATCTGGCTGCATGAGTCGCTGTCGAGCCGCGATCGCCAGGAAAAAGTGCATCAACTGCTGCGCACCGTCGGCCTGCCTGCCGCCTGGGCGCAGCGCTATCCGCATGAGTTTTCCGGCGGCCAGCGTCAGCGTATCGGCATTGCCCGCGCGCTGGCCAGTGGCCCCAAGCTGTTGCTGGGTGATGAGCCGGTATCTGCGCTGGATGTGTCAGTTCAGGCGCAGGTGGTCAATCTGCTGGAGAATCTGAAATCACAGTTTGGCCTGACCATGGTGATCGTGGCGCACGGCTTGGCGGTGATCCGCCATATGAGCGATCGCGTGGCGGTGATGTATCTGGGGCAGATCGTCGAATTGGCCAGCGTTGATGAGATTTTTGACGCGCCGTTGCACCCCTATACCCAAGCGCTGATCGCCTGCGCGCCACAGCTAAAACCCGGCGTGGAGCGTGAGATACCGATGCTGCTGGGCGATCTGCCGAATCCGGCCGCACCGCCCAGCGGTTGCCGGTTCCATACCCGTTGCCCGCACGTTCGCGACGAATGCCGTCAACATGAGCCGATTAACCAGGTTTTAGCCGGTGGCCGTCAGGTGGCCTGCCATCGTTGGCAAGAGATTAACCGCGATCGCAGCGTGATTGAAATTGCCCCACCGTCATCCGCCTTTTTACGCCGCCGCGCGCTGTTTGAGCAGGCAGTTAATCAAAAATCATCAACCCTTATGGAGAAGTGAAGCGATGAAAGGACGTCATATTGTATTGAGTGCGCTCGGTGGCCTGCTGCTGACAGGAGCTTGCGTTCAGGCACAGGCAGAAAGCACGATACGTATTGGCTTGGGGGCCGATCCAGACATGCTGGATCCGCACCTGGCGCGCACCTACTATGGCCGCTTCGTGTTTGCGGCGATGTGCGATCGGCTGGTGGATATTGATGAAAACCTGAAGATTGTGCCGGGGTTAGCCACCGACTGGGCATGGAGCGACGAGGGCAAAACTCTCACCATGAATCTGCGCCAAGGGGTAACGTTCCACGATGGTGAAGCATTCGACGCGCAGGCGGTGAAATTCAATATTGAGCGGGCATTAACCCTGCCGGGATCGCTGCGCAAAAGCGAAATCTCTTCCATCGAGTCTGTCGAGGTTGCCGGGCCTTATCAGGTGGTGTTGCACCTGAAAACCGCCGATGCGGCGTTGCTCAGCCAGTTCACCGATCGCGCTGGAGCGATGTTGGCCCCCAAAGCCGCTGCCAAAGCGGATTTCGCCACTCAGCCCGTGTGCTCTGGTCCTTACCAGTTTGACAGCCGCGTGCAGCAGGATCGCATCGTGCTCAAGCGCTTTGAAAACTACTGGAATAAGTCTGCCTACCACTTCGATAAGGTGGTGTTCCTGCCAATCCCCGACGCCTCGGTGCGCTTAGCGAATCTGCGCTCTGGCGATCTCGATCTGACAGAAGGCATTGCCGCCAGCGATGTGAAAACCGTGGAAGCCGATCCCAAACTGAGCCTGGCCAAGGTGACCGGCCTCGGTTATCAGGGCATTACTTTCAATATTGGCAATGGCAAAGTCGACCCTAACAATCTGTTCGCCAAGGATGCGCGGGTGCGTGAGGCCTTCTCGCTGGCGATCGATCGCGATGCGCTGAATCAGGTGGCGTTTGAAGGGTTGTTTACCCCGGCCAATCAGGGGATTTCCACCGTCAGCCCTTATCACGTCAACATGCCGATTGCGCCACGTGATGTTGAGAAGGCCAAAGCCTTGCTGGCTGCGGCGGGGGTAAAGACGCCGCTCGACGTGACGCTGCTGGTAACCAATAACCCGGCTTCACAGCAGGTGGGCCAGGTGCTTCAGGCGATGGTGGGCGAGGCCGGTTTTAACCTCAACCTGCAGATGAATGAGTTCGCTACCTTGCTCGATCGTCAACAGCGCGGCGAATACCAGCTCAGCCTGTCAGGCTGGTCCGGGCGGCCGGATCCCGATGGCAGCATTTTCTCGTTTGTTCATAGCAAAGGCACGCTTAACGACGGCGGCTACAGCAATCCGCAGGTCGATGAATGGCTGACGCAGGCGCGCCAGACCAACGATCCGGCGGCGCGCCAGGCGCTGTATGACAAGGTGGTGAAGCAGTTGAATATCGATATGCCGATTGCCTACCTCTATTTTGAACCGCGCATCTTTGGCCTGAATAAAAAGCTGGAAGGCTTTAAGGCCTGGCCAGATGGTCTGGTGCGTCTGGCCGGTGTGAAAATGGCGCCCTGAGGGCAAGCGGAGAAGCTCTGATGGTTGAATTGATCTGCAAACGCCTGCTGCTGGCCGTTCCTACGCTGTTGCTGGTGAGCATTATGGTGTTCTCACTGCAAAAGCTGTTGCCCGGTGACCCGGTGTTGGCCATGGCGGGCGAAGAGCGCGATCCGGAGGTGATCGCGCAACTGCGCGAGGAATATCACCTCAATGATCCGATCCCGGCACAGTATTTTTACTGGGTAAGCAACGCGCTGCGCGGTGATTTAGGCATTTCGCTGCGTACCAAAGAGCCGGTCACACAGCTGATTATCAGCAAACTGCCGGTAACGCTGGAACTGTCGCTGTTGGCGATGATAGTGGCGTTGCTGGTGGGGATCAGCATGGGGATTATTGCGGCAGTGCGTAAGGGCAGTTGGGTCGATCACACTACCAACTTTGTGGCGCTTTCGGGGATTTCGGTGCCGCATTTTTGGTTGGGTATTTTACTGATTCTGCTGTTTTCGGTGCATTTACAGTGGTTTCCCGCCTCGGGCTATGTGCCGCTCAGTGAGAGCATTCCGCAGAATCTCAAAACGCTGCTGCTGCCTGCGCTGGTGCTGGGCACCGGCTTGGCGGCCACGCTGATGCGCCATACCCGCGCTTCGATGATTACCGTATTGAAGGCCGATTATATCCGCACCGCGCGGGCTAAAGGGCTGTTGCCGCTACGGGTGATCCTCAAGCACGCCTTTCGCAACGCGCTGGTACCGATCATCACCCTGACCACGCTGCTGTTTGGCGAACTGCTGGGGGGCGCGGTGCTGACCGAGCAGGTGTTCACGCTACCCGGTTTCGGCAAGATGATTGTCGATTCGGTGTTCAACCGTGATTACGCGGTGGTGCAGGGCGTGGTGCTGGTAGTGGCGATCGGTTTTCTGCTGCTTAACCTGCTGGCGGATGTGCTCTACGTGCTGATTAACCCGAAAATGCGAGGCTGACCATGAGTGAAGTTTTGGTTTCTGGTGCGGCTACGGCTGTGCCGCTGCGTGCGCCAAGTAATCGGGTGCTGAAGAAGTTTCTCGCCAATAAAAGCGCAATGATTGGGGCGGCGATCGTGCTGCTGTTTGTCGTAGTGGCGCTGTTGGCACCTTGGTTGGCGCCGTTTGACCCGGTAAAGGCCAACTTTCTGGCGGTGCGTAAGCCGCCGTCCGAGCTTTACTGGCTTGGCACCGACGAACTGGGGCGGGATATCTTCTCTCGTCTTATCTGGGGGGCGCGTACTTCGCTGTTGGCGGGTTGTATTTCGGTGATGATCGCCATCGCGATCGGCGTGCCGCTGGGCCTGATCGCCGGTTACTGGCAAGGGATGTGGGACGGCGTGATTTCACGCGTGATCGAAGCGCTGCTGGCTTGCCCGTTCCTGATCCTGGCGATTGCGCTGGGGGCCTTTCTCGGCCCCAGCCTCGGCAATGCGATGATCGCCATTGGTTTGTCGGCGATGCCGATTTTCGCCCGCCTGACGCGTGGCCAGGTGCTGGCGGTGCGCCATGAGGAGTATATCGACGGCGCACGGGCCATTGGCCTGCCGGACCGCTGGATCGTGCTGCGCTATGTGTTGCCCAACGTGATGTCACCGATTCTGGTGCAGGCCACGCTGGCGATCGCTGCGGCGATTATTACCGAAGCCAGCCTGTCGTTTCTCGGGCTGGGCCAGCAGCCGCCGAATCCTTCGTGGGGGGCGATGCTGAATACGGCAAAAGGTTATCTGGAACAGGCACCCTGGATGTCGATTTTCCCAGGGATCGCCATTTTTCTCACCGTGCAGGGTTTCAATTTGCTGGGTGACGGGCTGCGTGATGCGCTCGATCCGCGTAACGACTGACAAAAAGGAAGAGTGATGAGTGGAGAATGGGATTTTAGCCAGGGTTATCCATCCTGGCGCGTGCCGATGATGGGAGCGAATGCGGTAGCGACTTCGCAGCCGCTGGCGGCACAGGCCGGGTTGCGTATGTTGCAGCAGGGCGGCAATGCGGTGGATGCGGCGATCGCCACCGCCATCGCCTTAACCGTAGTGGAACCTACCGGTTGCGGTATCGGCAGCGATGCGTTTGCCATCGTTTGGGACGGCAAAAAGCTGCACGGGTTAAATGCGTCCGGCCGCGCGCCGGGCGCCTGGTCACCGGAAACCTTTGCCGGGCTGCAAGCCATGCCGGAGCTGGGTTGGGATGCGGTAACGGTGCCGGGTGCGGTTTCTGCCTGGGTGGCGTTGGCGGAACGCTTCTCGACCCTGCCGCTCACCACGCTGGCGCAGCCTGCTATTGATTATGCGCGCAACGGTTTCCCGGTTTCTCCATTGATCGGGGCGCTGTGGCAGCGCGGCTATAACAAGCTGCGGGATCAGCCCGGTTTTAGCGCCTGCTTCGCGCCAAACGGCAAGCCGCCGCGCGCCGGTGAGTTATTCCGTAACCCCGATCAGGCCAATTCGCTGGAAAAAATTGCCGCTACCCGGGGCGAAGCTTTTTACCGTGGCGAACTGGCGGAAAGGATGGTGGCGTTTGCCCGTGAGCATAACGCGGCGCTGAGCATGGACGATCTGAGAAATCATCGGGCTGATTGGGTTGAGCTGATATCGCGCCCGTTTGCCGGCGGCTCGGTGCATGAGTTGCCGCCTAATGGCCAAGGGATCGCCACGCTGATTGCGTTGGGTATTCTTGAACAGTGGGATATCGGCCGCTATCAGCCGGATTCTGTGGCATGGCTGCATTTGTCGATCGAAGCCATGAAGCTGGCGCTGGCGGATCTCGAGCGCTATGTGGCTGACGAACAGCACATGGAATTCCCGGCCGAACGCCTGCTGAGTGACAGCTACCTGAAAACGCGTGCGGCGCTGATCGATCCGCAAAAAGCCGGTGACTTCACCTTCGGCGCGCCGACGCAGAGCGGCACGGTGTATCTCTCCACCGCCGATGCCAGCGGCATGATGGTGTCGTTTATTCAGTCCAACTATATGGGTTTCGGTTCAGGCGTAGTGGTGCCGGGCACCGGCATCAGCCTGCAAAACCGCGGTGCCGGTTTTGCGTTGGATAAACAACATCCGAACGTGGTGGCCGGTAACAAGCGCCCGTTCCATACCATCATCCCGGCATTCGCCCTGGATGGTAACGGGCAGCCGCTGATGTCGTTCGGCGTGATGGGCGGGCCGATGCAGGCGCAGGGGCATTTGCAGATGGCGCTGCGTATTATGCTGCATAAGCAGAACCCACAGGCGGCGATCGACGCACCGCGCTGGCGGATCGTCGCCGGGCGCGAGGTGATCGTCGAGCCTTCGATGGATCGTAATACACTGGCGGCGCTGCGGGCCATGGGCCATAACGTAGTGCTGGAAGATCCGCTGCAAACCTACAGCTTCGGCGGGGCGCAGGCGATTATCCGCGATCCGCAGGGGTTCTATATTGCGGCCACCGAAAGCCGTAAAGATGGGCAGGCGTTGGTGTTTTAGTGGTTTTTAGCCCGAGATACGCGGGCCTAGCGCACCGAGGGGCGCTCTCCCTAATAACAGGCTTTATGAGTCGTCTGAGGGCCGAAGAGATTCGGCCCTGTTTCTACCTTCATCCCAACATCCCTACTCAGTAAAACGACGCATTTAGCGCCTGAATGTACCCAGAAAGCCGAATCGCGTATCGCATCGCATCCAGTTGATCTATTCTTATAGGCCCAAAGAATCTGTAGGTAGATACGATGGGGAGAGGCGCATGGAGAGCAGTAAAGGGTATGGAGCCTGATAAAAGAGACGTTTAAACAGGAGTTATGTCACATGGCGGTAGGGATCCAGAGCAGAGGTTTCGCGCGTTGGTTGGCACCGGTGTTGGCATTGTTGGTGGTTATGCAATTGACCGCCTGCGGCGATAAAGAGCCAGAACAACGTAAGGCATTCGTTGATTACTTACAGAATACGGTTATGCGCAGCGGCGTGAGCATTCCGACGCTGAGCGAAGATCAGAAACAGAAATTCGGCAACTATGCCGGTGATTACGCCATTCTGGTCAGTTTTTCCCAGCAGCTGTCGAAGTCGGTTGAGGTCAGCCTGACACCGGTGCTGGACCAGATTAACCAGATCCACACTGCGCAGGATTATATGAGCAAGCGCGATACCCTGCAGCAGTCGGTAGGGGCGCTGAACCTGTTGGGGCAGCAGATCCAGTCGGCGAAGACGCAGGCAGACACCGCGCGTGCAACGTTGAAACAGCCGGACGATCTGAAAGCGGTTTACAATCAGGCGTATGACAAAATTGTCACCGCACCGGCCAATGCCTTGATGCCAGCCATTCCAACCACGGCCAGCTTCGTGCAGGAGCTGGTACAGGTCGGGGATTTCCTCCAGGCGCAGGGCAATCAGGTCAGTTTCAACAATGGCGGCGTACAGTTCCGCACCCAGCAGCAGGCGACGCAGTACAACACCATGATGGCGAGCCTGGTGGCCAAGCAGCCGGATTTTCTGAACGCACAAAAAGCCGTGCAAGCGGTAATGCAATAGGGCGAAAACGCCGCTGCGCATTGAACGATGTGGGTGGGCCAACGTGTTGGTCTACCCACATAACTCCCATTTTTTCTCATGACTTGCCGCACTTCCCCTCAGCACTTCTGTACTACACTTCAACTAGGTGCAATACCGCCGATTCATCACTTCTTTTAATGTAGTTTTCTTTCATTCGCTCCACGGTTAACGG
>JBAQHZ010000495.1:0-2261 GCA_049288585.1 Chania sp.
TCACAAAATGGGTGATTAATGACCTGTTTTTAATCAGGCCAACTTGCTGGGGATAATGATCTGGCGAATACCTAGCTCACCGCTGAGCTGGCCCAGTAGCTGTTGGGCAGCCTGCTGCCCGGCGGAACCATAGCCAAGCTCCACTGAAAAGACCTCAGGGAACAGGAAGTTAAGCAACGGAGTATTGCCGATCGCACACACCTGTAACGGCGCAATCTGCTGCTGTTGCAGGTATTTCATCGCGCCGAGGGCGATGGTATCAGACGCGCACACCAGCGCGGTGGTGTATGGCTCAATCACGCTGGCGGCCAGTTGGAAACCACTCTGATAGTTCAGTTCACCGAGTGCGGCAACCGGCAGGATTTTTAACTCACGGCAGGTGTCGAGATAGGCCTGGTGGCGGCGCATCCCGGTGGTGGCGTCCGCTTCCTGCACGCCGAGGTAGCTGATATGGGTATGGCCTTGCTTGCGTAACCGCTGCATCAGCAGTTGCACCGCGCCGTCATCGTCGTAACAGACGGAAGAAATACCGGGGTAGTCACGCGCCATCACCACCATTTTTTCCTGCCAGGGTGCGAGCATCGCGGCGGTCAGGCCGGTAAAGCCGAACAGGATCACCCCGTCGACATGGCGCTGTCGCAGCACATGCAGATGTTCCTGCACCAGCCGGGTTTCAAACTGGCTTTCCATCACGATCGGGTCAAAACCTTGCTGATACAGCAACGGCAGCATGGTGCGCACCGCCTGGTTTTCCGACGGTGAATCCAGCCGCGAAACGATAATAGCCACCACTTTATCGCTTTGGCCGCGCATGGCACGCGCCGACTTGGATGGCGTAAACCCATGGCTGCGGATCACCGCTTCCACCCGTTCACGGGTTTGCGGGCTTACGCTGCCTTCGTTATTGAGCACGCGTGAGACGGTGGACTTACCTACTCCGCTAAGGCGGGCGATATCCTTGATTGTCAGCCGGTTTTGCATGGTTTAGTTATTATCTATGTTAAGAGTTGGAACAGATCACTCCCGCCACAATAGCGTATTTTTCTCAGCGAATCTTTGCGAAAAACAGCATGTTGGCACCTTGCTGCCAGGAGAGTGAACCGCTCAGACGCGATAGAGCAAATCAGCATAAATCTCGGTCAGCACGCCGCCCGGCGCGAACTGTTTTTTGATCCATTGGGTGACCTGCCCGGTTGCCGCATGCTGCGTGGCCAACAACATGCGGGAATCCTGCCGTGGGTTATGAATGTTGCGGATGACCAGTACCCCTTCGGTCACCGCCTCACGCACCATATATTCCGGCAAAAAACCAATCCCTTCACCCAAAATCTGACACTGACACTTGGTGTTGAAATCTGGCACCAGAATCGCTTCCTGGCCGTGTAACAACCAGCCCACTTTTTTATTGATGGTATGCGCGGTGTCTTCCACCATGATGTTCGGATACAGCCGCAGCTGGCTCTCGGATATCGGTTCCGGCATAAACGCCAGCGGGTGATCGGGCGCAATGGCGAACACCCAACGGATGGCGCCAATTTCGGTGTAATCAATCCCACCGCCATCCAGCAGGGTATCCGGCGCGCCAATCGCGACATTGGCATGATGAGTAATGATGGAATCCCAAACGCCGTTGTACACCTCGGTGGTCACCGTGATATGGCAGGTAGGGAACTGCTTTTTTAATACCTGCAACAGCCGGGCGGTATGGCGTGGGGTATAGAGCAACTGATTGATACAGATGCGCACCCGCGCCTCAATGCCCTGCGAGATGGTATCGATGCCGCGCTTGATGGCGTGGAAGTCGTTCAGCAGATCGGTGGCCTTACGGTAGAAATAGAAGCCGGATTCGGTGAGCTCAATGCTGCGGGTGTTGCGGTTAAACAGCACCACATCCAGCCCGGTTTCCATGCGCTTAATGGTGTAGCTGATGGCCGATGTCGTCAGGCCCAGCTCTTCGGCCGCTTTGCTGAAGCTGCCGAAGCGTGCCGTGGTGGTAAAAGCCAACAGGTTCTCTTCGGTAAAAATGGAGTTCATGCGTCGGGCTCCGAATTCATCCCACCTGATGGTGGTTGACCGAAGAAGGGGAACTCCACTCCGGCCGCAGGGTTGAATGTATTGGTAATTCTCCTGACGGGCAACCAGTATTGAACGGAATTTAACACTGCGGTTACAACTGATTTGAAGAGAGTCACACTTCTGATGATTTGTTTAAAGCCTGATGTAGCAAGCGATAAAAGCCGGTTTATCACAGAGGCGTTTAC
>JBAQHZ010000496.1:0-5514 GCA_049288585.1 Chania sp.
TACCAGAAACCGCATAACGCTGATCGGCTTCTGCCTTAGCCTGCAAATAGGCGGCATCGATATCCTGTTTACGACGGGCAATATCCTCCGCTCTCTTGATCTCACCATCAGCAATCTGTCGCTGTAGCTGTTCGTTGGCTTTCCTCTGGGTTTCAGCAGCGGCGCGGTATGGGTCATTAGAGATCGCAGCATTGTGATCCTCCCAGCGCTGCTTTGCTTCAGCCAGCGTTTTGTTAAGCTGCTCAAGCCCTGCTCGTTGCGCGTCCGTCCACTTAGTTCCTGCCTCCAGAGACGCGGAGAATAATGCCGCCGCTGCGTCACCGTCTTTCAAGCGAACAGCCTCAACCTGAATTTCTTTGTTAAGATTGGCGAGTTTCTGCTCGTATTCCTTGGCAACATTTGTTCCGGCGCTAGTTGTTTTATTTCGGTTTTGTTGCTGCTGCTGCAAATTATATTCAGCCGCAGCATTCGCCTCGATCTGCTTTTGATGGGTTTTCATGTCATCGATGACATTGCCGGACTTATCAGTCAGCAGCGCGCCGCTGGATATAGCACCCTGTACAGATTTTAGTTTCGCCCGCTCAACCCCTTCAGCCTTTAACAGAGCAAGACTTTCCTGTTGGCCTTTAACATACTGGTCATATTTAGAGGTATCTATAATAGGCTTGCCGGTACCGCCAGATTTCCCCTGTTCTTCGTTAAGCTCTTTTAACGTTTGCAGTGTTGTTGCCAAAGCAGTTGCGGCCGCACCAGACAGATTATAGGTGTCGATCAATCCCTTCTTCAGATTGGCAAATGATGCATCAGACTCTGAAGTTACCTTGTTCAGTTCGCCCTGTAGCTTTGACTGATCCGCAATTGTCCTGCCAAGCTTGGCTTGGGCATCATTCAAATCACGGGTAATCTTGTCATACGCTCTTTGCAGTTCCGCTGCCTTCACTGTATGCCCGTTACTCTCCCCTTGCGCAGTAGAAAATTGTTTAACCAATTCTTGGCGCTGCAATAACTCCGCCCTTGCATCTTCTTGAGCGGAAATAAGATCAGCAATATTGTCCCTTTGTGCCTTGATAGAATCGCCAGTCTCAGCCAGAGCCCCCTTCAGTTGGGCCTGATTCATACTGTTCATCTTGTCTACTACTGCGCCCAAGGAGTCAGCAAAGGCTAGACTTTCCTCGCGGGCCTGCTGAGTTTTTTGGTAGTAGTAGAAGACCGCTGCGCCAGCCATCATGGCGATGCCAGCAGGTCCACCCAGCAACCCCAGCGCACCTTTCAGTAGCCCGCCTGAGGCAGCAAGCCGCCCCTGAACTGCATTCAGCTCTGCTGTAGCTGCCGCTTCTGCGCGGGTCAGGCGGGCAACTTCGGCGGAGTTAACAGCCAGTTGTTTTCGGATAACTGTGCGGGCCTGCTCGGTCTGTGCAAGCTTTAGCTGAGCAACCAGGGATTGCTGGGCGGCAACTGCGCCAGCACGCTCTGCGCCGATTTGGGATAGGGTGACACTCAGTCCCTCACGCTGTGCAGCAGCAAGGGCTAGCTGACTACTGGCCTTATTCGCAAATTCTTTCGCGGCCAGCGCGGTACTGCTCGCCCATCCACCGATCGTTCTGGCCAGCCCGATACCACCGAGGATACCGGCTGCGGTTACCACTTCATCAATATGTTCAGCCAGATAGCCGATCGTGCCAGACAGCGCCTGTGTGGCTCCGCTGGATGCATTAACATCGGTGATGTAAGTTTTGAAGTGGTTGTTCAGCTTGGTGATGGCGTCGCCGACAGTGGTTGGCATGGCCTCGGCCAGCTCTGCATTGCGAGCGCGGGCGGCGATTGTCGCCTTGGCGAACGTATCCATAGACAGCTTGCCATTGGTCGCCATGCTTTTTACTGCTGTTTCCGTGCTACCGAGATAGCGCGCAATGTCACCGATCACGGTCGGCATCACCTCCATCACGGTATTCCATTCATCGCCAGAAACTTTGCCGGTCACCATGGATTTAGACATGGCATCGATCGCACTCTTACCCTTCTCTGCGCTGGCGGCATTGATCGTCAGCGAGCTGGAAATAGAGTCGATAAAATCGATGGTGCCTGCTGTACTGTAGCCCAGCTCCTTCATTGCGGTTGAGCTGCGAATATACAGCTCGGCCTGCTCATCGATATTTTTATAGGTGCGATCGCTGATCTCCAGCAGCCGCGCCTGAACAGAACGAAATTCCTCCACCGAGCCGGTAGCCATCTTGATACGGGATTGGTATTGACCCCACTGATCAGCGGCATTAATAATATTGCCAACGGCAAACAGGCTGACAAATACACCGGCCATGCTGGCGGCGGCGGTTTTGACAGAGGTCAGTTGGCCGTTGAGATCTGCCAGTGCGCGCTGGCTTTGACGAGTCGCAGCCTCGGCCTTGCGGTTGCCCTGCTCCATCGTCTTGTAATACTCGCCCCCCATGCGTGAGGCGCGGGCTATCTCAGCCCGATAGGAGCTTGAGTTAGCCGATATTTTAATGATTAGCTCACGCAGCGAAGCCATAATTCACCTATAAAAAAACCCGCACGCGGCGGGCAGTTAATCAGCCAGAGCCCCCAGGAAGCTCTCAAGTTCAGAGGTGTCCTCTGCCTCTTCTTCCTCCGGCCCACTCCAGCGCAGCAACATATCGGGAATGGTTATCGGGTCTTTGGTGCGCTGAGAATTGAACACGGCAGCCGAGATCTGCGCAGCGTGATAGTCGCTGCGCTCATCGCCGATCGGGCTGATCTTGTTGAATTCTATCCAGAGGCGAAGCTCACTGATGCTCATGGTCTGGCGCAACTCGCCCAGGGTTTTACCCAGGCGAAGCGCCAGCTTCATCATGAACTGGGTTTCTGGCTCTCTGACTTTTTTTCAGCATCTTCCTGTGTAGTGCTCAGTGCGATCGCCTGTTTAAGTAATCGCGCGTGCACCGGCCCGTAGAACGTCACTGCCTGATCCAGATCGCCAGGTTTGAAAACAGGCTGGTGATCTTCATCCAGCAGTACATCAATAAAGATTGCCGCATCGGCTCGGATGCTGCGCTGTGTCTCTTCAGTGATCGACAGCTTTAGCGGCATTTTGCCTTCCTCTGGTTCCGGTGGCGTCAGTATTTCACGCCAGCGCCCCCAGCTTTCCTGCGAGGGCTCGCGCAAAATCACGACCGCCCCCTCCCACTCATCAACCGTAATCGACTTGATGCGGAAGCCTGCAAGCGGCGCGGATGCCAGCGCCTTCAGATTCAGTTTTTTTCCTGCCATTTGATAATGCTCCTGTTAGGCGGTGACTGTTACGACACACGTAGCGGTTTTTGCGCCGTCCGTGGTCTTAACTGTGATCGTTGAGGTGCCTACCGCAAGGCCGGTGATAACGCCTGCTGCGGTGACCATAACGTTTGCCGGGGTTGAGGATGTCCAGGTAACAGCCCTGTTTGTTGCAGTTGCCGGGGCGATCGTCGGTATCAAGGTAAGGCTTTCGCCCAACTTCAATGCTGCCGTCACTTTATCCAGCAGCACGCCGGTTACCGGGATAGTCACTGCAAAGATTCTGATTGGTTTGCCGATGATGCGCAGCGTGAAAGAGGCAGCTACCACGCCAGATGTAGCAACGTTCCAACTGCTCTGGCGTACCTCTGCAAGATAAGCGAACCCATTACCAGACGGAAAAATGACACGGACGGCGCGGCGGGTGTCCGTTTCGTAAGCTGCCATCAACGAATCTTGAGCATCATCGTAGGCGCTCCAGTTTTTGTTAATGGTCATTTCAGACGGCGCACTGAGCCCGTTGGTCATCTCCTTTTCGATGGAGCACAGGGTGGTAACTTCGATATCGTCTTTCTGGCCGCCCGTATAGCTGAGCTCTTTGGCTGAACACGATGCGGAAAGCCAGGTAATGCCTGCCGGGTTGGCCTCGCTGGCTTCGGTAGCGGAAATGCTCACCACCGTGCCTTGTGTTTTTTCGAACTTGCTTGTCATGAGTATTCTCCAGACATTAAAAAACCCGCACGCGGCGGGTTAGGATCATGGATTAAAGGTTATTGCCACACTTTGAATTCAAGCGAGGCGCGGAAAAGGCCGGTATCGGGTTCATGGCCACTGAACAGGTGGATTTCTGCCGGAGACAGAACAGCGATCGCCTGCTCGGCTTTGGCTCGGAGTTCTTTGGCCTGGTCAATGCTGCTGGCGTACACGTCGATCTGTGCCAGGTAAGCGGTTTCTGCGGTACCGCAAAACACATCAGCACGGTTTTCATCGGGCACCGTGTAGACGATCCACGGTGGTTTTACCGCTGGCATTCCCTCCGGGGTCAGCTTGACCACATAGGGGTAAGCCTGCCCGCCGACCAGCGGTTTTAACAGTGGGTTGAGATCGGCCTCGGTCATTTTGATAGCACCTTGTCGATCGCTTCGTTGGCTTTCGCGAACGCCGCTGCCGCTGCATCATCCTGCCGGGCGTCGAACGCCGGGCGGATGAATGGGACTGCTGGTATCTGCGATGTACCCAGCTCAACAAAGCGCCAGTAGAAAGCGTTATTGCGATTGCTGGCCTTGCCCGCACTGCGAACATGGACGCCTGCGACCGCGCCGCCATCATTGGCGCGTTGGTTAATCACAACGATATTGCGCTTCAGTTTGCCTGTATCCTCCGGCGCAAGCTCCCGAGCCTCATCGCGAAATACCGTGGCCGCTGCCCGCGTTGCCTGCCGCAGTACATTGCGGCTTTCGGCCTTGCTCAATACCTCCAGATCCTTGGAAATATCGAGTAGCCCGGAAAAATCCAGCTTGGTGTTGATCATGGTTTCACTCCGGTTTTACAGAGAATTTCCAACTGAGTACCCTCAGCATTAGGAATGGGCGGGCCGGTAATTTCCAGCACTACCCCACGGAATGGGCCGTTAAGACACAGGAGCCGGGAAGACGCTGTAACATCGGTGCGATAGCGCATCCAGACGCGGATAGTGGCCTCGGCTTTCTCTGCCCCAGATGCTACCAGTTCACGGCCGCTGATCGCTTTAATCTCCGCTCGGGTGGATTTACCGTCCTCCCAGTCTTCAAGCTCTTGCCCGGACGGTAACTGCGTGGTGACAAAGTTTTGAATAACGACCTTGTGCCTAAACCTTCCAGCCTGCATAGCGCCCCCCTTATAGGCCGTAGATTCGATACGGCTGCAAAAGTGACTCAACAGCAAAAGGAATGGATGATGTGACGTTACCGATATTCACGGCTTCTCGGTTTGCATACCAATGGCCGACCAGTAAAAGCATGGCTGCCTTTACATCCTCACCCAACAGCAAGGCATCCTCATCGCCTTCATACCCTGCGCTTTGATCTGATTCATAAAGCTTCCTGCGAGTCCACGTTTCCACATACCGGGTGGCCGCGCCGACATAGGTTTCAAGCAGCTTGTCATCATCAGCGAAATCAAGATCGATGCTGCAATGCTGCTTGACCAGTTCGCTATCCAGCATGAGATCACCTTATTTTTTTGGTTTCTTGTCGGCCTTTGCGGCTT
>JBAQHZ010000497.1:0-4129 GCA_049288585.1 Chania sp.
CGGACGTTGCCGACCTGATTTTCGACCTGGCCTTTTTCCCAACCTGACGCTGGCGTACAGGCTACGGGCTCAAACAGGTAATGATTGGCCAGTGTCAGGAATCGGCCATTGAACCGACGGGACTTACCGGCAAAGACGGTCTGAACGACGGTTTTGAGGTTATCGTAAATCATCTTGCGAGGCACCCCGCCGAAGAAAGCGAAGGCCTTGACATGGGCGTCGAGCACCATTTCTTGTGTTTCGCGAGGATAGGCAATGACAAACATCTGTCGACTGTAGGCGAGACGAAAATGGGCCAGTTTGATGGTTTGAGAAACCCCGCCGAGCACGACATGCTCGTAGCTCCAGTCAAACTGCCCGACGTCACCCGGAGCAAAGGAGAGGGGAACAAAAGCCTGCGTGAGCGTGGTGGTGGTGCGATTTTCCTTCCAGGCTTTGACCTGTCGTTGAACGCTGTCATAAGCGCCGTGATAGCCCTCGTTTTGCAGTCCTTCGAAGAGTCGGCGAGAGGAGCGGCGGCGGTTTTTGGGGAGGCGATGGTCGTGCTCCAACCATTCTTCCAGTCGCGTGATGAAGGGGCCGAGCTGTGGCTTGTGCTGACGTTGTCGCTGGTAGCCGGTTTCCTGTGAAGTGGAGAGGTGCTTTTTGACGGTATTACGTGAAAGGTTGAGAGAGCGTGCAATAGCGCTGATGCTTTCGCCATTGATGAGATGACGACGACGGATCTTGCCAATAGTTTCCATGATAAGCACTCCAGGTTACTCCCCCGAAACGAGGGAGTGTGACACACACCCGGGGTGGTCAAAATTGGACGCTGATCACCCCGGAAACCTGCTCACTTTTGCACGCTGTTTTACATAGAAGAGCGCAACCAGCGGCGTTTATTAGAGATTAGAGATTTTGGGTATAAATGACCTGGCTTGCAGCGGGGCAACCCTGATTAACGATGTGAAGACAGCGGCGCTTTAGCAGACCTACGGTGTACATCTTAGTATATGTCGATAAAAATTATTTTTTTAAACATATGGCCCTAACATGTTTACAACATCGACACGTTCTGGCAATGTGTCGATGAAATGTGATTTTTTAAACATGATGATGTGACATGTCTATGGCATCGACATATTATGGCTATATGTCGATTAAAACGATTTTTATAAACATATGAACTGGAATCCAGAAACCCCTTACAACGAGCTGCCGATACTGCCGCCTGACCTGGAGCGCATTGAAACGCGCAGTGTACTTAAAGCGTGCATAAGTGCGCGCGCAGCAATCGCTGAGTTGAAAACTGCCGGTGAACTGATCCCTGACCAGGGGCTGCTGATAAACATCCTTCCGATGCTGGAAGCGAAGGACTCATCGCGTATAGAGAACATCGTAACTACCAGCGATCAACTCTTTAAGTATGCTGACCGCGCAGATGGCGCAGATCCGGCTACTAAAGAAGCGCTGCGCTATCGTACAGCGCTTTATGATGGCTATACCCACCTTGAGGACTATCCACTCTGTACAAACACAGCGGTAGCTATCTGCACCAAATTACGCGCAGTTCAAACTGATATCAGGAAAACGCCGGGCACGGTATTGCGTGATCAGAATAATAACGTGGTATATACGCCGCCGGTGGGAGAGGACTCCATTCGTAATTTACTGGCGAACTGGGAGCGGTTTATACACGGTGATGATGATTTAGATCCGTTGGTAAAAATGGCTATTGCGCACTATCAGTTTGAGTGCATCCACCCGTTCCCGGATGGGAACGGGAGAACGGGCCGTATCCTGAATATTCTGTATCTGATCCAGAGCAAATTGCTTTCGCTACCTATCCTGTATCTATCCCGCTTCATCCTGGAGAGACGTGACGATTACTACAGGCTCCTGCGTAGGGTGACAGAAGATGGTGATTGGGAATCGTGGATATTATTTATTCTGGAGGCTGTGGAGAGCACGTCCCGATGGACGACTGATAAAATAGCGGTTGTTAGGGCATTGATGACAGAAACCACAGAGTATGTACGCGAGAAGCTGCCGAAAATTTATACTCATGAACTTGTCCAGGCGCTGTTCGCACAACCGTATTGTCGGATCGATAACCTTGTCGAACGCGGTGTGGCCAAGCGCCAGACGGCATCAATGTACCTCAAGCAGTTGGTCGAGATTGGCGTGCTGGAGGAAATGAGTGCTGGCCGTGAAAAGCTGTATATCAACACCAGGCTGCTGCGTGAATTGAGTCAGTAACGTGAATTTTATTCAGTGAATTCTTGTAGCTTGCAAAACAGCCAATATCATTAATTCCATTTTCAGAAAGAGAGGGTGATGTTAGGGCGCAAAGCGTAAGAATTTACCTCATCGTTATGTACCCAAAAAACGTGCAGGACAACCTTATCGATAAACAAAAAGCATTGATTAAAGGTAAGCGTCAACCCAGCCTTTACCAGGTTGCACCCGTGGCGTATGGTGACCAACCTCCGGCCCGATATCCGAAGAGGGAGTAGATATCGGGCCGAAGGGTGGCGGATGACAGGGTATTAAACTGCAGATTCGATTAATGGCTCATGTTGACCGGATGCTGCCTGTTTGGTAGGTAAGGTGGAGTTATCGGCAGGGAATGCTACTGCCGGAGCGTTAGGTTCTACATCAGCGCTCACCGTTGTATGTTGTGGCAATGCCGCCGTAAGCGCATTTAATGAACCACCAGAGAGCCCCACTTCTTGCAGTAGGGAATCCAGAATGGGTGCATGTGCCCGATATGATAGTGCGGCAGATAAAGCCTGCTCAGCAAGATTCCCGCTTGCAACAGAACCGCCAGTTCCAGATGCATTAGTTGCTGCAGCCCGATTCAAGCCATCCACCTGAATGATTTTGATCCCTTCAATCGCCTTCATCGGTTCTACCGATTTCTCGATAATGGCAGGCAGAGCCTGCAAGAGTGCCAGTTTAAATTTGAGGCTGGTTTGATCGCTGGACAGCATATTAACTGCATCGTTAAGTGCGCGTTGCGCTTCTGCTTCTGCCAGCCCCTTTCTACGAGTGGCCTCAGCCAGTTCGATAATGGCTGCTGCCTGCAGTTCTGCTGCTTCTTTCTCAGCCCGCGCATTCAACGTTAACTGGACTGCTTTGGTCTCTGCTTCTTGGCTGGCAACGATCAAGGCAACTTGTTTTGCACGATCGGCTTCGGCGGTTTCGCGTGTAGTCACTACGTTTTGCTCGGCTTTAACTGCTTCAGATAGCGCATTGTTCGCCTGTGCTTGCGCCTGTGATTGCTGTTCGGATTTTGCGGCTATGGCAATCGCTTTATCCTGCTGTGCGATTTCAGTGACGCGGGTTTGTTCAATCTCTTTGACCTGGATTTCACGGTTAGCTTCAACTTCGCGGGTTTTGAGCACCTGCTTACTTTCGATCTCAGCTTCCTGAATCTGACGCTCGGCCATAATTCTGCTTTGTTCGGCTTCACGACGTCGTTCTGCTTCAAATGTCGCAATTTTTGAATTTTGCTCCGCCGTGCGGGTTTTGATCTGTTGTTCCTGCTCTAAAGACATGAAGGATTCTTGCTGTTCGATTTCCAGCTTACGCGAAAGTGCATCACGGTTTTTTTCACGAACTGCCACTTCAACATCCTGTTCAACTTCGTTGCGCTCCCGGCGGCGACGTTCTGTTTCCTGCGTAAGCTTGGTTAACCCTTCGGCGTCAAAAGCATTATTAGGATCGAAGTATTCTTTTGATGTCTGGTTAAAGTTAGTCAAGGAGACGCTTTCCAGTTCCAGACCATTCTTGGTCAAATCTTCGGCAACGGTATTTTGAACGCCTTGGACAAATTTTTCCCTAGTATCCTGTAGATCCTGCATAGTCATCTGGGATGCTGTAGAACGCAGCGCATCAACAAACTTATCTTCCACCAGAATACGTAAATCTTCAGGTGACAAAGTACGCTGCCCAAGTGTTTGTGCTGCTGTTGAAATACCTTCAACGGTCGGTTTTACACGTACGAAAAAAGCCACGACAACATCCACACGCATACGATCTTTGGTAATCAGGCTATCCCGCAAAGAGCGACTGACTTCCAGCTTTAACGTATTCATATTGATCAGAATGATTTCATGGAAAACGGGGAGGACAAGAGAACCAC
>JBAQHZ010000498.1:0-3606 GCA_049288585.1 Chania sp.
GGTCTCACCGATCTTGTTACCATTGTCGGTAATGATGATTTTGTCACCCGGTTCACCCTCGCCCTTCAGCGTAGGTTTGGTGTCATCCGTGCGATCGCCATCGCTGATCGGCCCCGTAACTGTGCCCTGATCGTCAAGGATTTCGCCGATGCCCGCTCCAGTGCCGTCTGTACTCGGCTTGTCTGGCGCGGTGGTGTCGATCTCCAGTTCCCACGGTTGGGACAGATCGGAGACTTTACCGGCAGTGTTGGTCGCGCTTACGGTAAAGCTGTGATCCCCTTCTGCTAGGCTTTCCGGCGTGAATTCCCAGCTACCATTATCCTTATTAGCCGTGGTTTCGCCGATCTTTTCGCCCTTGTCGAAGATCTCAACCGTCGCGCCCTTTGCCGCCTGGCCCTTAAGGGTCGGTGTAGTGTCGTCAGTCACGGTGCCAGATACCAGCAGTTCGCCGGTCTTGCTGCCCACATCGTCATAGATGCTATCGATGGTTGGCGCAGCCGGCGATGTGGTGTCGACCATCACCACCCACGGTTCGGACGGCTCAGACTGGTTACCCGCCAGATCTTCGATGACTACGGTGAACTTATGTTCGCCTTCACCCAGGTCGGTTTCAGGGGTAAACTCCCACTTGCCGAATTCATCAACGGTGGTTTCACCTATCTTTTCACCCTTATCGTAAAGGGTAACTTTTCTGTACGCTTCACCCTGGCCTTTCAGGGTTGGCGTATTATCATCCGTAGTGGCACCATTAATCAGCACTCCCGTTACAGCACCAACGTTATCAACAAGTTCAGTAATCTCAGGCTGAGTTGGTCGCACAGTATCAATGGTGAAAATGAACCTGGCGGAAGACAAACCGATATTACCGGAGAAGTCGATACCCGCTGCTCTAAATTCGTATTTTCCATCCGGGAATGGCGAAATTGGCGTAAAGACCCAGTCGCCATTATCCTTGGCATACGTTGTGCCTACCAGCGCATTGCCATTGTAGATGGCGATCATACTGTTGGCTTCACCTCTGCCTGACAGGGTTGGTTTATTTTCGCTGGTGTAGCCATTTTGGCTAATTGCTGTCGTCGCACCCGTATCATCGGCATCAACAACGTTGGAAATTGTAGAACGTGAAGGAGCCACCGTATCAACGATCAATACGATGTTAGTCGAGGTTTGATTCGTCGCCGGATCGCGAACGTAGAAAAGCTGCCCACCTTCCTGTAATGGCACAGAAGGGGTAAACGACCACCTGCCTGTAATACTATCAACAGATACCAAGCCGATGAGTTCGCCGTTTTGGAAAATTTCCAACTCCGCACCTGGCTGCCCAGTACCTTCAAGTTTTGGCTGTTTATCGTCAGTAACGCTGCCACTAACCAAATTTCCCTTACGGCTACCGACCTGATCATAAATATCAGTGATGGCAGGTATTGCATTAAATGCCGCATTGGCTTCCAGGCTTGCAGCTGGCAGCGGCATTGCTTCCGCAAAGGAGGTAACATCCTGTTGTGCAGGCAAAACATCACTGCTCGGATTCAGCGACTCACCCAGTGTTTCGAACGTCTGCAGGGTCGCAGCATGCTGGATCACTTTCAGAGAGACCGCTTCTGGCTGTTCCTGCTGCACACCGAGATAAAGGTTGGTTAACGCTACCGGCCCTTGAAGCGGCATATCCTCAACGGAAAGATGCTGGCGATATTCACCATTGTCGGCCAAGCTGAAAACTTTGCCATTCGTCAGGGCAAAATCCTTGATAACAATGCTAGAAGGAGTCTGTGAGTCTGCATAAAACTTCAGATGAAGATCGTCATTAACCCGCTCCGCCATTAGGCTCTCATTAATATCAACACCGTATTTTTCGGTCACGATATAACGAGCACCTTCTATCGATTGGATAGGTAAATATAGACTCTCGACTTTATCTATAGGATAGAAAGATAAAGTATCTTCATCAGTTAAAAAAGAAAAATTCATTATGTCATTATCCGTAAGTATTATTTAAAGGGAAAGCCAGCCTCACCCCAGCAGGGCAATGCTCGCTTCGATAAGGCTGAACGTTAAGCGTGTGTGAATCCTTCCATGATTCAGACGTTACCTCCCTGACAACAGCACATCTATGCTCGTCAAACTTCAAGTGTCATATGCTTTGGTTGCGTTTTCCTACAACTCTAATGTTTAGATTATGGCGTTCCTTAGGGTTTTAATCGAAAAGAACTGAGTAGGGTACTATCGAAAAAATCTTTAACTATGCTTGCAAAATTACAAAATAATTTAGCTCATGACAATTAACCAAGTCAGCACACTTGTTATTCTAAGCGTTATCCTAAACCACAACGACTTCTCGGTCTGTCAGGAATGTTCGAATTTAAATTAAAGATGGTAGGACTAGTATCAATTCCATTTCGTTATGATCCGTGCACACCCTAAATAATTCGAATTGCTTGCAGGCAACAAGCGCTTATAGAGCATAGTGCACTGTGTAATGCAGGAATCAGAGCACAACGCAAAACCCAAACAACTTGAAGTATGAAGTGGTTATATACCCGTCGCCCTTCAAGCTGCATGGGGGTTGGCTGCCTTCACTCACCCCAGTCACTTGGTTTACCAAGCTCCTGGGGCTTCGCTCAGTGGCCGCCTACATGCAACTTGAAGTCACTTGGGTATAGTGATTTAAAGATAAAGTGGGCTTTACCCCTGTATGGCAAAGCCCACCTTGTTGTAGACCTAAATAGGTGCATGTCATGTCGTTGGGTATGATGCAGGGCCGACACGTCATGAACCCATCCCCAGATTCGCATCGCGCATCCCTGCGCTAAACGGTCGGCTAACCAGCATCATGCAATAGCTATCTATTCAGGCCTTTTGGAACACTTAGTGGAACTGTACATCCACCCCCTGTTGTACCAAGATCTCTGCATCCATCCCGGAGTGGAGGTAGACGTCGTAAGAGATACCCGCGGAGACCACATCCCCGATGTTTTCCCAATCGCCAACATCCATGCCGTTAGGCAGCAGATCACTCAGCATTACCACATCACCCGCATCACCTTTGACCGCCAACTGCATGCTTTCATCGCTGATAAATGCGCCACGGGATCCCTGATCCAGCACATCACCCAGTGAGATATTCAGCGTGTTATTGCCAGAGCCGGTGATATCGATAACCTCTACCGAACTCAGACGTCCGGTCCAGGTAGACAAGTTCAACTCCTGTTCCGCCCCCGTTAGCTTCAGCGTATCAATACCGCTGTTACCCTCAATCACTTTAACGTTATTGAGTAAGTTGACATCGTCTACCGCGAAAATGTTGTCGCGATTCTGTCCGTAGATTTCGGACACATCCCCGGTTACCTCCATATTCACACCCGGTGCTTTACCACTGGTCGTGGTAAAGCCTGACAGATTACCCGCCAGATCGACCAGCGCAGCACTGGCATTGCTTACCTCTCCAACATCCAGAGTCACTGACCCGGTGGCGATATCCTGCGCTGTCAGGGTATGCTCGAAACGCTGGGTGCCATCGTTGGCAACGACCGCAATGCGCTCACCCACCACAACATTCGTTGGGTCAAACCCAACCAGCAGGTTGGTTCCTTCCAGACTGACCGAAGC
>JBAQHZ010000499.1:0-10576 GCA_049288585.1 Chania sp.
CGGCAACTGAGCGAAGCCCCAGGAGCTTACTCAGGTAAGTGACTGGGGTGAACGAAGGCAGCCAACACCCAAGCAACTTGAAGTATGACGGGTATATTATTCTGCTGCCATTAAACGACGGTATTCATCATAGGCATAAAGATCGGTCATTCCGCTGATATAATCCTGCAATAACCGTGCGCGGAAATAATATTCTCTGATCGCCTGTTGCTCGGTAGAAAGATGCTGCAAGCCCTCTACCGCTTCCATGTAGGCCAACCGATGTTTGGTGGAAAGCTTGTGGAACAACCGAGTTTCGATCGGGAATGCCCGGTGGCTGTCATCCCGTACCAACTGGCTGAAATCCGCCAGCGGCATCGCCAGCAAGGGGCTATAGATATCCAGCAGGCCGCTGATCACCCGGTAGCCCTGCAATTCAAGCTGCTCCACTTCTGGGTGATTGAACACATGCTTGAAGGCCACGTTTTTAAAGATTTCCAATAATTTATACACCGGGCCGGAATCTTCCAGCAGCGCGCCGTTAAAGTGGCCGTGAAAAACCGCGTCCAGATTATCGATAAAACGCTGGGCGGCATGCGGCACCAGACGTGCCACGGTGAATACCCGCAGGTACATAAAGAATTGATCTTCGGAACTTCGGCGCGCACCGCCGCGATCGATTTTACGGAATGCACTGGCGATGGTTTTATCAAACAGATCCCCAGGAGCAACCTCACCCCATTCCTGCGTTAAATGTTGATACAATTGCTCGACGGTAAAAATGTTTTTTTCCACCGCATCTTCCAGATCGGCAACGCAATAAGAAATATCATCAGCGGCCTCCATAATATAAGTCAGAGGGAAGCGATCGAATTCCCCCATATTCAATTCACGCCGTAATCGATCGACAAAGGCTTCTTCCGCCAGATAAAAACCCGGTTTTTTCATCAGATAACTGTGGCTGGCCGGGATGTCGCTCGCCCAATAGGCCGGGCGGGTGTATTTCAGGATACAGCCGACCTGAGCATAGGTCAGGTTCAGCTTCAGTAAGGTATACACCAGCCGGATCGCCTGAGCATTGCCTTCGAAATGGCTGAGATCCTGACGGATGCGGCTGCGCAGCCGGTTCAGATCGCTCTCCCCTTCACGCAGGCGCAACACATCGACCAGGCAGCGTTCATGGCTGCTGGGCTCGCTGCCGCAGTTAGCCGGATCGAGACGCTGGCGGAACCAGTCGTTAATCGCCGATTCACCGAAATGACCAAAAGGCGGATTGCCAATATCGTGCATCAGACAGGCCATTTCCACGATGCTTTCAAACGGATCGAGCAATTTGGTCAGGCCGAGCGTATCAATACGCTGGTCCTGTTTGAAACGGTTGAGGATCTCTTTGGCAATATGCCGCCCAACCTGCTGCACTTCCATCGAATGGGTCAAACGGCTACGCACTGCGGCGTTGCGTTCCAGCGGGAACACCTGCGTTTTTTGCTGCAAACGGCGGATCGCCGCGGAATTGACGATGCGCCCACGATCGCTCTCAAACTGCCGGACGATGTCGTACTCTTCTTCGGCTTCAATCGGCTTGCTGAATGGCCGCTGGAAGCTGATCTTCTGTTTAAAGTCGATCCCGGACATCTGTTTCTCCCAACGTTGAGCATTCACTCCGTGATAACAATTCCCGGCAGCAGATGCAACGGTATTCTCTGAGAGCCATGATAGACTATGCCGCAATTTCCACACCCAATCAGCGAGTGTTATTTATGAAAGTAGGCATCATCGGCGCAATGGAAGAAGAAGTTACCCTGCTGCGCGCGCAAATTGAAAACCGTCAGACCATTCAACGTGCTGGCTGTGAAATCTATACCGGCCAGATCGGCGGGGTTGATGTCGCACTGCTGAAATCGGGGATCGGTAAAGTCGCGGCGGCATTGGGCACCACGCTGCTGCTGGAACATTGCCAGCCCGATGTGGTGATCAACACCGGTTCCGCCGGTGGCCTGGCGTCAACGCTGAAAGTGGGTGATATCGTGATTTCTGAAGAAGTGCGTTATCACGATGCTGACGTCACCGCTTTTGGTTATGAACCGGGCCAGATGGCAGGCTGCCCGCCCGCCTTTGTTGCCAACGATGAACTGATCGCCCTGGCGGAAAACTGCATCAAACAGCTTGATCTGAACGCCGTGCGCGGCCTGATTTGCAGCGGCGATGCATTCATCAACGGCGCTGAACCGCTGGCACGCATCCGCACTACCTTCCCAACCGTTGCCGCTGTTGAAATGGAAGCCGCCGCCGTGGGCCATGTCTGCCACCAGTTCGGCACGCCTTTCGTGGTGGTACGCGCGATTTCCGACGTGGCCGATCAGCAATCACACATGAGCTTCGACGAATTCCTGACGGTGGCCGCCAAACAGTCGTCACTGATGGTCAACGCCATGCTGCAAACTCTGGCCAAGCGCGGTTAATGTGAAGGCCCTGTTGTGGCTGCTGGCATTATGCTGCGCACTGCCGGCCAGCGCGGCTCAGCGCGTAATCAGCCTGGCACCGAGCACCACGGAGCTCGCTTATGCTGCTGGTATGGGCGAAACTCTGCTGGCGGTGAGCGCCTATTCGGATTATCCGCCGGAAGCAAAAAAGCTGGAACAGGTGGCTTCCTGGCAAGGCATCAATCTGGAGCGGATACTGGCGCTGAAGCCAGATCTGATCCTAGCGTGGCGCGGTGGTAATCCGCAGCGGTTGTTGGATCAGCTGGCCTCATTCGGCATCCCGATCTTCTACGCCGATGCCAAAAATATCGACGATATCGCAAAGTCGCTGGATGCGTTGGCACAATACAGCCCGCATCCGGAGCAAGCGCATCAGGCCGCAGAGCACATTCGCCAGCAAATGGCTGCGCTGACGGCCCAATATGCCGATAACCAACCACGTCGCGTGTTGTTGCAGTTTGGCACCCAGCCTTTGTTCACCGCTTCCGCAGCCACATTGCAAAGTCAGGTGCTTGCGCTGTGCGGCGCGGAAAATATTTTTGCCGACAGCCGCGTGCCGTGGCCGCAGATCAGCCGCGAACAGGTGCTGACGCGCCAACCGCAGGCGATCGTCATTACCGGTGGCGAAAAGCAGATCGCCAGCGTGAAGGCTTTCTGGGCTCCGCAGTTGGCAGTCCCGATCGTTGCGCTGAATGAAGACTGGTTCAACCGTGCCGGGCCACGCATTATGCTGGCGGCGCAGGAACTCTGTAACCAACTGGCGGAGATAAAGTAATGCTGGTTTTTTGGCTGGATATTCTCGGTACGGCAGTGTTTGCCATCTCCGGCGTCTTGCTGGCTGGCAAATTGCGCATGGATCCGTTCGGCGTACTGGTGCTGGGCGTGGTAACCGCGGTGGGCGGAGGAACCATTCGGGATATGGCTCTGGCTAACGGGCCGGTATTCTGGGTGCAAGACCCGACCGATCTGGTGGTGGCGATGGTCACCTGTGTGCTGACGTTACTGCTGGTGCGCCAGCCGCGCCGCTTGCCGAAATGGATCCTGCCGGTACTGGATGCGGTCGGGCTGGCGGTCTTTGTCGGCATTGGCGTCAATAAAGCGCTGGCCGCTGGCACCAGCCCGCTGGTGGCCGTCTGTATGGGCGTGATTACCGGCGTGGGCGGCGGGATTATCCGCGACGTACTGGCTCGTGAGATCCCGATGATCCTGCGCACCGAGGTCTACGCCACTGCCTGTATTGTTGGCGGGATCGTGCATACCACCGCGTTCTACACTTTCGGCATGCCGTTGCAACAGGCCATGATGCTGGGTATGGCAATCACGCTGGGTATCCGTCTGGCTGCCATTCGCTGGCACCTGAAATTACCCGCCTTTATCCTCGAAAAATAATAAAAAAACCCGCGAACCGTTAAGGTTGGCGGGTTTTCTGACGGCTAGGGGGATCAGATACTGAATGAAGACCCACAGCCGCAGGTGGTTTTAGCATTCGGGTTAGTCACCACAAAGCGTGACCCTTCCAGCCCTTCGGTGTAATCCACCGAGCCGCCCACCAGATATTGCAGGCTCATCGGATCAACCACCAGCGCAACGCCCTGTTTCTCAATGGTCATGTCACCGTCGTTGATCTTGTCATCAAAAGTGAAGCCGTATTGGAATCCGCTGCAACCGCCACCGGTAATGTAAACCCGCAACTTCAGGTTTGGATTTTCTTCGTCAGCAATCAGGAACTTAACCTTGCTTGCTGCTGCCTCGGTAAATTGCAGGGGCAGTGCTGTTTCATCACTCATACTCTTTACTCCCAACATTGTTCCACATCAGGTTACTACCATGGCAGCCTAATTAATGCCTTTGATTATCTAATACCTGAGTGTTACGTTCAAGTATTCACCGCATTTGTTGCATTTTATTTGCCTGTTTTCTCTGCCATAACCCAAGCCCGTTGGCATAATGTGCAGGCCAATAGCCAGGAATACAATAGATTACAGCCCAGAAACTGAGCAACCTGCGTTTACCCTATCAATAGGTATCTGACTGCGATCGTTTCATAACACAGCGCACTCCTCTAGAATAGCGCGGTCAAATCCTTCAAATGAAAATCCAGGAGCCGATTTATGAGCTTACACAGCAAGTCCGAAAGTCTGTATGCCCAAGCGCAGCAGTTAATCCCCGGCGGGGTTAACTCTCCGGTGCGTGCATTCACCGGTGTCGGCGGCACACCGCTGTTTATCGAACGCGCTGATGGTGCTTATCTTTTTGATGCCGACGGCAAAGCCTATATCGATTATGTCGGCTCCTGGGGCCCAATGGTGCTGGGGCATAACCATCCGGCGATCCGCAATGCGGTGATTGAAGCGGCACAGCGCGGCCTGAGCTTTGGTGCGCCAACCGAAATGGAAGTCAAAATGGCGCAGTTGGTTACCGAACTGGTGCCGACCATGGATATGGTGCGCATGGTCAACTCCGGTACGGAAGCCACCATGAGCGCTATCCGTCTGGCACGCGGCTACACCCACCGTGACAAAATCATCAAGTTCGAAGGCTGCTACCACGGTCATGCCGACTGCCTGCTGGTAAAAGCCGGTTCAGGCGCCCTGACCTTGGGCCAGCCAAACTCACCGGGCGTACCGGCCGATTTCGCCAAGCACACCCTGACCTGTACCTATAACGACCTCGATTCGGTGCGTAGCGCGTTCGAACAATACCCAACGGAAATCGCCTGTATCATCGTTGAGCCGGTGGCAGGCAACATGAACTGCATACCGCCACTGCCAGAATTCCTGCCTGGCCTGCGTGCCCTGTGCGACCAATATGGCGCACTGCTGATTATTGACGAAGTGATGACCGGGTTCCGCGTCGCGCTGGCGGGAGCACAGAGTTATTACAATGTGGTGCCCGACCTGACCTGCCTAGGCAAAATCATCGGCGGTGGCATGCCGGTCGGGGCTTTCGGTGGCCGTCGTGACGTGATGGCCGCATTGGCACCAACCGGGCCGGTCTATCAGGCGGGAACGCTGTCTGGCAACCCGATTGCCATGGCGGCAGGTTTCGCCTGCCTGACCGAGGTTTCACAGGTGGGCATCCATCAGACGCTGACCGAGTTGACCGACAAACTCGCCACGGGCCTGCTGGCAGCAGCAAAAGCTGAAAATATTCCGTTTGTCGTCAACCATGTCGGCGGTATGTTCGGCCTGTTCTTTACCGATGCAGCTACAGTCACCAGCTACCAAGACGTGATGCAGTGTGATGTTGAACGCTTCAAGCGCTTCTTCCACTTGATGCTGGATGAAGGAATTTATCTGGCACCATCGGCATTCGAAGCCGGGTTTATGTCGGTTGCGCACAGCGATGAAGACATTCAGCGCACCGTCGACGCAGCTCGCCGCTGCTTCGCCAAGCTGTAAAAACCTTCGCGGGCGCACTCTGCGCCCGCGTTATCCCCGCACGACGGCTTAGACCAGCGTACCGTAGATCGTCAGCAACGCCACCACTACCAGGATAATCATTGTCACCTTTCGCGCCAGCGTTACCGCTGCCCGTGGTGTCTGTACCGGATCATTGTGCGGATCGCGTGCCAAAGAGAACTGTGCCAAACGCGTCAGCACCTGATATTGCGAAGTATAACGATCGCCCAACGATGCAAACCATGCGGGCAACGCTCTTTCACCATGACCGAGTAGCGCATACGCCACCCCAGCCAGCCGAACCGGGAGCCAGTCCAACCAGTGCAGCAGAAAATCGATACCTGCCTGAGAACGTTCCAGCGGCGTCTGGTGCCGCGCCAGCCAGGTTTGATAAGCGCGCAGAAAAGCATAACCTGCCAGCGCAATCGGCCCGTAGGGCCCGCACACCACAAACCAGAACAGAGGAGCCAGATAATAGCGATAGTTAATCCACAGCAACGCATTCTGCAGCCCGCGCAACCGTTCTTCTTTGCTGCCGTCAACCGGGAGGCCATGGATCAATGCCAGTTCTTCTGCCATCTGATCGCTGGCATGCTCATCCCCCTGACGCGCAGCGTTCAAATAGGCCCGATAATGCTTACGCTTAATACCCGCCCCTACGCACAACAGCCCAATCAGGATCCACAGCAGCAATACCACTACGCCGAAAAACAGCCCCTTAGCCAGCCACAGAATGCCCCCTATCACCGCCATCCAGATGATGACCATGGCCAGCGTCCGAGCAAGCGAAACCCGACGCGAGCGCTGAAAAATCACCTCAAGGCGATGATCCAATTGCCAGTGCTCACCCAGTTTAAATAGACGTTCCCACGCCAGAACCAGTAACAGCGTAAACAGCGTCATTAGCTAATCCTCTCCTTTGTTTATCTTTGCTGAACGTATTTTCCAGAGATATCAGACAACCTTTCAACCGGCGTTCCCCCCCATTGCAACGGCATCAGACCTCTCTCCACAGTGGTACTTGATCCTGCAACAGAGTAGCATGATCGCTTACAATCCTACTGTCCATTCAGGAGTTTTCTATGCCGACACGCCGCTACAGTGCCGACAGTCGCCGTACCGCGCTGCTTGAACGTATTGAAAGTGATATTCCCTACACCGTTGCCCAGGCGCTGAGAGAAGATCTGGGTGGCGAAGTGGATGCCGAGCGCGATATTACGGCGCAGTTACTCCCGGCAGATAAACAAGCTGAAGCCACTATTATTACCCGCGAAACGGGTATTTTCTGTGGCCGCCGCTGGCTGAGTGACGTGTTTATTCAACTGGGCAATCAGGTAAAAGTAGAATGGCTGGTGGAAGACGGCGACCGTCTGGTACCCAACCAACCCCTGTGCCATCTGAGCGGCCCGGCGCGCATCTTGCTGACCGGGGAACGTACCGCGCTGAATTTTGTCCAGACGCTTTCCGGTGTTGCTACCGCAGTCAGCCACTACGTTGAATTGCTTAAAGATACGCAAACCCGCCTGCTAGATACGCGTAAAACGCTGCCTGGCCTGCGTACCGCGCTAAAATATGCCGTTCTGTGCGGCGGCGGCAGCAATCATCGTCTGGGCCTGTCTGACGCTTTCCTGATCAAGGAAAACCATATTATTGCCTCGGGGTCGATTAAAAACGCGGTGGAGAAAGCCTTCTGGCTGCACGCAGACGTTCCGGTGGAGGTGGAAGTTGAATCACTGGACGAACTACAGCAAGCGCTGGATGCCGGTGCTGACATCGTCATGCTGGATAATTTCAGCGTTGAGATGATGCGTGATGCCGTGACCTTGGCGCAGGGGAAAACGCAGCTCGAAGTTTCCGGTAACGTCACCGCCCAAACGCTGCGGGAATACGCCGAAACCGGCGTGGATTACATCTCAGTTGGAGCATTGACCAAGCACGTCACCGCTCTCGATTTATCGATGCGTTTTAAATAATCCTTTCTCATAAACCACCTCTTTGCTGCCGTAGAGAGGAGGTTTTCTCCCCCTGATTTGCGAGACACCACGCATTATTTTTCAACCGCCCGCAACACAAACACTTTGCGGTGGAAAACCTGCGCACAATTGCAATCACCCGCTCGCCACCTGCCGCACGGCGTTTTAACGTTGCCTCCACGTTTATTGGGAGGAAACAACAGATGGAAACACAACGCGGCTTTACCCTGATCGAATTAATGGTAGTGATTGCCATTATCGCCATACTGAGCGCTATCGGCATTCCCGCCTATCAGCGATATATCCAGAAAGCGGCTATGACCGACATGTTGCAGGCCATGACGCCTTACAAGATGGCGGTCGAACTCTGTTCACTGGAAAACGGCAGCCCAACCGGCTGTAACGCAGGCAGCAAAGGCATCCCCGCCGGTGCGGCATCGCGCTATGTGAGTAAAATTGAGGTCAGCCAGGGAGCAATCAGCCTGACCGGTACGCAAAGCTTGCAGGGACTGACCACCACGCTGACACCGGTACAAGACCCTTCCGGCCTTATCCGCTGGACGCGCCAATGCAGCAGCAATGACAGTAACCTGCAGGAAACCTGCCAGGAAGTTTTCCGCTTTGATGATGCGGCAGAGTGAGGGCAGCCGAAATGAGCATCAGCGATGAAATCCATGCGTTGTGCCGCCGCTATCAGGCGCTGGCACTCAGCGAAGATCCACAGCAACTGACGATCGCCCTGCACGGTGAGATCTCACCCACTCTGGTGCAAGCGCTGCGTTTCGCAGCAGGCAAAAGCATCGTAGTTGAACAATGGCCTCTCGCTCGCCTTCAACAGGCACAGAATCAGTGGCAATCACCCGATAGCGCACCACCGCAAGAGGCTTTAGAAGAGAGTGCACCTTCGCTTAACGACGACAGTGATACACCGGTGGTGCAATTTATCAATCAGACCCTGCGCAACGCCATCCAGCGGCGGGCCTCTGACGTACACTTTGAACCTTACCAACAGACGTTTCGCGTCCGGCTAAGGATTGATGGCGTTTTGCAGGCCATTATTTCTCCACCGTTCCCTCTCGCTGCACGCATTACCGCCAGGCTGAAAATCATGGGGCAGTTGGATATCGCGGAGCGCCGTCTGCCGCAGGATGGCCAACTTAGCGTGCAGTTGGACAACGCCAGCTTCTCCATGCGCATTTCGACTCTGCCGACGCTGTATGGCGAAAAAGTGGTGTTGAGGATCTTGCAAACCGACCGTCAGGAGCTGCCTCTCGACCAGCTCGGCATGAGCTCGAAAGCGCTTGGGCTGTATGCCAATGCCCTTGCCAGCCCGCAAGGCATGATACTGGTCACCGGCCCCACCGGCAGTGGCAAAACCGTCACGCTATACAGCGGCCTGCGGCAGTTGAATGATGTACAGAGCAATCTGTGCAGCGTGGAAGATCCCATCGAGATCCCAGTGTTTGGTATCAACCAGACCCAGATCAACAGCAAAACCGATCTCGATTTTGCTCGCGTACTGCGGGCGCTGCTGCGCCAGGATCCTGATATCATCATGATCGGCGAGATCCGCGATAGAGAAACCGCCGAGATCGCCGTAAAAGCGGCACAAACCGGGCACTTGGTGCTTTCTACTTTGCATACCAACTCCACCAGCGAAACCCTGACACGCATGACCCAAATGGGTATCCCTGGCTATCTGCTGGCGGCCTGCCTGAAGCTGATCATCGCTCAGCGGTTGGTACGGCGTTTATGCTCGCACTGCCGTTATCCGCAAGGCGAGCCTGTGCGCTTCCCGGCAAATCTGTGGCCTGAACCATTGATCCCCTGGAATGCCACGGGCTGTGAGCACTGTTTTGGTGGCTATTACGGCCGCATTGGCCTCTACGAACTGCTGACCATCACGCCTGAGGTACAAAACGCGCTGTTGCAGAACGCCTCGGCCACTCAACTAGCAAACATCGCGCAACAACAGGGGCAAGTCACGCTGCTGCAAGCCGGTTTAACGCTAGCGGCAGAGGGCGTGACCTCTCTGGAGGAGGTGTATCGCGTCGTTGGCGTAGCAACGGACAGCGAGGCGATAACATGAAAACACGCCGCCTGTATCTGTGGCAGGCTATCGATTCTCACGGCGGGATCCGCCAAGGGGAATTGATGGTTGATGATAAAAATCAGGTTTATCAGCAATTGCTTGAGCAGGGGCTGCAACCTTATCAAATCAGCGCTGGAAAACGCATCGCACCCCGTCTCTGGCGCGGTGAACCGATGATCCAATTTACCCGGCAATTGGCCACGCTGTTACAGGCTGGGCTGCCGCTGGTGAACAGCTTACAACTGCTGGCAAAAGAACATCAGTCAGCGGCCTGGCGTTGCCTGTTATTAGAAATCAGTAATAAAGTGGCGCAGGGGCAACCGTTTTCCGAAGTGATTACCGAACAGCAGGCCGTGTTCCCGTTGATCTATCGCCAACTGATTGCCATCGGTGAGTTGACTGGCAATCTTGATCGCTGCTGCCTACAGTTGGCACAGCAGCAGGAGGCACAGCAAAAACTACAGAAAAAAGTGGCGAAAGCCCTACGCTACCCGCTGTTTATCTGCGTGGTGGCCATACTGGTCAGTATGCTGATGCTGGTTATGGTGCTGCCGGAGTTTGCCAAGGTATACCAATCATTTAATGCGCCACTACCCTGGTTTACCCAAGGGTTGCTGAATCTCTCTGCGCTGCTGATCGGTTCTGGGC
>JBAQHZ010000500.1:0-12855 GCA_049288585.1 Chania sp.
TGAGGTGAGTGAGGTGAGTGAGGTGAGTGAGGGCAGCCAACACCCAAGCAACTTGAAGTATGAAGGGTATAAAAGTTGCCACTGCGTTTACCTCAGGATAGGTAAACGCGGTAGCTGTCAGCTTGAAATCTAGCGGGTTTATTGATAAATGACATTGTATTCAACAGTGGCATTGGCGTCGCCGGGTGTCACGTTGTCGTTCAATGCCTTATAAGCCACTTTATACGTTAGGCTAAAATCGCCGTCACTTGGCGCTTGCATGTAACCGTTCCAATCAACGTTGGGTCTTATAATGCCGCCCCATTCATTGATGATTTGTAGCCCCACATTCTGTGCGGTAGAAGCGTTAACCGGGTCATCCAAAAGTAGCACCGTAGCATCGCTGCCTGCTGTGGTACCTATAAATGAAACATTCACTCCGGTGTCGGCCACACAATCGCTAAACTTTAGGGTGAAGAGTACTTCTGGTGACGTTGATCCAGTCGTTTTAAGCATTGACCGCTGAATATTCCCCAAAGGTACGGTCATATTCTTAGACTCTGCATTCAGGTTGCAGGTGGGAACAAAGAATTCACCGGTTATGGTCACGTTACCATCTGCACCCTGTGCAGAGAATATCGCCCCAAACGCGAGCAATAATGCCGTGCAGTAAATATTCTTTTTCATCATAATATCCTTGTAGTATTCATATCCAATAACGCCATGCAGCAGAATTATTGAATAGTTATTAGAGTAAATCGGTTACGTTAGGGGTAAAGGACACTGAATTGCACATTACCTATCACAGTTCCCGGGGTAATTATGCCCGCCCCTGAAACTCCTGGCGTTAAGGCCTCATACCCAACGTAGAACGGCAATTTATTTATGCTGCCAGGGCCAGTTTGCAGGTCATATAGTTTACTGGTGCCATTTACCTGAATTAAACTGCTAAAACTATAGCTCTCGCCGATAATAAAACCGACATTCCCCGCCGCACCGGGTTGCCCTGTATTACTGAAAGCAAATATTTTGCCAGGATCAGACTCCGAGGTGGCAGGCGTGCCTTCAAACTTGACACGCACCTGATTACTGCTGGCTGGACAGTCATTAAGCTGCACAGTCAGTTCATTTGCACTGCTTATCGACCCCATATAATAGGTAGAGTTTCTTCCCATATTGACGGTCTGGTTTTTTGACCCCGCCATCAGAACACAGGTATTTTCTTTAACCTTACCGCTGAATTTCATCGTGCCATCGGCTGCCCATAGCGGCGGAGCTAATAGCGTAGCGGCCAGAATAGCCAAGGGGGTGATACGTTTAATCATGTTGAATATCCTTATTGGTAGGTCAGATTAAATGTCGCCACGGCATTCACTTCGCCGGAGGCCACCTGAGGTTGCGTCTGGTAATAACGCACGGTAAACGGGTAGCTGCGCAGGCCCGCCGGGGCGGTTTCCAACAGCAATCGTTCACCCAGTTTTAACGGTGTCTGGTTGTACAACAGTTGCACACCAATACCGCGTGCAACGCCGGGTTGGTCTTGATCCACCAACGCCAGCACTCCCGGCGTACCGCTGGCGTCCGCTTCGCCATCAAACTGAATGTTCACCTGTGCTCCAGCGTCGCAGGTCAGTGCCAGTTGAAAGGTTTTTTCGCCTTGTGAACTGCCTGGGCCGCTAAAACTGCTGCGTAGCACTGCTGGTAACGGTACGACTCTGTCCCGGCTGTCGTTCAACTCGCAGGCTTGGCGGGTGATTGTTATTGGGGATGAAATCATCAACTGCTCTACCACCTGCCCGTTCACGGTTTTGCGGGCATATTCACCACTGTTGATGACCCCGGAGGAGATTGGCCCAGTGACCACAAGGCGTAGGCTGAAATAAGCCATTGGGCTGGGAGGGGGGCCCTCATGATAATTGTCTGGCCAACCGTCGTTAAACATTGGGGTTCTGGAGACGGCATATCCAACACCCGCGAGGCCGGTGCTGTAGACCTGGCTTTGCCCGCTGAGAATGCCGCTGTCCTGCCCCACCAGATTACTGCGCAACGTGTTAGCCGTTTCACATTCTCCGGTCAGTATTGGCTGATTGGCCTCTGCGGTTTGCTGCCAGATCACGCTGCCCACCGGCAGATCGCGCTGCACCATTAAAGGGGGAATAGTGACAGCCATCTTTGCTGCGGGGCCATCCAGCGCACAGGGATCTGCCCAGGCAGAGCCACTGAGCACGATCAACAGCCACACGCCTTTTATCAGCTTTTTCATCTGCTACTCCTTAAAGACACTGTCCGTTGATCATTGGGATACCCGGCTCCGCCGTTGGCGCTGGCAGGCGGTAATTCGCCGTACACTGCTGGTTTGGCTGTGCGCCCCACTGAACATGCAGCACACCGCTTTCCGGCATCCCTGTCAGGTAGACTTGGCCACCATCGCCAACAATATTGCTGTTCACTTCGGTCACACCCTGCAAGGCGGCCTGCGCCCCAAACGGCACCGGTTTACCGCCCGATTGCAACAGCGTCATCATCAGCCTACTGCCCACTTTGGTCTGGTAGTCTGCCAACACCACTGCCCCCTGCGTTGGCACCACCGTTTTGCTGGTCAACATCAGCTCAACGTCATCAGCCAGCGTGGTCGGATCAAGCGCGACGGTGTTTTCACGGTATGGCGTGGCATTGGGCACTACGGCATAACCGCGCCGATCGGTTTTCACCCCTGCGTTATTGAGCACGCTAACGCCCCCGGCACCCGGCGCTTTCACCAACACCACCGTATCGTTCAGCGGTTGAGAAAGCGTGATACCGCCGGTATGAACCAACACCCCGCCCTGTGCGCCATAGCTCAGGCGCTGCTGGTTGCTGTCGTGACTGAAACTGGTGCTGAGCTGCGCCTGTGGGGCACGGTAGGCCAGGCTGAGGTTGCCGCTTTCCCCTTGGCCCTGATTGGTATAGCCCTGGGTGATCCCCCAATCGAGGGTGCTGTTGGCGGCGCTGCCGTTCAGCCCCAGGGTATTAGTGGTCTGACCGTTGTTGCTATGGCTCATACCGTAGCTGGCCCAGGCGGGCTGCGACCAGAGATTGAGCGGCACGCTGAGGTTGAGAGCCACCACCCGGTCGGTGCTACTGGTGTTGTTGGCGGCACTGTTTTTGTTCTGGCTGTAATTGAGGCTGTAGCTCACCCCTTTGACGCTGCCGTTGTACCCCAGGTTGATGGACTGCCGTTTGCCGGTATTGCCTCTGAACTGTTCTGATACCAGATTCAGCGATAACGAACCGCCAAGTACGCCAAGCCCTTGCTGAATGGTCAACTCCTGGCGGCTGCGGGTTTGAGCGCCCGAGTTGGAAAAATCAGCGGAGTTGTCCGTACTGTTGTTCAGGGTGCGTTGTAGGGTAGAGAATCCTTGGCTGGCGTACTGATACCCCGCCAGCGTCAGCCGCGTGCCGGTGGCGTCAAAGCTTTTGCCGTAGCGCAGGCGCCACATCTGGCCTTGACTGTTCCGTTCAGGCTGGCCGGACTCATGGAATTGGCTCCAGCCCTGCGTCACGTCCAGCGACAGGGCCCCGGCGTTGCCCATATTTTTGCCTAAACCGGCGGCCAGGGCACGATAGCGGCTGGCTAATTGCGTACCGCCATACACCGTCATTCCCCAGGGTAAGCCATAAATCAGCGTCGCTTGGAAGAAGTCTGCGCGAACACCGCTGTTCTCATTCGGACGGTACCGCCCCGCGGTGACGCTGTGGCTGAGGCGGCCTTCCCGTTGCAGTACCGGCAGCGAGGCAAAGGGCACAATCAACTGCTGCTGGCTGCCGTCGCTTTCGGCGATCGTCACATTCAAATCACCGCTGCCGGAGACGCCATACAGATCGGTGATTTCAAACTCACCGGGGGGCACATAGCGCTGGTCGATCACCTGGCCGTTCTGCCGCACCGTCACCTGCGCATTGCTGCGGGCGATGCCTCTGACCACCGGAGAGTATCCTTGCAAACTATCGGGATACATCATGTCCACCGAGGCCAACTGCACGCCGCGAAACGGCAGGCTGTCAAAAATATCGCTGGGGGTTGTGCTGTCGCCCAGCGTCAGTTGGCTCTTCAGCCGTACAATGTCGCGCTGTAGATAGGTGTTCACCGCATTAAAATGCGTGCCGCGCTGGTTGTCGCGGTTCCAGATGCTGTAGTTTCTCAAGCGCCAGGCCCCCAGGTTGGCACCGTTACGCAGGCCGAGAAAATAGCTGCTGTCCTGTTGCCCGCCGTTGCGGCTGCGGTTCTGCGCTCCGTTGAAGCTGTAGTTGCTGAACAACGCAGGCACGCCGTTATCCCAGCGCTCTGGCGCCACGTAGCCCCGCGCCTGATTTTTCAGGGCGATCTGCGGGATACTGAGTTTGAGTTGCTGATTATTGAACTGAAACTCGGCGCTGGCATGGGGGATATCGTGCACCAGATCGATGCATTTGGCTTGTGCATTCAGCGCGGGAAATGCGGCGGTATCAACGCCAAGCGCCGTCAGATCCGCCACGCTCAGACAAGGTTGCAGAGAGGTTTTACCCTGAGCGTCTTTTTGCAGTGCAAAAGTGAGGGTACGGGTGTCGATCTTTTTCTCATTGAGAAACAGATCGACCCGGTAGTCACCCGGTGGTGCTTGGGTGCTCTGATTGGAAAACACGGAAAGATCAACGTCAGTTTTCGGCGTATCACCTATCTGCAACAGGTTAGGGCTGAATACATATTCTGCCCTGGCCACAGAGCCCCACAGCAGGATCAGGCAGCCTATCTGCCACGCCAGCGGTGCCAGCTTAGGCGTGCTGCTAGTGGTTAGAGTTGTGGTCATCATTCACTCACGATCCTTGTTCTGTCACATTCCATTGGGTAATGCGTGATGGCATGACCCGCGTGAGCGAGAGGATTTACAGCGTGCGCTGGTAAACCTCACTGATGCCGCCGAAGTCGTTAATGATCTGCCAACTGACGCGATTGCCCTGCGCACCGGCAGGCAACGGGTAGCTGATCGACGCTCCTGGGGCAACCATCTGTGGTTCTTTGATTTTTTCGTTCGCCAGTGAAACGGCGTAGAAACTCAGGTAATAGGGGGAGTCGTTGATCGCTTGCAGGCTGTTGCCGCTGCGCTGCCAGCGCAAGGCTTGGGCCGCATCGTCCAGCGAGCCTTTCAGGCCAGCAGGGCGGTAGATGAGTTTGATGCGGGTTCTGACCGCAATCTGTAGCTGGTTACCTTTCCCTTCTGAAGGGGGAACGGATTTAACACTCAGCCAGAACAGGGATTCTTTATCTTCGGGTAACTGCCCGGCGACCCGAACCACCCGCAATGTATTTTCCTGCTTGCCATCCAGGCGAAACAGTGGCGGCGTAATCAGGAACGGGGCTTTTTCTGTTCCCTCAACTTTAGTGTTGGCCCAGGACTGCACCAGATAGGGAATATCGTCCGGGTTTTTTACCGTGATGGTGGCCTCTTTCTGCGCACCATTATAAACCAGGCGAGTACCGCCAATAATTACCCCTGCCTGAGCACTGAATTGGCTTAATGCCGCAATCAGCAGAATAAACGCTGCTTTCATTGTTGATTACCTGATAATGGAGAGTAAGACTTTGCTGCTATAGCCAAATTATTTGGAGTTGCAGGTAAATTACGGCCCCCGCAACTCATATTATTGGGGTTTTTACATAAACACTCAGGTATTAATTATAAAGAACGCTGAACTGTACCGAGACGTTAGCATCACCAGCAGTAACTGTATCGTTCGTTCTTTTATAGGATGCTTTAAAAGGCAGTGTATTGGTGCCAGTGATTGTATTCAATGCCCAAGGATCCGTTGTTCCACCAGGCACAATTACAGCACCAAATTCACTGATAATTTCAAGCCCAATGCCACTGGCAACCCCAGGTTGGCCAGCATTGTCCAGTTGAAATATATCGAGATCGCTGGAATCGGCTGTACCATCAAGCTGTATTTTTGCCGTAGTGAGGCTGGCAGGGCAGTCGGTTAATGTCAGTACGAAATCTTTCGGTTTAACTCGATCGCCGACAACACCGAGAGTATCAACAGAAACATCATCCATGTTTACATTGAGGGTTGGGCTGACATTACAGACGTTATCCAATACCTTACCGGTAAAATGAATGACTCCGTCAGCAGCAAAAACGGTGCTGGACAGCGCCATACCGGTTATTAAGGTGGTGGCAATTAGAGACTTCTTCATCACAAAATCCTTATCAGTGAACGTCGAGGAGATAACGCTGTGTATCGGCGTTACCATTTTCTGTTATCAATATCCCTTTGGGATAAATAACCCGATAAGACAAAGCGCTGGGAGAAAATAAACCGAAGTATGAATCTCATCCCCAAAGCACTTTGTGTTATGGATGCATGTTGCTGATAATAACCATAAAGGTGCATTAGTTTTGAATGTTTAGCTTTGGTAGATTTTTAATCTAAATCTAACTTTTTGTAAAGTTGAGAAATATATAGAAGTAAATTTCAGAGTTAACATTTATCGATAGTTTTAATTTGGCTTTTTTCACCATAAAGAAACATTCCAACAACACATTATATTTCTTTGCAACAAATGAAGACATATCATTATTAGGCATGGTTTTTTAAGATTATTCCCCGAATTAGTTCTTGTTTAATCTCTATTAGAGCGTCTGGACCTAGGTAATCCAAAGCGGAAGGGAAGACTATTATTTTTTATAAAAGAAGAGATTTTACTTAATCGTAGATACCCAAATTACTTGAAGTTGCAGCTTCCATATCCCATGAGATATGACAGGATTTTTAGTTCTCTGAATGGGATACGTAAGTATCCCACGCGGTTGATGACAAAGTGGTATTGAAGCCCGAGATACTCGGGCCTAGCGCAACCTACCCCACCCACATCACCCCCTCAACAACGCAATACTTTGGCGGATCTCGCGTTCAATATCCTGTTCCGTCCATTTATCCAGCTGCGAAGAGAAGGGTTCGAAAGCATAGAGCCCCCGGTAACCCAAACGCTCCAGATTCTGCACCTGTGTTTGAGTCCCTAAGCGATCCTGTTCACTCAGCATAATGCGTTGCTCATCGCTCAACGCACTTTTGTTCATTGGATCTTCCACACCGGAAAGATGCACCAGACCAATTCGCTCAACCTGAATCTGCGTATCGAAGTCCGTCTGACTCACCTCGCTCAGGTAGTGATGAAAGGTATCCAGCACCATTTTATAGGGTGCTGCGGAATCGCGAATCAGCGTTTGGGTCAGTAGCGCAGAGCGCAGGGAACTGATGCCGAAACCCAAGGGTTCGACGTAACCCGCAACATCGTATTGCTTGAACAGCGGGGCCAGCAGTTGCAGCGATTCCAGCGTATCTTCGCGCTTTTGCACCTCGCTGCGGCGATCGCCCGCGTTGCAGTTGGGGCACAGCACCACTGCCCGGCAGTGGAGAGCTCGTGCCTGAGCCAATAGGGCTTCGGTTCTGGTCAATAGCGCGGCTTTATCTTCCAGCAGGTTGAATTGCCCAAGGGCGTTGATGGTGACGATCTCAATCCCGTATTCGGCCGCTAGCGTATTGAGTTGTGCGTCGCTGAGGTTATCAGTGACGCTGCCGCTTGGCATATCGTTGCGCAGTTCAACCTTGTTGAGCCCGCACCGTTTAACCAGGCGGAAGAAACTTTCCAGACTGAGCTTGGGTGCAATCTTACGGTTGATGCAAAAACGTTCTAAGGCAATGGTCATCCTACTTTACTCCTGTATGTAACGGGGATTCGCGCAGCTTGCTGCTGCACTCCGGGCTTCTATTCATTTTTTAAAAGGAATTTTTATTTCATATTTATATGAATTTGAAATTTTATTGTTTGATCGGGTTCAAGGAATCAGCAAAGAACTACAGGGTTAACGCGCTTTTAACCCGTCTAATGGCCAAGATTTGCGAGGTCCCGCACTAAAATTAAATTTTCTAAAATAATTTATTTGAAATATATTTTTCATTGAAATAGAGTCCATTGCATCTGGTCAGGATTTCGCCTGTCTGTAGCAGCGTGCACTTAAGAGGGTGGGGAGATGAAAACTGTAGGTAACTTTATTGGCGGGCAGGTTTGCTTGAGCAGCAGTAGCCAGACCGCTGACGTTCACAATCCGGCCACCGGCCAGGTTGAACGCCGCGTAACGCAAAGCACCGCCGCCGAGGTGAAACAGGCGATTGATGTCGCTCATCAGGCGTTCAGCGATTGGTCGCGCACTACGCCGCTGCGCCGGGCGCGCATCATGTTCAATTTCAAAACCTTGCTGGAGCAACACCGTGAAGAGTTGGCGCAGCTGATCGTCAGCGAGCACGGCAAGGTGTACTCCGATGCGCAGGGTGAACTGACGCGTGGGATTGAAGTGGTGGAGTTTGCTTGCGGCATTCCGCATCTGATCAAAGGGGAATATTCAGCGGATGTGGGGAGCGGCGTCGACAGTTTCTCACTGATGCAGCCGCTGGGCGTGGTGGCAGGGATCACCCCGTTTAACTTCCCGGCGATGGTGCCGATGTGGATGTTCCCGATCGCGCTGGTCTGCGGCAACACCTTTATACTGAAACCGCCTGCGTTGGTGCCTTCCGCCTCGGTGCGCCTGGCGCAACTGCTGCAAGAGGCCGGGCTGCCGGACGGGGTATTCAACGTGGTGCACTGCGCTAACGAAGAAGCTTCGCAACTGTGTACCGATCCGCGTATTCAGGCGGTGAGTTTTGTCGGGTCGTCCACCGTTGCCGAGCATATTTACACCACCTCCAGCGCCCACGGTAAACGCGTGCAGGCGTTTGGTGCGGCGAAGAATCAGGCCATCGTGATGCCGGATGCCGATCTGGATGCCACGGTGAATGCCCTGATGGGTGGCGCATTCGGCTCTGCCGGTGAACGCTGTATGGCCTTACCGGTGGCCGTGGTGGTCGGCGATAGCACCGCCGATAAGCTGATCGCCAAGCTCAAACCGCTGATTGCCCAGTTGCGCGTTGGCCCTGGCATGCAGCAGGGCGGAGAGGAAAACGAAATGGGGCCGCTGGTTTCATCGGCTCACCAGAAAAAAGTGCTGGGGTATATCGATCTCGGTGTGCAAGAGGGCGCCACGCTGGTGGCGGATGGCCGCAATTATCAGGTGCCAGGCTATCCGCAAGGGTATTACGTCGGCGGTACGTTGTTTGATCACGTCACGCCGAGCATGCGCATCTACCGTGAAGAGATCTTCGGGCCGGTGCTGGGCATTGTGCGCGTACCGGATTATCAGACCGCCATCAATACGGTAAACAGTCACGAATTCGGCAACGGCAGCGCGATTTTTACCAGCAATGGCCACTATGCCCGCCAGTTTGTGCAGGAAGTGCAGGCCGGGATGGTGGGGGTCAATGTGCCGGTACCGGTGCCGATGGCGTTTCATAGCTTTGGCGGCTGGAAGCGCTCGGTATTCGGCGCGCTTAACGTACACGGCACCGATGGCGTGCGATTCTATACGCGCATGAAAACCGCCACCGCCCGTTGGCCAACCGGCCAGCAGACGCTGTCTGAATACAGTATGCCTACGTTGGGGTAACCGAGAAGAGACCAGGAGGATCGCCATGTCTTCATTACTCGCTAAATGCCAGCAGCCGGATGCTCAGGGGCGCATTCAAGCGGTGACGCCAGAGAACGCAGGCTGGCGTTACGTCGGGTTTGAGGTTTATCGCTTGCAGGCCGGGCAGTCGCTGCAACTGGCAAGTGCAGATAAAGAACTGTGCTTGGTGCTGGTGGCGGGCATTGCCTCGGTGGCGACCCTGCGCGCGGAATATCCGCACATCGGCAAGCGCATGAGCCCGTTTGAACGCACCCCGCCTTATGCGGTGTATGTTCCGCATCAGGATCGCGTAGAAATTCGCGCAGAAACCGATCTGGAACTGGCCGTTTGCAGCGCACCGGGCAACGGGCATTTACCTTCGCGCCTGATCACACCGGCAGACGTCGGCGTCGAGCGGCGTGGCAAGGGCCGCAATCAGCGGTTGGTGCATAATATCCTGCCGGACAGTGCGCCTGCCGACAGCCTGCTGGTGGTCGAAGTCTATACCGACGAAGGCAATACCAGCTCCTACCCGAGCCATAAACACGATCGGGAAGATTCGCCGGATGAAACCTATCTGGAAGAAACCTATTACCACCGCCTTAACCCCGAGCAGGGCTTTTGCCTGCAACGTGTATATACCGACGACCGTTCGCTGGATGAATGCATGCCGGTGTATAACCGTGATGTGGTGAAAGTACCGCGCGGTTATCACCCGGTGGCGACGTTGGCGGGCTATGACAGCTACTATCTCAACGTGATGGCCGGGCCGGTGCGTCAGTGGAAGTTCACCTGGGAAAAGGATCACGCCTGGATTAATAGCGAGAGTTATTCGTTGTAGGAATAGGATGCCACCGGCACGGTAGATGCCGCGCCGGTGATTGACTTAGAAAGACCAGGTGATATTTGCCCAGCCGGTAAAGTCCTGACGTTCACCATTAGCCGAACCCGATACCCGTAGATCAGAAGACAAACCGTTATTGCTGACCAATGACATACCGAGATCAAACGTACCTTGCGTGGTTTTATCTTTGGTACTCACCCCCACAACCGGTGAATTGACAACCTGTTGGTCAATAACCATCTCGTTACCATAAAGCATCTGTTGCAATCCGAAACTCACAAATGGCTTCAGTAATGTATCCTGAGTGATGGGATAACGGCCATCAATGCGTAATCCAACGTGGCCAGCCACCGCATTATCGCTGTAGCGGCGATAATGCGTATCCAGCAGGTCATAATCACTGTTATTCGATGAAACAGTATAGCCATCACGTTGCTGCCAGATATGTGTCAGACCCGCCATTGGTGTTACCGTATAATTACGATTCAGTTGCCAACTCTGGCCGATGGAGACATCACTGTACAGGCCGTTACTGTCATAACTGCTGCTCTGACTGCCGACACCGTAATAGGTATTGCTGTCATGATAATCTGTTTTACTGTGGAACCAGGAGCTCGTCGCCGCGATAAACAGATCTTTAGAAAGATGTTTTCCTCCCTGCAACCCCAGTATCAATGTGTTCAGGTCTTCCTTTCGCCCTGCGGAGGCACCGTTAAAATTGGTGCTGGCACTTTCATAGCCCCCGTGCCACCCCAACTGCCAATCGTTTAGTTGATAATCCTGGCCCATCATGATGCCAACACGTTGACCAGTATAACCCGCCGTATCCTGATTACGGCGATACTCTCCGGCATAAGGATTAATAAACAGGCAGTTATCTGCTTCCGGCAGGGTTTGATTACAACCGGTATTGCCTACCATTTGCCCATACAGCCGAGAAGAGATAATAGTAGACGCCTGCTCCATGGTAGAACGTTGAGCCAATGCGGATATACCCGCATGGGAGACCTCCGGCGCATAGACCAGTGCTGCCGAACCCAGGCTACCCCCGCTACTTGAACTGATGTAATTGACTTTGAAATCTGGCGAAATGCCGCGCATGGAGGCAATACTTCCTTCTACCAACGCAGAGGTATCCTGCGTGGTATCGTAAGCCAGCGACGCCAGATTGTAGGCTTTACCATAAGCGAAGCCATCGCTGAACTTTCCTGCCATGAATACCAGGTCGGCACCTTGGCCGTTATTCCCTAGTGCGATTGTCCCGCCATTACTGACCGCCCAGGGTGTGTTGTCGCCCAGCGTGAGAACATATTGCGTGATATTGACCACTGAGCCATTGGCCATCACTTCATAGGATCGCTGCTGAGCACCGCCAGAGGCGGATGTAAGGATTTTTCCGCTAGAATTTAGCGTTGCGCTCCCATTCACGACATTAACCCCATAGGCAGCAGCATTCCCAGCGGCGCTGTTGCTGACAGCATTAATCAGCAGTGTCCCGCTATTATTGATGGTGACACCTTCTGCTTCGGTATAGATACCGCTGGCGGTCGCATTACTGCCGGTGGCAGACACCGTTAACAGGCCATTATTGCTCATTAAATGGGTAGGGTTGTTCTGGTTCCACGGCTCAGGTTTGACATCAGGGTTGGCAGAAATGGTATACAGGCCTGTCGCGGCGGCATTGCTCCCGGCAGATTGTGCGGTAACCAGCAAATTGCCGTTATTGATGAGGCCATTGCCAGCATTAGAGTAAATGCCAAAAGCATCAGCCCCTTGGCTCGCCGTTGCATTAACCTGCATGCTGCCATCGTTGCGTAACATCATATGATCGCCATAGTGATCGCTGGCACTGTCAGAGAAAGCCACACCAGAGTTAATACCATAAGCTGCTGCACTGGCCGACAGGCTGTCAGCGTTAACATTGACGTTGCCCCTGTTGATCACCGTAGACCAATAGGCATCGGTTGGCTGTAATCCGCTGGCAGTTGCTTGCCCATCCAGAGCATTGGCCCTGATGGTGATCCTGCCCGCAGCCTGATTAGCAAAAGTACCGGAGGTAATGAGTACTCCACTGGCTTGCGCATCGCCCTGAGCGGGGGCAACCGTGAGTGACAATGCTCCGGCATTGGTTGCATCCACCGGTTTGCCTTCGGCACTGGCCATCAGGTCCGACAGCTGAAATTGATTGATCCCAGTGGCTGTGACCACCGTATGGTCACCGTTATTATTCGGCTGCTGAGCAAAGTGGAACGTTTCGTCGGCATAGTTATTGCCGCTGGTTAATAATGCAATAGTCATGGCAGACAATCGCCACGTTATAGGGTTGTTCATAGCCGTCATTAATCCTCTGTATTCGTCATACTTCAAGTTGTATGTGCATTTACTTTCAATACTCTCGAAGTGATGTATACCCTTCATACTTCGAGTTGCTTGGGTGTTGGCTGCACTCTGTCGCCTACAAGCAACTCGAATTATTTT
>JBAQHZ010000501.1:0-7031 GCA_049288585.1 Chania sp.
TATACCCGTCATACTTCAAGTTGCATGGGTGTTGGCTGCGTCCGTTCGCACCAGTCACATAGTTATCTATGCTCCTGGCGACTCGCGGACTTGCCGCCTACATGCAACTCGAATTATTTAGAGTATAGGAATGTAAATATTGTCATACCTACACCCTACGGCGCAGATACACATTCAAACTCCGCATACTAAGATAAATATTTCCATAACCACTGTAATAACTCGAACGTAATAGGGCTATTTTTATCCAGTCTTTAAAACGTAGTCAAATAAATGTAATAAGCAATTTGAATGCAGTAATCTATGTAAATCAAGGTTTCTCTGAGTCCTTTAGGACGCTTTTTAATTGAATAATCTCTTTTGTAGCTATTTTTTTCGCTAGTGGAAATAAAGACGCTGAGAAGGGATTTTTAGCGCGGGAGGTTCTCTATTATTTAGGGGGCAGGGTTACGCCGCTCAATCAGGCGATCGGCCCCTGCCGCCCTAACAATCCTTACATTTTATATGGATAATGACTGTCTGATAGGCCATAACAAATTATGCTCTGAAGTATCCCGTCAGTTTACCGTCCTACCGACTTTTCCTAGGAAAAGGATGTAGCGATAGATAAATTCGTTTGTCGTTAAATAAGCATGAAAAATACTTCTTAATAGGTATTAAATTGGCCTATAAAGATATAGTGAAGACTTATTTGAGAAAAAACCCAGATTTAATGATTATTTACACAGCGATAATTGATATTTAATATCTGATTTTACTCTTAATTAAGTCACTTTTTCTGCACTATAAAGTGGCATACGACCCCAATTCTTAAGCTTGATTTAACATTATGTTTCAATAATGGTCACGCCTCTCCCTGCGGGAGAGGCGATTGAGGCCCGAGAACTGCGAGCCCACCGGTTGTTAACCGCCTGGCATGGCTCTCCTGTTCACCATTTTTACTTAACCTTCGTAACTGCGAAACAGAGCTTGTCCGCGCAGCAAGCGCACACCCAACCAACCGCCACATAGCGACAGCAGCAAGGCACTCAATAGCGGCAGCGCCCACCACAGTACCGGCGTCGGTGACCACGGGAAGTCGAACACCTTAGTTTGTAACAGCCAGAGCGCCGCTTCAGCCCCTACTGCCGCCGCAATACCCGCCACCAGCCCGAGCAGCGCAAACTCGCACCACAGCGTGCCACGTAACAGGCGTTTGCCCGCTCCCAGCGTGCGGTAAACCACCAGCTCTTGCCGACGTTGGCGCATACCGACCTGCACCTGTGCCAGCAGCAGCAAACCGCCGCAGATCACCACTAGCACCACCATCACTTCCAGCGCACGGCTCACCTGCTGCAACACGCCGCCAACCTGTTTCAGGATCGAGCCAATATCCAGCAGGCTCAAGGTTGGGAACTGGCGGTTGAGCTGGGTCAGCATCTTGCCATCACCGTTGTAACGGAAGCTGGTCAGCCAGGTTTGCGGTTGGCCATCCAAAGCACCCGGCGGGAAGATAAAGTAAAAGTTCGGTTTCAGGCTTTCCCAATCCACCTGCCGCAGACTGGTGACTTTGGCGCTGAACGATTGGGTATCGCCGCTGAAGGTCAGCGTATCGCCCAATTTGATTTTGAGCCGCCCGGCAATACCTTCATCCATCGACACTTCTCCGCTCTTCGGCGGCCAGGCGCCCGCCGTTAACGGATTGTGATCCGGCAGATCGGTCTGCCAAGTTAGGTTCAGTTCGCGGTTGACCGCTTCACCACCCGGATCGTCCTCATGCACCCTTTCGGTTGCCACCTGCTGGTTAATCTCGGTCAGGCGCACACGCACGATCGGGTAGAAAGTCTCTTCCTTCAATTGGTGTTGTTGCAGGAAGGTTTTAACCTGTGGCACCTGCGCTTGCGTCATGTTCAGCAGGAAATAGTTCGGGCTATCAGGCGGCAACTGCTGCTGCCAGCGATCGAGCAGATCGTTACGCAGCACCAGCAACAGCGCCAACAGCATGAACGACAGCGAAAACGCCGCTAGCTGGCTGATCGTCACCCACGGTTGATGCAGCAGGCGGTTCACCGCCAAGCGTAACGCTAGGTTTTTCAGCGTAATGCGCCGCAATAGCAGCAGGCTGCCCCAGCCAATCCCCCCCAACAGCAGTGCCAGCACCACCATCCCGGCGAGGATCGCCCACAACAGCGTACTCGCCCCCATCAGCACGGTTAGCAACAGCACCACCGTCACCGCCGTAATCGGCAGGAAATAGCGCAGCGGCCAGACGTTAGCCACCACGTCGCGGCGCAGCACACGCAGCGGCTGGGTAGCCAGCAACTGCCGATACGGGCGCAGGCCAACCAGCAACGAAATCATCACCAGAGCCCCCAGCGCCCATACCCACGGCCAGACTCCGGCGGCGGGCAACTCCCCTGGTAACACCGGGGCCAGCAGGCGGATCAGCAGGGATTCAAACCCCAGCCCGATCAGGCCGCCACAGGCCCCCGCCAGCAGCAGCACCGCCAGCCACTGGCCAACGATCAGCCTGCTCAGCGCTTTGCGCCCGGCACCCAAGGTTTTCAGCACCGCAATCAGATCGTAACGGCTGCGGCAATAGTGGCTCATCGCCACCGCCACGGCAGCTATCGACAACAACAGTGTCAGCAGCGCCGAAAGCAGCAGGAACTGCTGTGAGCGCTGTAGCGATTTCCCCAGCGCACTGCCGGACTCCTCCAGGCCAAACCAGCGCTGATCCGGCTTGAGCTGCGGCTTTAAGCGCTCTTCAAAACGCAGAATATTCTCCGGTGAACCGGCAAACATATAGCGATAGGTCAGGCGGCTACCCGGTTGCACCGCACCGGTTTTATCTACGTCCGCCAGATTGATGATAATGGTGGGTGCAGTCTGGAACGGGTTAAAGCCGGAGTCCGGCTCTTGGATGATTTCACCGGCGATACGCAAGGTGGTATCACCCACCTCCAGATTATCGCCAACCTTGATATCTAACAGCGCCAACAGACGCGGTGCCACCAGCACCGTACCGGGTTCCGGTTTGATATTGGCCGGGCGGGTTTCCAATTTGCCATACAGCGGGTAAGCCACATCGGTGGCCTTCACATTGGCCAACTGTGGGCGTTCCCCGGCATAAGTCATGGTGGTAAAGCTGAGCTGACGGCTGACCTGCAACCCCTGCTGCTGTGCGTCGAGGATCCAACCCTCCGGCACCGGGCGTGCGGTGCGCAACACGCGGTCACCGGCAATAAAATCACGGCTTTGCTGGCTCAAGCCTTTGTCCATACGATCGCTGATACTGCCGAGCGCCAGCACACAGGCCACTGACAACGTCAGCGCCAGCCAGACAATCAGCAGCGAAGGCGAACGCCATTCACGCCAGAACCAACGCCAGATCATGCTTCCTCCCACAGCTTGCCTTCACGCAAGCGCAGCCGCCGCTGGCAGCGCGCCGCCAAGGTTTCGTCATGAGTGACCAGGATCAGCGTGGTGGAAAAATCACGGTTGAGGGAGAACAGCAGATCGGCGATACGTTCACCGGTCTGGCGATCGAGGTTACCGGTCGGTTCATCGGCAAACAATACCCGTGGGCGGCCGCTGAAAGCACGCGCCAGCGCCACACGCTGCTGCTCGCCGCCGGAAAGCTGCGCGGGCAAGTGGCTAAGGCGTTTGCCCAGGCCGAGCTGCTCCAGCAACTGCACCGCCTGTTCGCGGCTATGGCGATCGCTTTCGCCACGCAGCAGCGCCGGTAATTGCACGTTCTCCAACGCATTCAGCGTCGGCACCAGCATGAAAGATTGAAACACAAATCCGACATTTTTCGCCCGCAAGGCCGCGCGTCCTTCTTCATCCAGAGCGGTCAGCGACTCGCCCAACAGGCGCACATCCCCTTCACTGCCGTCGTCCAACCCGGCAAGGATCCCCAGCAGCGTCGATTTACCCGAACCGGACTCGCCAATCAGGGCAATTGTCTGCGCGGGTTTGACAACCAGCTCGACTCCGGTAAGGATGGTGAGCTGATGCTCACCCTGACCAACGTGTTTACTAAGATGATGAACTTCAAGAACGTTTTCCGCTGGCATCTTCCCTTCCTTTTGCTGTTGGGATTATTCAGTTTACGTGCTGCCGCCGCCGATACCTTATTGATTCTTGGCGACAGTTTAAGTGCCGGTTATCGCCTGCCGGTGGCTCAAGCCTGGCCAACGCTGCTGGCCAACCGCTGGCAAAAACAGCCCAGCGGCCCGCAGGTGATCAACGCCAGTATCAGCGGTGACACCGCAGCCCAAGGGCTGGCGCGTCTGCCTGAACTGTTGAAACAGCACCAGCCGCGCTGGGTGATGATTGAACTGGGCGCTAACGATGGGCTGCGCGGTTTCCCGGCCCAGGATATTCAGCGCGATCTCAGCCAGATTATCACCCAAGTACGGCAGGCGGGTGCACAACCGCTGTTAATGCAAATTCATATTCCGCCAAACTATGGCCGCCGCTACACCGACGCTTTCGGCGCCATCTACCCGGTACTGGCCAAGCAGTTCAACATTCCGCTATTGCCGTTCTTTATGGAACAAGTGGTGATTAAACCGGAATGGATGCAGGATGACGGATTACATCCTAACAAGGATGCCCAACCGTTTATCGCCACCTGGATGGCAGAGCGGCTGGAACCTCTAGTAAAACATGAGTCTCACTAAATAGGGCTGCCTACTAGGTAAAGTTATGCAAAAAGCGATATTGATAACCGGCTGTTCCAGCGGAATTGGGTTGATTGCAGCGCAGGATCTGCGTAACCGTGGCTACCGCGTGCTGGCCGCCTGCCGTAAACCGCAGGACGTGGAAAACATGCAGCAACTCGGGCTGGAAGGGATTGAGCTGGATCTGGATGACAGCGCCAGCGTAGAACGTGCCGCAGCGCAGGTGATCGAAATGACCAACGGGCGTCTGTATGGCCTGTTCAACAATGGCGGTTACGGTGTTTATGGCAAGCTGAGTGCCATCTCGCGCCAGCAGTTGGAACAACAGTTCTCAACCAACCTGTTCGGTACCCATCAGTTAACGCAGTTACTGCTGCCAGCTATGCTGCCGCACGGCGAAGGGCGTATCATTCAAACCAGTTCAGTGATGGGGTTGGTCTCCAGCGCTGGGCGCGGAGCCTACGCCGCCAGCAAGTTTGCGCTGGAAGCCTGGTCGGATGCGCTGCGTATGGAGCTGCACGGTACGGGGATTCAGGTCAGCCTGATCGAGCCCGGCCCGCTCACCACGCATTTTACCCAGAACGTCAATCAGACGCAGAGCGATCAACCAGTGCATAATCCCCGCATCGCCAAACTGCTGACGCTGCCGCCGGAAGCCGTGCTGCCGAAACTGCGCCACGCGCTGGAAAGCCCGAAGGCTAAATTACGTTATCCAGTGACATTGCTGGCCCATGCCATGGGTATCCTGCGCCGTCTGCTGCCCGGCCGCGTGCTGGATTGGATGATGCGCAGCAATGGCTAGGGTTGAAGTGCGTCAGTTTGCCCCCATTAAGAATCAAATCGCTCCGCAAGCTCAGAGAGAAAAACTATGCTAGCTCCAGTTGTTGTTGATATTAACGAAACTAACCTGCACCAGACGTTAGAACAGTCCATGTCGATCCCGGTGCTGTTTTACTTCTGGTCCGATCGCAGCCAGCATTGCCTGCAACTCAACCCGGTTCTGGATAAGCTGGCGGCGGAATACGCCGGTCAGTTCATTCTGGCCAAGGTAGACTGCGACGCCGAGCAGATGATCGCCTCGCAGTTTGGGCTGCGCTCGATCCCAACCGTTTATATGTTCCAAGAGGGTCAGCCGGTTGATGGCTTCCAAGGCCCACAGCCGGAAGAGATGATCCGTGAATTCCTGCAACGTTTCCTGCCCAAAGTCGAAGATCTGAAACTGGCAGAAGCGATGGAACTGCTGCAAGAAGATCGTGCCATCGATGCCCTGCCGCTGCTGAAAGAGGCCTGGCAAGCCAGTAGCCAACGTAGCGATATCGGCCTGACTCTGGCCGAAACGCAAATCGCCCTGAACAAGACGGAAGATGCCGAAGCGGTATTGGCAACCATTCCATTGCAGGATCGCGATACCCGTTATCAAGGGCTGGTGGCGCAGATTGAATTACTGAAACAGGCTGCAGATACGCCGGAAATCCAACAGTTACAGCAGCAGGTACAGCAGCAGCCACAGAACGTTGAACTGGCGGTTCAACTCGCCTTGCAGCTGCATCAGGTTGGCCGTAACGAAGAAGCATTGGAGCTATTAATGGGCCATCTGCAAAAAGATCTGGCCGCAGCGAACGGTAATGCGCGCAAGACGTTGATGGATATTCTGGCCGCACTGGGCACCGGTGATGCGCTGGCTGCCAAATATCGCCGCCAATTGTATTCACTTTTGTATTAAAAGCTGGCCGCCATAATAAATCTACTGCCCTCACCGGGCAGTGAACTTAACAACGTCTTTACCACTGTGAAGGCGTTGTTGATCAATATTCCCGCTATACCCTTCATACTTCAAGTTGCTTGGGTGTTGGCTGCACTCTTTCACCCTGGTCACATAGTTCGCCAGGGCAAACGCATGAATATTTATTGAGCAATAAATGCATGTAAAACAAACTCATTTAGATCATTAAACGCACAATGGTAGTTCTAAACAGACTATGTGTGACTGTATACCGACCAAACTGGTTAAAATTGCCGCACTCATGCGGTTGCCCTGCATAGTTCGCTATGCTCCCAGGGATTCATTCGTTTGCCGCCTACAAGCAACTCGAATTATTTTGGGTATATAAATTGAAATCGAACGCCCACTTCAAATGTGACTAATATGTCTGCTATTGGTATTAATGACAATTAGCGCCATGACTTATACAATCGATAAAAATAATTACCCCACTAACTAAATATTAATTTTTAAAAATACCAGTTCAGTTTTAAATTAACTTAATTTTAATTTATTTAAATCACGCATTCAAATAATACACTTAATCAATCAGGAATGAAAAAATAGCATTATCGCTTTACATGTCACCAAGCGTTTTGTAT
>JBAQHZ010000502.1:0-6997 GCA_049288585.1 Chania sp.
CGCAACGTGATTTAAATCACGTTTTAGGCGATGTACGGCGTCAAGCCGAATAAAGACAGGGTGTTTTGTTGCAGATGATGGGCGATTTCATCGGGCGGTTCGGGCCGCAACTGGCACAGCATCTGAAACACCTCGGCGGCCCGTTCAGGGCGGTTCGCTTGCCCCTGATAGCCCGCTAGCGGCATATCCGGCGCATCGGTTTCCAGCAGCAATGACGCCAGCGGTAACTGCGCCATCACGCTGCGTGTCTTCTGCGCGCGTTCGTAACTGATAGTGCCACCAACGCCGATGTAATACCCCAGCCGGATAAACGCCTGTGCCTGTGCCAGGCTGCCAGCAAAACCGTGTACCACGCCACGGCGCGGTACATCGGCCCGGCGCAATATCGCCGCCAGTGGATCGTGGCTACGGCGGGAATGCAGGATCACCGGCAGATCGTGGCGTTTTGCCAACGCCAGCTGCTGCTTGAGCAACGCCTGCTGGCGATCGAACCGGGGGTTTTCCATATACAGATCCAGCCCAATCTCCCCCACCGCCACCAGCTTTGCCGGTTGGCGGGCGAGAAAACCCGCCAATTGCTCAAGCTGTTCATCGTGATGCTGCGCGATATACAACGGATGCAGCCCCAGCGCGGCAAACACCGGCGCATGATCGTGCGCCAGTTTCAGCACCAGGGCAAAACGATCCGCCGTTACCGTAGGCACAATAATCTGCTGCACACCGGCTTGCGCGGCCAGTGCCAAGCTTTCATCTTCGTGGCCGCTAAACGGCGGGAAATCAAAATGGCAGTGGGTATCGGTAAAAACGTAATTCACAGCGCGTCTCCATCACCAGCTGAGGGATCTCCCGGCAGAATGACTTTCGCCGTTGCCAACTGGGCTTCCTGATTGTGTGAATGTGTCATATCTGTCGCGATCGGTGAAGGCATACGCACGCTTTCCGGCTGCAACAAGCGGCGTGAAACGGTCTGTTGCAGCTTGATGCCATCGCGCTTTTCCTGCTCCAGCAGCCAATGGCCAACCGTGGCCAGGAAGTAACGCCCGCAGCGGCGGCCAAGATGATAATCCTGATTCAGCGCAGGCAGACGGCTGCCGAGCGCACTGCTCGCCAGCGGTTTAGGGGGGAAGATCTCGAAGATGCGCAGCTCACCCGGCGGTTGCTCAATAAACTGCTGGATACGGTGATAACTCTGCTCATGCTGCTGCATGATGCGCACCATCTGCTGCAAACTGCTGTCACTCAGCCAGTGCTCCATCCGTTTCAGCCACTGCGGCGTGTAATACATCTGCGAAGGCACGGTGCGGATCACCACAATGGTATCGGCACCGCGACGATAGGCCTCCTCCACCGGGATAGCATCGCTGATGCCACCATCCAGATAGCTGATACCGTCCAGCTCAACGCCCTGGCGGTAAAAGCCGGGGATGGCGCTCGATGCCTTGATCGCAGGCAACCAGTTAGCTCGTTCAACGCGCAGGTAAGCGGGTTCAAAATTATCGCTGCGACAGGCGCACATCAGGAATTCACGGCCATTGCTGAGATGCTGCTCGGCAACATCGATCGCCAGCGGCAGTTGCTGTGAAGTGATATCTATCAACCAGTCAAGATCGATAAGATGCCCACCGCGCACAAAGCGCAGAGGGTTGAAGAAATTAGCCGACGTGGTGTAGCGGGTAATCACTCGCCGCGCATAGCCCATCTGGCCACAGATAAAGGCCGAAAGATTCTGCGCTCCGGCAGACGTGCCAATCATCAGTTCAAAAGGGTTAAAGCGGGCGCGCTGCAACTCGTCCAATACACCGGCAGTAAAGATGCCGCGCTGCCCGCCACCCTCACACACCAGCGCCATTTTACCGGGCCGGAAGGGTTTATACGCCAGCGGTTCTATATTACCAAGCGTGATAGGTATTCTATATCCCAACCCTGTCTCCTCAATGTGGCTGTTTTTCTGAGGATAACTCTTCTTGCTCTCTTCCGTAATCTTCTTGCAAAACGCCGGAGAGGCAGTCATTACTCCCAACCAACCAGGCATAGTCACTACCGGAAAACTCTGCCCACGCCTGCCAGACCTGGCCTTTCCACTGTTTCCAGCGGCCGAGAATAATATCGCTATTCATGACTGAACTCTCCAGACGACGAGAAAAGGAATTAAGCTTTGTTACACTTTGAGAGAAATGTTAAGGACGCCGACGGCCGGTAAACAGGCTGATCAGGAACAGAATGATCCCCACCACAAACACCATTTTAGCCGCCCAAGCGGCGGTGCCAGCCAGCGAACCGAAGCCCAGCGCGGCCGCGATCAACGCAATGACTAAAAATATAATGCCCCAACGAAACATAAGCTTCTCCTTAAGGCTGGGGCGCAATAGGTTGTGCCCCTTGTTGACCCGGTGATTAGAACTGGATTTAGGATTTCACTGCCAGATCGTTCTTGACGCTTCTCACGCCATCAATCGCTTTGGCAATGCTCTCTGCCCGCTCGGATTGCGCCTGCGTTTTTACCGTACCGGAAAGCTGCACCACACCGTCGGTGGTCTCTACTTTCACATGACGGGAAGGTACGATGTCGTCAGCCAGCAGTTTGGCCTTCAGTTCACTGGTGGTTGCAGCATCACCGGCATAAGCCTTCACCGATTGGGTGGCTTCGTCTTTCACGTGCAGCTTGTCGCTGACGGATTTCACCCCTTCCACCTTACCGGCAGCCGCTACGGCCCGTTCCGCCTGCACCTGGCTGCTGACAAAACCACTGAGCGTTACCACGCCCTTCTCAGTGACCACCGAGATATCGGTACTTTTGATGGCTTTATCTTCAACCAATGCGCTTTTTACTTTCGCGGTTGTCGCACTGTCACCCATATAGCTGTCGACTTTTTTCATGGAGCTATCGATTTTGGCACCCGTGCTATCAGCCACGCTGGTGGCTTTGTTGAGCAGCGACTCTTGCGCCAGCACACTGCCACTCACCAGAACAGAACCCAAAACGATAGCCATCAAAGAATGTGCAAACTTGGTATTTTTCATCGATCTCTTCCTTCTGGTTGTGAATCCCCATCAGCTGCGGACTCCTGTACCGTGTTATCACGGCGAACTCAAATGAATACTTCACGATTACTATACAATCAAACGTTCACGACAAGACAACAGCAATATCTATGCCAGACTTATAAAACCATTAAAAATCAACAGTAAAGAAACAGGAATACAACACTTAGGCGAGAAACTGTTGCCTATTAGCGACAGTCACGTCTTCATACGGGGACACTGTTGCTATCTCATTGATATTAATGAGATAGAACTGTCGCCGATCGACAACAGAGCAAAATAACCTTCTAGATAGTAACTGAGTAGCAGTTATTTTTGCTTATTAAATGCCAAAGACCCTAATAAACATAGCCCATCAGGTGAAATTTGTAGAAGGATAGCCGTAAAGCATCAGCCACGAGGAAAATAGAATTTATAAATAAAATTTAATAATTAGCAAGATAAGTGCTGAAGGTTGCAACTGCTGGGGAGTCATGGGCACCGCGAGAATGCGGTGCCGCATCGGCAGATTAGTGTTCGCGAGTTTTGCGGAATACCACGTCTGGATAACGTTCTTGCGTCAGGTTGAGGTTCACCATGGTCGGTGCGATATAGGAGAGGTTGTCACCGCCATCCAACGCCAGGTTCAGTTCGTTCTTGCGCTTGAACTCTTCAAATTTCTTCACGTCGCTGCACTCCACCCAACGGGCAGTGGAAACGTTCACCGACTCATACAGCGCTTCCACGTTGTATTCGGATTTCAAGCGTGCAACCACCACGTCAAACTGCAGCACACCGACAGCCCCCACGATCAGATCGTTGTTGGAGATTGGGCGGAACACCTGCACAGCCCCTTCTTCCGACAGCTGCACCAACCCTTTCAGCAGTTGTTTCTGCTTCAGCGGATCGCGCAGGCGAATGCGGCGGAACAGTTCAGGGGCAAAGTTCGGAATGCCGGTGAACTTCATGTCTTCACCCTGGGTAAAACTGTCGCCAATCTGAATGGTGCCGTGGTTATGCAAACCGATAATATCGCCTGGGTAAGCTTCTTCCACATGAGAACGATCGCCCGCCATAAAGGTCAGCGCATCGGAGATCACCACGTCTTTGCCGGTACGAACCTGGCGCAGCTTCATGCCTTTCTCATATTTGCCGGACACTACGCGCATAAAGGCCACGCGGTCACGGTGTTTCGGATCCATATTCGCCTGGATCTTGAACACGAAGCCGGTAAATTTATCTTCTGCAGCGACCACTTCACGGGTATTGGTTTTACGCGGCATCGGCGCAGGTGCCCAGGCCACCAAGCCATCCAGCATATGGTCCACGCCAAAGTTACCCAAGGCGGTACCAAAGAACACCGGGGTCAATTCACCGGCCAGGAAGGCTTCCTGCTCAAACTCGTGGGAAGCCCCTTGCACCAGTTCCAGCTCTTCGCGCAGTTGCGCAGCCAAGTCTTCACCCACGGCAGCGTCGAGATCAGGGTTGTTCAACCCTTTGACGATCCGCACTTCCTGAATGGTGTGGCCTTTACCGGTCTGATACAGGTAGGTTTCGTCTTTATAGAGGTGATAAACCCCTTTGAACAGCTTGCCGCAGCCAATCGGCCAAGTGATCGGCGAGCAGGCGATTTTCAGTTCGCGCTCGACTTCATCCATCACTTCCATCGGATCGCGGATGTCACGGTCAAGTTTGTTCATAAAGGTCAGGATCGGCGTATCGCGCAGGCGGGTCACTTCCATCAGCTTGCGGGTACGATCTTCAACGCCTTTTGCGGTGTCGATCACCATCAGGCAGCAGTCCACCGCGGTCAGGGTACGATAGGTATCTTCAGAGAAGTCTTCGTGCCCTGGGGTATCCAGCAGGTTGATCAGGCATTCGCGGTATGGGAACTGCATCACCGAAGTGGTGATCGAGATACCACGCTGTTTCTCCATCTCCATCCAGTCGGATTTGGCGTGTTGGTTGGAACCACGGCCTTTTACCGTACCGGCGGTCTGGATAGCCTGTCCGAACAGCAGCACCTTCTCGGTAATGGTAGTTTTACCGGCATCGGGGTGCGAGATAATGGCGAAAGTTCTTCTTTTCGAGACTTCGCGGGCGAATTCACTAGGAGACATGTTTTTCAGATTCTACAGTTGGTCCGCCCTGCAATCATCGCAAACGCGTCAATAGCGGTGCCAGGCAAAGCGGTAATGAAAAGGTAACAGTGGGCCATTTTCGCTGATTTGCCAACCGGTGACAATCAATGGTTTTTTGGGTAAGCAGATAATTTGGCCATCACTTCAGACGAAAATCAGCAGAGAGTGACGCCCAATGTTGCCGAAGCACGGTTTTATGCGCGTCTATCATCGGTAATTTTTCCAGCATATCTGGCCATAACGTGCGTGCTTTATCGATCGCATCCAACACGTGAACACGAATGGCAGGCCAAGGCATCCCTACACGCTCAGCCCAACGCTCGAAGGTGTACAGATTGACCACTGACCAACGCTTTTCTTGCGCCATATTGAGCGCAGCCTCTGCTTCCCCTGCGATATAAGCTCGCGTCACAACAATGTCATAGGCTGGAGATAAACGAACATCGACTTTATCAGGATAAATAACCGACCAATTCTTGAGATGAGCATCGCCGTTTGCCAACAGAATATTTGCCAGTAAACGGCGCGCCATCTGCTGCGCGTCAGCCAATGGTTCATCGCTGAGTCTATAAAGCACAGCGGCAATTTGATCGTAATTTTTCCCCCGATATTTATCGTGTGCATACAGATTAAAAATCTGTGCAAAGTCTTCTGTATGCACCCGTCCGTGTTCACTGCGATCAAAGCGCCGGATGGCATAGGCATAGGATTCGTCAGCCAGACGAATATCCGGCAGGTGATCCAATTGCGACAGCGGAACCAGCTCTATGTCAGGAATATCGACTCCGATAGCCTGCGCTAATCTCATTGCGGTGAATTCATTTTCTGGCACATGGCGATGGTGAGTCGATGGTGTTTTAATAATCCAGCTATCCGCCCCAACTTGAGAAGTAATATTAAAACGCCCGTCTTGGCGCAAAGACGAGAATTTCATCTGGACTCCCGCCAGAGAAAATTTCTGCTGCTCAGCAGCAACACCTATTTGAACCGCATCAAGCGCTCCACGTGACGTCAATGCCCATGTAGGGATAGCGCCCGCCGCCAGTGGTTCCGCTTCCAACGCACCGGGCAAGTTAGTGCGCGCCCAAACAAAAAGGGGAAACTCTTCATCAACGTGTGACTTTAAACTCTGTGCCATCCAATTGCGTAGCGCACCTTCCGGCAACAGGTTAGATAATACCGGCGGCAGGCGTTGTGAAGACATGAATGGTTGTGACAAATAATCTGGGTTTGCCCGTTGCTGTAGTGAAAATAGCGGACGCGTGCTCTCTGGCATTGCCCGAAATTGTGGGTCAAAAGTCAGGATGTTTTTACCACCACTGTAGTGTGCCAAAACACCCACACGCGTACCGTATAGCGTCAGTGACAATGCATTAACCGCTTCGATTTGCCGTAACTTCGCCATTAGCGATCCTCAAGCTCTTGCAATAGTGCTTCGAGTTCCCTGTAGCTTTGAACATCCAGCCCCTTTCCGGCCTGTTGCTGCCCCAACGCTACCGCCTCTTTCACCCGAGCCTTGGGAACAATCACACACTCAAGCCCCATTGCCTCCAACACTTTCAACAGCGTACTGAGCCGCATATCACTACCGGATTCAAGACGTTGATATTGCTGCTGGGTCATGCCAATTGCCATCAGGAAATCTTTTTGATTCCAGTTTAATTCGCGGCGGCGCTGTTTAAGAATTGAGGATAACTCGTCTATTTTTCGCATTGTTCTCCCCCTACCACCAAAAACACCTTATTAATTGTAAATCAAGCATTCGCACTAAAATTAGTACAATTTTAAGACAAAAACAACTTATTTGCTGTTAATGGATTTAAAAACAACGAATA
>JBAQHZ010000503.1:0-8652 GCA_049288585.1 Chania sp.
ATGCATGGTAATGTCGTCCTTTTTGCTCGGAAATTACGAAGGTTATGGATGTAAACGGTTGCTAGAACATGGATGAAACCCCTGCCGCAACGCTGTGATTTTCCAGCCTTGCACCGGGCCTCGCGCATGTTATTATCAGCTCAGGGCATGGTTGAACGATGCCAAAAGTTCATGCACAAACGATGAGATAATGCCAACATGACCGATAAATTAACTTCCCTACGCCAGATTACTACGGTGGTTGCGGATACGGGTGATATCGCTGCAATGAAGCTATATCAACCGCAAGATGCAACGACTAACCCTTCGCTGATCCTCAATGCAGCTCAAATTCCTGAATACCGCAAACTGATTGATGAAGCTATCGCCTGGGCGCGTGAGCAGAGCAGCGATCGTGAGCAACAAGTCGCCGACGCAGCAGACAAGCTGGCGGTCAACATCGGTCTGGAAATCCTGAAACTGATCCCAGGCCGTATTTCCACCGAAGTGGACGCACGCCTGTCTTATGATACCGAAGCCAGCGTGGCCAAGGCCAAGCGCCTGATCAAACTTTATAATGAAGCGGGTATCAGCAACGATCGCATTCTGATCAAACTGGCTTCTACCTGGCAGGGCATCCGCGCGGCGGAACGCCTGGAAAAAGAAGGCATCAACTGTAACCTGACGCTGCTGTTCTCCTTCGCCCAGGCACGTGCCTGCGCCGAAGCCGGTGCCTATCTGATTTCTCCGTTTGTTGGCCGTATCCTCGACTGGTACAAAGCCAATGGCGACAAAAAAGAGTTCGCACCGCATGAAGATCCAGGCGTGGTTTCCGTGACTGAGATCTATCAGTACTACAAGCAGCACGGCTACGAAACCGTAGTGATGGGCGCAAGCTTCCGTAACATCGGTGAAATCATCGAATTGGCCGGTTGTGATCGCCTGACCATCGCGCCTTCATTGCTGAAAGAACTGGCAGAGAGCGAAGGGGCGCTGGAACGTAAACTGTCCTATACCGGTGAAGTGAAGGCACGTCCTGCACCGCTGACTGAGTCTGAGTTCTACTGGCAGCACAACCAGGATCCAATGGCGGTTGAGAAACTGACCGACGGCATCCGCAAATTTGCCGTAGACCAGGGCAAGCTGGAAAAAATGATCGCCGATCTGCTGTAATTAACGGCAATTCGCGTGGAAAAAGGTGGCTTAGGCCGCCTTTTTTATGCCCATTTTCCCCGGTGGTAGGCTGACAACCTATACTTTCGGGATGAGTAACAGGGTGGGAGATGAACCCATCCACAGCACTTCAGCGACAGAGGTTAAGCATGGACACATTACGTATTGGTTTGGTTTCAATTTCCGATCGCGCTTCCGGCGGCGTTTATCAGGACAAAGGGATCCCGGCACTGGAGGCTTGGCTGAGCAGCGCGCTGGCCACGCCTTTCGAACTGGAAACCCGGCTGATCCCCGATGAGCAGATGCTGATTGAACATACCTTGTGCGAACTGGTCGATGAAATGGGCTGCCATCTGGTGCTGACCACTGGCGGAACCGGCCCGGCACGCCGTGATGTCACGCCTGATGCTACGTTGGAGATCGCCGATCGCGTGATGCCTGGCTTTGGTGAACAAATGCGCCAAATCAGCCTACACTATGTACCAACGGCCATTCTTTCGCGTCAGGTTGGCGTGATCCGCAAACAGGCACTGATCATCAACCTGCCGGGGCAGCCAAAGTCGATTCAGGAAACGCTAGAAGGGGTGAAAGACGAGCAGGGCAAGGTGGTGGTGCATGGCATTTTCGCCAGTGTGCCTTATTGCATCCAACTGCTTGAAGGGCCTTACGTAGAAACCCACGAGGCAGTGGTAGTGGCATTTCGCCCTAAAAATGCGCGCCGTGAGATGAACCTCTAAATTTCAGCCAACTGCGAAATAGCGTTCAACCGATTTGGTGTGAAAATAATTTGCCGTTATAGTAAGGATTCGTTTACATAAAGCCGCTGTGCTTTTTTTCTTCATTGTTTCCTCTGACGGTATCTTATGCACCACGACAATAATCGCCGCTTGAACCGGCAAGACTACAAAACTCTGACCTTGGCGGCCTTGGGCGGTGCGTTAGAGTTCTATGATTTTATCATTTTCGTTTTCTTTGCTGCGGTTATGGGCGAGTTGTTCTTCCCGGCGGACATGCCGGAATGGCTGCGCCAGGTGCAGACTTTTGGTATCTTCGCGGCCGGTTATCTGGCCCGCCCGCTGGGCGGCATCATCATGGCCCACTTTGGCGATCTGGTTGGCCGCAAGAAGATGTTCACCCTGAGTATTCTCTTGATGGCGTTACCGACGCTGGCGATGGGGATGCTGCCCACTTATGCCAGCATTGGTATTGCGGCACCGCTGTTACTGCTGCTGATGCGCGTGCTGCAAGGCGCGGCTATCGGCGGGGAAGTGCCGGGGGCATGGGTTTTTGTGGCCGAACACGTGCCGCGTAAACGCATTGGTTTCGCCTGCGGCACGCTCACTGCGGGATTAACTGCCGGTATCCTGCTGGGATCGGTGGTGGCTACCCTCATCAATACCACGCTCAGCCAAGAAGCGATCCTCAACGGTGGCTGGCGTATTCCGTTCTTCCTCGGCGGTATTTTTGGTCTGTTCGCCATGTATCTGCGCCGCTGGTTGCAGGAAACACCGATCTTTATCGAGATGCAGGCGCGTAAAGCGCTGGCGGAAGAGCTGCCGCTGAAATCGGTGATAGTGAATCATAAGAAAGAGGTGGCGGTATCCATGCTGCTGACCTGGCTGCTGTCGGCCGGAATTGTGGTGGTGATCCTGATGACGCCAACCTATCTGCAAAAACAGTTTGGCATTGCTCCGGCGCTGTCGTTGCAGGCCAACAGCGTGGCGATCGTTATGCTGATTATCGGCTGTATCACCTCAGGTTCGGCGGCCGATCGCTTTGGTGCCAGCAAAACCTTTATCGTCGGCAGCCTGCTGCTCGCCGCCTGTAGTTGGCTGTTTTATCAGACGATAGGAACTCACCCGGATATGTTGTTTGCGACCTATGCGCTGGTGGGATTCAGCGTGGGGATCGTAGGAGCGGTGCCTTATGTGCTGGTGCGGGCTTTCCCGGCAGAAGTGCGGTTTAGCGGGATCTCATTCTCCTACAATGTGGCCTACGCCATCTTTGGTGGGTTAACCCCGATCTTTGTCACGTTGATCATGAAGTTAACCCCGTTAGCTCCGGCTTACTATGTGCTGGCGCTGTCGATGATCGGGTTGCTGTTGGGTATCTACCTGCGCCGCGATCTGAACAGTGAAAACAAGCTCTAGATCACCGGTTCCTGAATGCTAAAAAAGCCCTGTCGTTGCTGCAACGGCAGGGCTTTTTGCTATCAGAACGTCATTAATCAGGCGGTTGCGGTGACTTGCGCCGCTGGTGAAGCAGTTACGCTGCCAATAGGCAGAACGGTGCGGCCCAGCTGTTCGTTAATCACTTCTGCCATCGCCAGATAAATAGCGCTGGCACCACAGATGATCCCTTCATAGCCAGCAAAGGTCAGGATGGCGTGGTTACCGGTCATGTTGCCGACGGCCAGCAGGGCAAACAGCAAGGTCAGGCTGGCGAACACGAATTGCAGCGCGCGGTTGGCGCACAGCGTGCCAAAGAACATAAACAGGGTGAAGACGCCCCAAAGTGCCAGATAAATACCGAGCACGTTGGCATCGGTAGGATCTGCCAGACCCATACGTGGCAGCAGCAGGATCCCCACCAGGCTCAGCCAGAAGCAGCCGTAGGACGTGAAAGCGGTCAAACCGAAGGTATTGCCTTTCTTGAATTCAAGAATGCCAGCAAAAATCTGAGCCATACCACCGAAGAAAATCCCCATGCTGATGATGACGGAGGTCAGTGGAAAAAAGCCTGCATTGTGCAGGTTCAGCAAGACGGTGGTCATTCCGAAGCCCATCAGACCCAGAGGGCCTGGATTCGCCAACTTGTTGGTGTGCATATGTCCTCTGTAATAACAGAATACTAACAAAAATGGATATGCCCGCTGTCTTTCAAGCCAGTTGAAATATTTTGGGTATAGGTAAACTCATAATGGGTCTGAATGGCCGAAAAAAGCCTCGCTTCCATCAGAGCGCGCGGCATCATAATGATCCCGATGAAAGGAAACAATGATCTTACAGCGGGTAAAAACGAAATTTTTTTTACTCAGGCCCTTGATGCTGGTTCGGATGGCCCCATCTTATTGACAACCGCAGTTGCCGACCGCGGATATCCCCTTCAGCTTGTAAATTAGCATCTGCCTATAGTTTGCAAGGTGAAGGGGATAAAACTGGTGTAGCGGGCAGTTGAAAAATGAAGAATCGCCCGCATATAGGTTAGCAACCTGACCGATTATGAATTTATTAGTGGAGATGTTTAGATGGGCAAAATTATTGGTATCGACCTGGGTACTACCAACTCTTGTGTAGCAATTATGGATGGCGGCAAGGCTCGTGTGCTGGAGAACGCCGAAGGCGATCGCACTACACCTTCGATCATCGCATATACCCAGGATGGTGAAATTCTGGTTGGCCAGCCTGCTAAGCGTCAGGCGGTCACTAACCCACAGAATACCCTGTTTGCGATCAAGCGCCTGATTGGCCGTCGCTTCCAGGATGAAGAAGCACAGCGTGATAAAGCGATCATGCCGTACAACATCGTTGCTGCTGATAACGGCGACGCCTGGCTGGAAGTGAAAGGCCAGAAAATGGCACCACCGCAGATCTCTGCTGAAGTGCTGAAAAAAATGAAGAAAACGGCGGAAGATTATCTGGGCGAGCCGGTAACCGAAGCGGTAATTACCGTTCCTGCTTACTTCAACGATGCTCAGCGTCAGGCAACCAAAGACGCGGGCCGTATCGCGGGTCTGGAAGTCAAACGTATCATCAACGAACCAACCGCTGCTGCCTTGGCTTACGGCTTGGACAAAGAAGTGGGTAACCGCACTATCGCGGTATACGATCTGGGTGGTGGTACTTTCGATATCTCTATTATCGAAATCGATGACGTTGATGGCGAAAAAACCTTCGAAGTGCTGGCAACCAACGGGGATACCCACCTGGGTGGTGAAGACTTCGACAGCCGCTTGATCAACTACCTGGTAGAAGAGTTCAAGAAAGATCAAGGCATGGATCTGCGCAACGATCCGTTGGCGATGCAGCGCCTGAAAGAAGCCGCTGAGAAAGCGAAGATCGAACTCTCTTCTGCCCAGCAGACCGACGTGAACCTGCCGTACATCACTGCAGATGGTTCCGGTCCAAAACACATGAACATCAAAGTGACCCGTGCCAAGCTCGAGTCACTGGTAGAAGATTTGGTTGCACGTTCTATTGAGCCGCTGAAAGTGGCACTGAACGACGCAGGCCTGTCGGTTTCCGACATTCAGGACGTGATCCTGGTGGGTGGCCAGACCCGTATGCCAATGGTTCAGAAGAAAGTTGCTGACTTCTTCGGTAAAGAGCCACGTAAAGACGTTAACCCGGACGAAGCGGTGGCCGTAGGTGCTGCGGTTCAGGGCGGCGTGTTGGCCGGTGATGTGAAAGACGTTCTGCTGCTGGACGTTACCCCGCTGTCGCTGGGTATCGAAACCATGGGCAGCGTGATGACGCCGTTGATCACCAAAAACACCACCATCCCAACTAAGCACAGCCAGGTGTTCTCGACCGCTGAAGACAACCAGGCTGCAGTGACCATCCATGTGTTGCAGGGTGAGCGTAAACGCGCTAACGATAACAAGTCGCTGGGCCAGTTCAATCTGGACGGTATCCAGGCTGCACCACGCGGTATGGCTCAGATCGAAGTGACTTTCGATATCGACGCCGACGGTATTCTGCATGTGTCTGCTAAAGACAAGAACACCGGTCGTGAGCAGAAAATCACCATCAAGGCATCTTCTGGTCTGAACGAAGAAGAAATCCAGAAAATGGTGCGCGATGCGGAAGTGAACGCTGAAGCAGACCGTAAGTTCGAAGAGCTGGTGCAAACCCGTAACCAGGCGGATCACTTGATCCACGGTACCCGTAAGCAACTGGAAGAAGCGGGCGATAAACTGCCTGCAGAAGACAAAACGGCGATCGAAGCGGCGCTGAAAGATCTGGAAGTGGCTGCGAAAGGCGAAGATAAAGCCGAGATCGAAGCGAAAACCCAGGCTCTGGTGCAGGTTTCCGGCAAACTGCTGGAAATGGCACAAGCTCAGGCGCAGGCACAGGGTGCTGATGCGGGTGCAGACAACGCGGCGAAGAAAGACGACGACGTAGTGGATGCCGAGTTCGAAGAAGTTAAAGACAAAAAATAATCGCCCTTAAGCGGGCACGGTGCGGCCAAAGGCCGTAACCGGAAACCAGCACGGGCGTCGAGGCAACTCTACGCCCGTGCACGCATGTTAAGGGTAAGCGAAATAATGGCGAAGAAAGATTATTACGAGGTTCTCGGTGTCGCCAAGACGGCAGATGAGCGTGAGATCAAAAAGGCGTACAAACGTCTGGCGATGAAGTATCACCCTGACCGTAATCAGGAAAAAGACGCCGAAGCCAAATTCAAAGAAATTAAAGAAGCCTACGAGATCCTGACAGACGATCAAAAGCGTGCTGCCTACGATCAGTACGGTCATGCCGCCTTTGAACAAGGTGGTATGGGTGGTGGCGGTGGCGGTGCTGATTTCAGCGATATCTTTGGTGACGTATTTGGCGATATCTTCGGTGGCGGGCGCCGTCAGCGTGCCAGTCGCGGTTCAGATTTGCGCTACAACATGGATCTGACGTTGGAAGAAGCCGTACGCGGTGTCACTAAAGAGATCCGTATTCCTACGCTGGAAGAGTGTGACTCTTGCCACGGCAGCGGTGCCAAACCGGGCAGTTCGCCGGTTACCTGTCCAACCTGTCACGGTCAGGGCCAGGTGCAGATGCGCCAAGGGTTCTTCACCGTACAGCAGGCTTGTCCGCATTGTCACGGACGTGGTCAGATCATTAAAGATCCTTGCATCAAGTGCCATGGTCATGGTCGGGTAGAGAAATCCAAAACGCTGTCGGTGAAAATCCCGGCAGGTGTTGATACCGGCGACCGTATCCGCTTGGCGGGTGAAGGTGAAGCTGGCGAGCACGGCGCACCCGCGGGCGATCTGTACGTTCAGGTGCAGGTGAAGGCGCACCCGATTTTCGAGCGTGAAGGCAATAACCTGTATTGCGAAGTGCCGATTAATTTCGCCATGGCTGCATTGGGTGGCGAAATCGAAGTGCCGACGCTGGATGGCCGCGTTAATCTGAAAGTTCCGGCTGAAACCCAGACCGGTAAACTGTTCCGCATGCGTGGTAAAGGTGTGAAATCGGTCCGTGGTGGCAGCCAGGGTGACCTGCTGTGCCGCGTGGTGGTAGAAACGCCAGTGAACCTGAACGACAAGCAGAAACAGTTATTGAAAGAACTGGAAGAGAGCCTCGGTGGCCCCTCAGGTGATAAAAACAGCCCGCGCTCGAAAAGCTTCTTCGACGGCGTGAAGAAGTTTTTTGACGATTTGACACGTTAATCAACGTTTCTGTTGTTCTGTTGATAAACCCCGGTCATCAAACACCGGGGTTTTTTGTTGCTGCTATTATTTCAATACCCATACTAAAAGTGTGATAAGTATCGCTAATTGATCGTTTTTAACGAGTTGTTAAGCGCTTATAAACTGATTTTTTCGAAGTGAAACAGCATCTATACTCATTACATTGTCTCAAAGCCAAGGCGTATCGCCTGGTTCAGATCTGGAGTGATGCACTGTGACTAATATTATCCGCCAATTTTTACGCCAAGAGGCTGCAGGGGGCATTATCCTGATCGTGGCCGCCGTCGTGGCGCTGATCATGGCCAATACCCCGATGCAGGGCCTGTATCAGGCATTCCTCAATTTGCCGGTGATGGTCAAAATCTCGTCGCTGGAGATCGCTAAGCCGTTGCTGCTGTGGATTAACGATGGACTGATGGCGATCTTTTTCCTGGTGGTTGGCCTGGAGGTCAAGCGTGAGCTGATACAAGGCTCATTGGCCGGTCGTGATAAAGCCATATTTCCGGCGATTGCCGCATTGGGCGGCATGCTGGTGCCTGCGCTGGTTTATCTGCTGTTCAACGGGGCTGATGAGGTGACGCGCCAAGGGTGGGCGATCCCGGCAGCGACCGATATCGCTTTTGCCTTGGGCGTCATGGCACTGTTGGGTAACCGTGTTCCGACCAGTTTGAAGGTTTTCCTACTGGCGCTGGCGATTATCGACGACTTGGGCGTGATCATCATTATCGCGCTGTTCTACACCCATGGGGTGTCGATGGTGGCACTGGGAGTAGCCGCTGCGGCGATTGCCGTCTTGGCACTGATGAACTGGCGCGGAGTGGGGCAAACCTCACTGTATATGATCGTCGGGCTGGTGCTGTGGGTGGCAATTCTGAAGTCCGGTGTGCATGCCACGCTAGCCGGGGTGATTATCTGTTTCCTGATCCCGCTGAATGTTAAAAATGGGTCTTCACCGTCCGAAACGCTGGAACATGAACTGCATCCTTGGGTTGCATTCTTGATTTTGCCGTTGTTTGCATTTGCCAATGCCGGTGTTTCATTACAGGGTGTATCCTTGAGCGGATTAACCTCACTGTTACCTGTAGGGATTGCGG
>JBAQHZ010000504.1:0-17895 GCA_049288585.1 Chania sp.
GCTGAAAGATGGCCGTAAAGGGCGCAAAAATGGCCGTGGTTTTTATCTGTATCCGGCTGAGAGAAGCAAACGCCAGGTGCGCAAACGCGAGGATAGCAACATTTATACGCTATTGGGGATCACCGCCAAAGCCCATATTCAACATGCGGTGATCGCCCAACGCTGTGTGATGCTGATGCTGAACGAGGCGGCACGCTGTCTGGAAGAGGGCGTGATCCGCAGTGCGCGTGATGGTGATATCGGTGCGGTATTCGGTATCGGTTTCCCGCCGTTCCTCGGTGGCCCTTTCCGTTACATGGATCAGCTTGGTGTGGAGAAGGTGGTAAAAACTCTGCGCTACCTGCAGCAACAGTATGGCGAACACTTTGCACCGTGCGAACGCTTGCAGCGCATGGCTGAGCAGGGCGAACGTTTTTATCCGCAGTGAGTCTGGTAAGCACAGCGGCCCGGTTTGCGCTACAGTTTGATCAGGGCCGCACTGTGATCGTTATCACTCCTTGCAACACCTGCAATCCCAGATGCTGTACAGGGAGATAGGGGAGAGGTAACGTAGCGTACCGATGGCGGATCACTCAGCACCATCGGGGAATTCATTATAGCCAGGTTAAAATTCAACCTGTTGAATTGATAGCTATGTGGGTAATGAATTTGCGTTAGAGCACTGTTGATGCAAAAAACAGCGTTCTCTTTACGTGAACTTTCAGGCAAAATGCCCGGCCGCCATAGAGAGACGGCGCATTATCGTTTTAAAGCTCTTTGCTTTGGGCTTGTGCTCTTGAGTGCAACTCGGCGATACAGCACGCTCGGCGTTTCTGTATGGTGTTATTTTGTCAACAACAGCGGTGCAATATGCAAGTTTTGATTATGCGTCACGGAGAGGCGGCACTTGATGCAGCCAGTGATTCTGTAAGACCTCTTACTGCGTGCGGTCGTGATGAGTCGCGTCAGATGGCGGCCTGGTTGAACACCAAGTCTGTGGATATTGAACGTGTACTGGTCAGCCCTTATTTGCGCGCTGAACAGACGCTGGAAGTGGTACGCGAAGCGTTAACGCTGCCGGAAGGCGCAGAAGTTTTGCCCGAACTGACACCGGGCGGTGATGCCGGGTTGGTGAGCTGCTATTTGCAGGTATTGGCGAAAGAAGGGGTAGGTGCGGTGCTGGTGGTTTCTCACCTGCCATTGGTCGGTTATTTAGTGGCCGAGCTGTGCCCAGGCGAATGTCCGCCTATGTTTACCACCTCGGCCATTGCCAATGTCGAGCTGGCTACGGATGGTAGTAGCGGCACCTTTGTATGGCAGGTTGGCCCGTCGCAGGTGATGGCGAAGGTCTGCTAAAAGCGTTGGCAATATATAGAAGGGCGATGTAAATCATCGCCCTTTGTCATTTCTACGCGGTTACTCTTCCAGTTCGACCAACAGCAGCACCGCCGCATTACCCCCCCATTCTTTGGGGGCCTGATGAAACGCCAGCACGTCCGGGTGTTGCGCCAGCCACAAAGGAGTCTGCTGCTTGAGGACATGCTTGCCGTGGCCGTGCATCACGCAGGCACAATGAACGTGTTCACGTTTGCAGGCGGCGATCATCGCCCCTAACTCTTGCTTGGCCTGCAACTGCGTCAGACCGTGCAGATCGAGAAACAGATCCGGCACATAATCCCCACGGCGCAGCTTTTTCAATTCATAGTGATCATAGCCAGGACGCACATAGCGCGTTGGCCCTTCATTATCCAGCTGTGGCTGAAATTCGTCAGAAAAATAAAAACTGGCGTCGACCTGCTCCTGCAACAGGCGCTGCGGGGCGATTTGCCGGGTTTTCATTTTCGGCTTTGGGTGGACGATAGTGTCCTGCCGCAACCTTCTTGCTCCGGTTACAGACTCCCTGAAGAGCTGCAATTCGTCTTTGCTCAGTGGGTGCTTATTCTTCATTATTCTCTCACTGGATATCATTTCTGGATATTGTCCTACACGACCTTTGGTGCGGTAGAAATACTGAGTTTATTTGTAGGAGCGTGCCTAGTTTACCGTGTCGAAGGGTTCTGTCGACGCAAAACTGCGGCTGAATGCCAACGAGAAGGGCCTAACACCACTATTGCTGCTGATTTGTCGCAGGCTTCATGGCAAACTGTGGCGCTAAATCATGAATTACCGCGCCTGCTGGAGGGCAAATTGGACAAAATTTTCGTCGAAGAAGCAGTGAATGAACTGCACACCATTCAGGATATGCTGCGCTGGGCCGTAAGCCGGTTCAATGCTGCCAATATCTACTATGGTCACGGGACCGATAACCCGTGGGACGAAGCGGTGCAATTGGTTCTGCCCAGCCTGTTCCTGCCGTTGGATATCCCTGAAGATATGCGTACCGCACGCCTGACGTACAGCGAGCGTCAGCGCATCGTTGAGCGGGTGATCCGCCGGGTTAACGAGCGTATTCCGGTGGCTTATCTCACCAACAAAGCCTGGTTCTGCGGCATGGAGTTCTATGTTGACGAACGTGTGCTGGTGCCGCGTTCGCCGATTGGCGAGTTGATCGACAATCGCTTCAACGCGCTGATCCCGCATCCGCCGCGCTATATTCTGGATATGTGTACCGGCAGCGGTTGTATTGCCATCGCCTGCGGTTACGCTTTCCCGGAAGCAGAAGTGGATGCGGTAGATATCTCTGCGGACGTACTGGCCGTGACCGAGCGCAACATTCAGGCGCACGGCGTTGAGCATCAGGTGATCCCGATCCGCTCCGATCTGTTCCGCGACGTTCCGGCGATCAAATACGATCTGATCGTCACTAATCCGCCGTATGTGGATGCCGAAGACATGTCTGATCTGCCGCAGGAGTTCCGCTTTGAGCCGGAGCTGGGCCTGGCGGCGGGCAGCGACGGCCTGAAGCTGGTGCGCCGCATCCTGGCCTGCGCGCCAGACTTCCTGAGCGACGATGGCGTGCTGATCTGCGAAGTGGGCAACAGCATGGTGCATCTGATGGAGCAATATCCAGATATCCCGTTCACCTGGCTGGAGTTTGACAACGGCGGCGACGGCGTGTTTATGCTCACCAAACAGCAACTGATTGATTGCAAAGATCACTTCAGCCTCTATCGCAGCTGATTAATCCAACAAATAATAGTAAGGAGCCGTGATGGCAGGGAACAGTATTGGGCAGTTTTTCCGCGTCACTACATTTGGTGAATCTCACGGTGTGGCGCTGGGATGCATCGTCGACGGCGTGCCACCGGGTATTCCGTTAACCGAAGCCGATTTGCAGCAGGATCTGGATCGTCGTCGGCCTGGCACTTCGCGCTATACCACGCAGCGTCGCGAACCGGATCAGGTGCGGATCCTCTCTGGCGTATTTGAGGGCGTTACCACCGGCACCAGCATTGGCCTGATGATTGAAAACACCGATCAGCGCTCGCAGGATTACGGTTCGATTAAGGATGTGTTCCGCCCAGGGCATGCCGACTACACCTACGAGCAGAAATATGGTGTGCGCGACTACCGTGGCGGCGGCCGTTCTTCGGCGCGTGAAACCGCGATGCGCGTGGCCGCTGGGGCGATTGCCAAAAAGTATCTGGCACAGAAGTTTGGCGTCAAGGTGCGCGGTTATCTGGCGCAGATTGGTGACGTGAGCTGTGAGCTGAAAGATTGGGATCAGGTAGAACAGAACCCGTTCTTCTGCCCAGATCCCGATAAGCTGGAAGCGTTGGACGAACTGATGCGCGCGCTGAAAAAAGAGGGCGACTCGATCGGTGCCAAAGTGACGGTGGTAGCGGAAAATGTGCCGGTGGGCCTGGGTGAGCCGGTGTTTGATCGCCTGGATGCCGATCTAGCGCATGCGCTGATGAGCATCAACGCGGTGAAAGGCGTGGAAATCGGTGATGGTTTTGCCGTAGTGACCAAGCGCGGCAGCGAAAACCGCGATGAAATCACCCCAGAAGGCTTCCAGAGCAACCATGCGGGCGGCATTCTCGGCGGGATTAGCAGTGGTCAGCCGGTGGTTGCGCATCTGGCGCTGAAACCGACCTCCAGCATTATGGTGCCGGGTCGCACCATCAACCGCCAGGGCGAAGCGGTAGAAATGGTGACCCGTGGCCGTCACGATCCCTGTGTCGGTATCCGTGCGGTGCCGATCGCCGAAGCGATGATGGCTATTGTGTTGATGGATCACCTGCTGCGCCAGCGTGCGCAAAACGGTGATGTGACTTCTGACGTTCCACGCTGGTAATTTCGATGAATAAATGGATGTTAGGCATCGTCGCCCTGATGGCTTCAGGGGCGGCCATGGCGCTTACGCCGTGGCAGAAAATTGATCACCCGGTAGCGGGCAGTCCGCAGGCGATTGGCGGTTTCTCCAATGGCTGTATCGTAGGGGCGCAGCCGTTGCCATTGAGTTCCCCGAGCTATCAGGTGATGCGTACCGATCAGCGGCGCTATTTTGGCCACCCGGATCTGCTGGCGTTTATTCAACGCCTGAGTGATAAGGCGCACCAGAAAGCGCTGGGTACGGTGCTGATTGGTGATATGGGCATGCCTGCCGGTGGGCGCTTCAGCAGCGGCCATGCCAGCCATCAGTCTGGGCTGGATGTTGATATCTGGCTGCAACTGCCGCGCCAGCGCTGGACGGCGCAGCAACTGCTTAAGCCGCAGCCGATCGATCTGGTGTCTGCCGACGGTAAACGCGTCGTCGATAGCCAGTGGCAGCCGCAGATTGAATCTTTAATCAAGACGGCGGCACAGGATAGCGAAGTGACACGCATCTTCGTCAACCCGGCGATTAAGCTGCGCCTGTGCCAGGATGCGGGTGCGGATCGCAACTGGCTGCACAAGGTGCGCCCATGGTTTGCCCATCGCGCGCACATGCACGTTCGGTTACGCTGCCCGGCGGGTAGTCTGGAATGTGAGGATCAGGCCCCACCACCGGCCGGTGATGGCTGTGGCGAAGAGTTGATGAGCTGGTTCAAGCCTCAGCAGCCGAATGCCAACCCGACCAAGACAGAACCACCTCCGTTGCCACCTTCCTGCCAGGCGTTGCTGGATAATCATTTCGCCAGCCGTTGATTGAGATGATAATGACGCCTCGTTATGGGGCATCATTGAGGTTGATGACAAAGTGGCCTTTTAGCCCGAGATACCCGGGCCTAGCGCACCGAGGGGCGCTCCGGCGGCTTACGCCGCTACGACCCCTTCGGCACGCTCTCCCTAATAACGGGCTTTGTCAGCAGTCTGAATGACGCCTCATTATGAGGCGTCACTGTTTTTTGTTAGCAAATACGGTCGTTACTGTCGTTCTATCTTAATTTTCAAGCAGGCAATCTATGGAAGGGCTGGTGTTCGGTCCCGAATTGCTCGGGATACTGTTTTTTGTGGCAATGTTTGCCGGGTTTATTGATTCTATCGCCGGTGGCGGTGGGCTCCTGACCGTACCCGCCCTGCTGGCCGTGGGTATTCCGCCAGCACAGGCGCTGGCCACCAATAAACTGCAGTCGGTAGGCGGCTCGTTTTCTGCCAGTCTGTACTTTATTCGCCGCCGGGCGGTTGATCTTAACGATCAGAAACTGACAATTTTCCTGACGCTGATCGGTTCGGTCATTGGTGCGATTCTGGTGCAGCACATGCGCGCCGATTTTCTGCGCCAGATGTTGCCCGTGCTGGTGATTGGCATCGGTCTCTATTTCCTGTTAACGCCACGGCTGGGGGAAAATGACCGCCAGCGCCGCTTGGGGGCTTTGCCGTTCGGGCTGATTGCCGGGGGCGCTATCGGCTTCTACGACGGCTTTTTTGGCCCAGGGGCGGGTTCATTTTACGCATTGGCCTATGTCACGCTGTGCGGTTTTAACCTTGCCAAATCCACTGCCCATGCCAAAGTGCTGAACTTTACCTCCAATCTGGGCAGCCTGGTGCTGTTTATTATCGGCGGTAAAGTGGTGTGGAGTATCGGTTTGGTGATGCTGGTCGGCCAGGTGCTTGGCGCGCGTATGGGAGCACATATGGTGCTGACCAAGGGCCAGAAGCTGATCCGGCCGATGATCGTGGTAGTTTCGCTGATCATGAGCTGCAAGCTGCTGTACGACAATCACGGTGCAGAAATCCAGCAGTGGCTGGCGTTGCATTTTTAACAGTCCAAAGGGCGGCACGCGGCAAGATATCAGGTTTATACCCGTCATACTTCAAATTGCTTGGGTGTTGGCTGCCTTACTCGGCCCATATTGGGCCTCGCCCCTTCGGGGCCGCAGCAAGCAGCGTTCAAATCTGCCAAGCAGATTTGTCACTCACCCCAGGAACGATCTTGAGTAAGCTCCTGGGGCTTCGCTCAGTTGACGCCTACAAGCAATTCGAATTATTTTGGGTATAATTGCAGTCTTAATTTTGTGGTTATTTGAGTTTTTTTTATGCCAGACACCCATCAATATTCACAACTGATTGAAGTTTTTAACCAGTGCTTCAGCGATGATTACAATACTCGCCTGGTAAAAGGCGATGATGAGCCGATCTATCTGCCAGCCGATGAAGCGCTACCGTACAACCGCGTTGTTTTTGCCCATGGTTACTATGCCAGCGGGATGCATGAAATCTCCCACTGGTGCATTGCCGGGGCTGAGCGCCGCAAACTGGTGGATTTTGGCTACTGGTATTGCCCGGACGGGCGCGATGCCAAGACGCAAAGCGCATTCGAAGCGGTCGAGATCAATCCACAGGCACTGGAGTGGATGTTCTGTGTCGCCGCCGGTTTCCCGTTCAATGTCAGTTGCGACAATCTCAATGGGGATTGCGAACCGGATCGCATCACATTCCAGCGCAAAGTGCGTACCCGCGTACTGGAACTGTTAGAACAGGGAATACCCACACGACCTGCACGCTTTATTCAGGCGCTACAATCGTTTTACAATACGCCTCCGCTGGCGGCTGAGCACTTCCCTTACCCGGAAGATCTCTGAGGCAACGCCTGTTTTTTAATGAGGACGTTTGATGATCGAAGAATTCGAAGCGCGCATTCTGGCGCTGATTGATGACATGGTAGAACACGCCAGCGATGATGAACTGTTTGCCGGTGGCTACCTGCGCGGTCATCTCACGCTGGCGGTGGCTGAAGCCGAAGCGCACGACGAACACAGCGCCGAACAGCTCAAAGTCTGGGTGCAGAGCAGCCTGGATAAAGCCATTGCCGCCGGTGAGCTTTCCCCGCCAGACCAGGTATTGGTGCTGGGCATGTGGGAACGGCTGTATCAGGCAGCACTCCCCACTGCGTAATTTTTCGGGTTCAGCGCGCTGAACCCGCTTTCCCCTAGCGTTAAACTGCACGCCCTTTCAGCAACTTCCTGACCCACAGGCGATTCGGGTTCAGCGCCGCCAGCATTTCAGCATCGCCCGGCAACGGTTCGTCAAACAGCTGTGCCGCCAGGATTTCTGCCGCTAATGGGGCTGAACACAGGCCACGCGATCCCAATGCGCAAATAATAAACAGCCCCGGATAGACCGGCGCATCGGCAATGGCCGCCCCGCGCAGGCGTTGCTGCTGTAAATCCGCGTATTGCACCAACGTGGCTGCATAATCCGGCAGCGCTCCCACCATTGGCATATGGTCACGAGTGGCGCTGCGCACGCCACAGCGTGCCTGCTGGCTACTGACATCCACCTGCTGCGGCCAGGTTTGCTCCGGTAGGCAACGCAGCAGACGTGCGCGGTTGTCCTGCTGTTCGCTCTCGCGATATTCCGTGCTGGCTTCTCCACGCTGATAGCTGGCACCAATGCAGTGCTGTTGGTTGGCAGGGTTGACCGGCGTCAGATAACCGTCGTAACACAGCACCTGTTTCAACCTGCTCAGCGCTGGCGTGGTAGGGATATGTGAAACCTGGCCGCGCACCGCCGTTACCGGCAATGTTGCACTTTGTGCCAGTGTGGGTAACTGATGGCCGTTTGCCAGGATCACCGTGGCGTGTTCGCTGATGTGCCCAGTGGCGAACCGCAGTTGCCAGTGATCACCGGTACGCTGTAGGTCAGTGAGCCTATGTTGATAATGGCAAACCAGGCCTTGCTGCTGAGCCAAGGCCAGTGCGGCGCGAGTCAGATCGGCAGGGCATAGCCAACCGCCCATCGGGTAACGGATGCCGCCAAAGCCGGTATCGATGCCGCATAATTCGCTGAGCGTGCCGCGATCGGCCGCTTGCGCCAGCGTGGGTGGCCAGCTAACGGCCAGGATCTTGGCAATTTTCCCGGCGCTTTTTTCGTCATAGGCCAGTTGGCTGACGCCACACCACTGATGATCGAACTCAACCCCTTGTTGCAGCAGGGCATCGTACTGACGGCGGGCGAAAGGGAAGGCAGCGCTGAAGAAGCTTTCCAGTGCATCGCCCCGGCCATTCAGCAGGGGATAAAGCGCACCTTGGCGGTTGCCAGAGGCTCCTTCTGCCGGTTGTGCATCGGCGCAATACAGCGTGACTTTGGCACCGCGCCGCAACAGGGCCAGCGCGGTGAGAGCACTGGCAACGCCACCGCCGATTATCGCCACATCATCGGTATGTTGGGCCGCCGGGCGCAGAAACCACGGCTGCGGGTGGGTGGCGGGCGGCGTTTCTGCGGGCAATATGCCGGTCAGCATTTCGCGTTTCTGGCCAAAGCCTTTGCATTTGGCGACGGTAAAACCGGCCTGCTGCAATCCACGGCGCACAAATCCTGCTGCGGTGAAGGTGGCAAAACTGCCTTCCGGGCGGGCAAAACGCGCCATTGCTGCAAACAGGAGCTCGCTCCACATATCGGGGTTTTTCGATGGCGCGAAGCCATCAAGGAACCAGGCGTCGATTTGGTTATCCATGCTAGCATCGAAATGCGGCAACAGCTCGTTGACGTCGCCGAACCACAGATCGAGCGTGATGCGCCCTTCAGCCAGCAGCAGGCGGTGGCAACCCGGCAAGGGTAGCGGCCACTGGGCCCGCAGTTCGCTGGCATAGGTGGCCAATTCTGGCCACTGCGCGTGAGCTGCCGTCAGGTCGGCTAACTGTAACGGGAATTTTTCGAAGCTGATAAAGTGCAGGCGCTGTAACGCCGCGTCGGGGGATTCTGCGCGAAAACGGGCGAAAGCCTGCCACAGGGTAAGAAAATTCAGCCCGGTGCCGAAGCCGGTTTCTGCCACAATAAACAGCGGGCGCGCATGCTGATTAAAACGCTGTGGTAACCGGTTGCCGTTAAGAAATACGTAACGGGTTTCCTCCAGCCCATCCTGATTAGAAAAATAGACGTCATCAAACTGTTTCGAAACAGGTGTACCCTGTTCATTCCAGCTTAACGCTGCGGTTTGGATGGGGGTATGGCTCACGGTTTATTGCTCGTAATTCAAGGGATGGCACGATTTTAGCGGCGGTGCTCTTGCGGTGCAAACCGGATAGATATAATACAGAATCATTCTGATCGGACTTGTTCGGCGTACATCTGTACGCTAAAGTGCGATGCAAAATCCCGAATGTAAAATTGTGGAAGAGGTATTGAATGAAACGTGCAGTGATTACTGGCCTGGGAATCGTCTCCAGCATTGGTAACAACCAGCAGGAGGTCCTGGCAAGCCTGCAAGAAGGACGCTCAGGGATCACCTTCTCTCAGGAGCTGAAAGATTCCGGCATGCGTAGTCACGTCTGGGGCAATGTTAAACTGGACACCACCGGTCTGATCGACCGTAAAGTGATGCGCTTTATGAGCGATGCGTCAGTTTATGCCTATCTTTCCATGGAACAGGCGATCAAAGACTCCGGTCTGGCAGCCGATCAGGTTTCCAACGATCGTACCGGCCTGGTAGTCGGTTCTGGTGGCGGTTCTCCGCGTAACCAGGTTGCAGGTTCCGACGGCATGCGTGCCAAAGGTCTGCGCGGCGTCGGCCCTTACATGGTGACCAAGGCGATGGCTTCCGGCGTTTCTGCCTGCTTGGCCACGCCATTCAAGATTCGCGGTGTGAACTATTCCATTAGCTCTGCCTGCGCAACCTCTGCACACTGTATCGGCCACGCGATGGAACTGATCCAACTGGGCAAGCAGGACGTGGTCTTCGCCGGTGGCGGTGAAGAACTGTGCTGGGAAATGGCCTGTGAGTTCGATGCAATGGGCGCGCTGTCTACCAGCTACAACGACACGCCAGAAAAAGCCTCCCGTACTTACGACTCAGCGCGTGACGGCTTCGTTATCGCCGGTGGCGGCGGTATGGTAGTGGTTGAAGAGCTGGAGCACGCGCTGGCTCGCGGTGCCCATATCTATGCGGAAATCATCGGCTATGGCGCAACGTCTGACGGTGCCGACATGGTGGCTCCATCGGGTGAAGGTGCAGTGCGTTGCATGAGAATGGCGTTGCAGGGGGTTGATACCCCTATCGATTATATGAACGTACACGGTACTTCTACGCCGGTTGGCGATGTGAAAGAACTGGGTGCGATCCGTGAAGTGTTCGGTGATAACACCCCGGCGATCTCTTCCACCAAAGCCATGACCGGTCACTCACTGGGTGCGGCGGGCGTGCAGGAAGCGATCTACAGCCTGCTGATGGTTGAGCATAGTTTTATTGCGCCAAGCATCAACATCGATAACCTCGATGAGAAGGCGGCGGGCATGAATATCGTAACTGAGCCAACCCAACGTGAATTGACCACCGTGATGTCCAACAGCTTCGGCTTTGGTGGCACCAACGCGACGCTGGTGATGCGCAAGCTGCAAAAATAAGTTTTTCGCAGCGAAGTTTCAAAGATCGGGCACGTTAAAACGTGCTCGATTTTTTTATGTCTGCAATCCACTTAGTTGACTGAAATCAAAGTATTTTTGGTTGGTGGGAATGTTCTAGGGTTACTTTGTCAGCAGGTGTAAATTTTATTCCTGCGGTGATTTTCTGCCGATATACTCGGCGAAGTTTACCCATTTGGAGTCATGGCATGTCGGCTCAGGCGTCCATCTCTTTATCCATGCATCGGCTGCGCTTCGCAAAGAAGCGGGCAGGCGTATGGCTATTGGCCGTCTGCTGGCTGTTGTTAAACAGTCAACTGGCTATCGCCAGCCACAGCTGTAATCTGCAATTCGCTGCCGAAGCACCGGCAGCGCAGCATATGATGCACATGCAGGCCAGCGAGCCGGCGATGGGCAATATGCAGGCCGAAGGGCCGCTGTGTGAGCAACATTGCATTCCCGATCCGATGCAGCAGGATCACGGCAGTTTAGCCTTGGCAGCGATCTTGCCTGCCAGCAGCGAACTGCTGGTGGCAGCACCCGCCCAGCAGGTGCAATTCTCTCGCGCTGATTGGCAAACCCCTCCAATAGCAGGCCCTCCGGCAGAGATCGTGTTCTGCCGGTTCCGTGAATAGCTAAACCATTCGCTTTGCCGTCCAAGACGGTAACTCGTGTTGTTTATTGACTATTCCACGGAGCTTTCTTTATGCGTAACTTATTTGCTGCTGTTTTCATTTCTCTGTTTTTCTCTTCTGCCGCCGTTGCTGAGCAAATGCAACATCATCAACATGCTGCACCCGCAGAGGCCACCGTCTATCACTCTACAGGGATTGTTAAAACCTGGAGCGATAAGAAGGTGTTGCTCGCTCATCCGGCGATCCCGGCCTTGAGTTGGCCGCCAATGACCATGAATTTCCTTCAGCCCCAACCGCCGTTTAAGCCGTTGGCCGCAGGAGCCCAGGTTGATTTCAGCTTCCGTCAGGTTGACGGTGGTTATCAACTGACGGCCATCAGCGCCAGCCAACAATAACGGGGGCCCTATGTCCAAATTACTTTCTCACCCATTGCGGGTGGGTTGGCTGCTGCTCGCCTGTTATACGGGGAGTACGCTGGCCGCCGCACTGACGCTGGAGCAATCGCTGGCCGCGGCAGAGCGTTACTCGGCTGAGCTTTCTGCCAATCAGCATCAGGTAAATGCCTTGCAGAACATGGCCGATTCGGCGATGCAATTGCCCGATCCCAAATTAAAGGTCGGGATTGAGAACGTGCCGGTGCAAGGTAACAACGCCCGGCGTTTGACCCGCGAGGGCATGACCATGGAGCGGGTTGGCATCATGCAAGATTACGTCAGCAGCAGTAAACGCCAGCGCAAGGCAGATACGCTGCGCGCCGAAGCGAGTAAAACCGCGGCGGGTAGCGCCTCCATCCGTGCTCGCTTGCAACAACAAACCGCGCAGGCGTGGTTGGAGTTGGCGTTAAGCCAGCAAACGCTGAAGGATACCCACACGCTGGTCAAAGAGAGCGAACGTCAGATCGCCGCGCAGCATAGCGGCGTTGCCAGCGGCAGTTCACCCGCCACTAACGTGATCGAGGCGCGTTTGACCTTGCTGGCGATGCAGGATCGGCTTGGTGAAGCGCAGCGTGATGTTGCTATCGCACAAGCCCGCCTGACGCAGTTAACCGGCCAGTCAGAGGCCAGTAGCGGCGGCGCGTTACCGCACTTTGAACGCTTACCGGCGGAGAGCCACCTGTTGCAGCAGGCGATCAAACAGCACCCGGAAGTGATCCAGGCCAGCCGCGAAGCCGATGTGGCGAAAGCCCGTTCGGCCCAGTCAGAAATCGCCGCGATCCCGGACCTGGGGGTTGAGGTGTATTACGGCAAACGGGCCGATGGCTATGAGGATTTGGCCGGGGTGATGTTCACCGTCGATCTGCCGGTGTTCCGCTCACAGCGGCAAGACAAAGATCATGCCGCCGATGTTTCCCGCTCCATGGAAGCCAATGACCAACTGACGTTGCTGATCCGCGATCATCAGGCGCAGCTCGATACGCTGTTGGCCCAGTATCAGGCGGCGCAGGCCCAATGGCAGCGCCAGCAACAGCAGGCCATTCCGTTGCAACAGCAGCGGGTGGCGCTGCAACTGGCGCAATACCGCAGTGGCAAAAGCGATCTTTCGTCGGTGCTGGAGGCGCGCCGGGCATTGCTCGACGGCCGACTTGCCGCCGGTAAAGCGGCGCGCGAACTGGCGCAACTGTGGGCCGCGATCCGCTACCTTACCCCGCAGGAGATAGCACAATGAAAATGCGTTTTAGCTTGGCACTGTTGGCAGCGTTGGTGGCAGGCGGAGTGGCCGGTTATTGGTTTGCCACCCAGCAGACTGCGGTGGCGAAGCCTACCGACGGCGCCGCTGAACGGCAGGTACTGTATTGGTACGATCCGATGGTGCCCGGCCAGCGGTTTGATAAACCGGGCAAATCTCCCTTTATGGATATGGAACTGGTGGCGCGCTATGCCGATGAGCAGCAACAGGACGGCGGCGTCACCATCAGCGCGCGCCAGCAGCAAAATCTGGGAGTACGCACCGCAGCGGCACAGTTACGCGAGCTGAATGTGCAGATTAGCGCCTATGGCAGCGTGGCGATCGACGAGCGCAGCGTGCAGGTGATCGCCGCACGCGCCAGCGGCCTGGTTGAAAAGCTTTACGTGCGCGCCAGCCAGCAGCAGGTGAAAAAGGGCGAAGCGCTGGCGCAACTGTGGATCCCGGATTGGAGTGCGGCGCAGCAGGAGTATCTGGCGATCCGCACGCTGGGGGACGGTGCGCTGACCGCCGCCGCTCGCCAGCGTTTAGCGCTGCAATTTATGCCGGAAGCGATTATTCGCCAGGTAGAACGCAGTGGCAAACCGCAAACGCGCATTACCGTCAGCGCGCCGGAAAGTGGGTTTATCAACAAACTGGATGTGCGTGAAGGCGCACAGGTCGTGGCGACGCAAGGGTTGTTTGAGCTGGCGAGCCTCGATCCGGTGTGGGTAGTGATTGATTATCCGCAGGCGCAGGCCGGTTTGTTGCGGGTGGGGGACACGGTGCAGGCCAGTTCTGCCAGTTGGCCGGGGGAACGTTTTAGCGGCGAGGTGAGCGAACTGCTGCCGAATGTTGATCCGCTAACGCGCACCTTCAAGGCGCGTATTGTGCTGCAAAACCCGCAGCAGCGGCTGAAACCGGGCATGTATCTACAAGTGTTGCTAGCGGCAAACGCCGGAGCCAAACCGGTGTTGGCGATCCCGCAGGAAGCGCTGATCGGCAACGGCGATCGTAACCGGGTGCTGGTAGCGGCAGGCAACGGCCATTTCACTCCGGTTGAGGTGGTGGCCGGATTAGCGCAAAGCGGCTGGGTGGAGATCAAACAAGGGTTGCGAGCCGGGCAACAGGTGGTGACCTCTGGCCAGTTCCTGATCGATTCAGAAGCCAGCATGCGCAGTGCTCTGCCGCAGTTGGCCGGGGAGCCAGCGGTGAAACAGTACCAGACGCAGGCGGTGGTTGAAGCGTTGGACGGCGATAACATCACGTTATCGCACGAACCGGTGCCAGAACTGCAATGGCCGGCAATGACCATGGATTTCACCCTGCCGAAAGAGGGGCTGCCTGTGGGGATCGGCGTCGGCAGCCAAGTGATGATCCACTTCAGCGTGGATGACAACGGTTCACATATCAGCCAAATTCTACCGCAAACCAAAGATCATGGAGGTCACCCATGATTGCCTCGGTGATCCGTTGGTCGATACGCAATCGCCTGCTGGTGCTGCTGGCGTCAATACTGCTGGCCGCTTGGGGGATTTGGGCGTTGCAGAAGGCTCCGCTGGATGCACTGCCCGATCTTTCCGATGTGCAGGTGATCGTGCGCGTTACTTATCCGGGGAAAGCGCCGCAGGTGATTGAGGATCAGGTGACTTACCCGCTGACCACCACCATGCTGACGGTGCCGGGTGCCACCACGGTGCGCGGTTTCTCGATGTTTGGTGATGCTTACATTTACATTCTGTTTGAAGACGGTACCGATCCTTACTGGGCGCGTTCGCGGGTGTTGGAGTCGTTGAGTCAGGTGCAGTCTTCGTTGCCTGCGCAGGCAAAAGTGGCGTTGGGGCCTGATGCCACCGGCGTCGGCTGGATCTATGAATATGCGCTGGTCGATAAAAGCGGCAAACACAGCCTGGCAGACATGCGCGCCTTGCAGGATTGGACGCTGAAGTTCGAACTGAAAACCGTCCCTAATGTGGCTGAAGTGGCCAGCGTCGGCGGCATGGTCCGTCAGTATCAGGTGGTGCTGAACCCAGAGAGTATGCGGGCGTTGAACATTACGCATCAGCAGGTGGTCAGCGCGATTCAGGATGCCAATCAGGAAGGCGGAGGGGCGTTGCTGGAGATGGGGGAAGCGGAGTATATGGTGCGTACCTCCGGCTATCTGAAAAAGCTTGATGATTTCAACAACGTGGTGATTACCGCGCGCGACGGCGTGCCGATCCTACTAGCACAGGTGGCTGCGGTGCGTGAAGGGCCGGAAATGCGCCGTGGTATTGCGGAACTGAACGGTGAAGGCGAAGTGGCTGGTGGCATTGTGGTGATGCGTTACGGCAAAAATGCGCTGGAAACCATCAATGCGCTGAAGGTCAAGTTGCAGCAGATCCAGCAAACGTTGCCGCCGGGCGTGGAAATTGTGCCGGTTTATGACCGCTCCCAACTGATCGAGAATGCCATCGATACGCTGTCGTTCAAACTGCTGGAAGAGTTCCTGGTGGTGGCGGTGGTCTGCACGCTGTTCCTGTCGCATTTCCGCTCGGCACTGGTGGCGATCGTCACTTTGCCACTGGGGATCCTCGGGGCATTTGTGGTGATGCACTATCAGGGCGTCAATGCCAACATCATGTCGCTGGGGGGGATTGCGATCGCCATTGGTGCAATGGTGGATGCGGCGATTGTGATGATCGAGAACATGCATAAAGTGCTGGAGCAGTGGCGACAGCGCCATCCAGGCCAACAGCCTACCTCACAGGATTACTGGCGTATCTCCGAACAGGCAGCGGTGGAGGTTGGTCCGGCGTTGTTCTGCAGTTTGCTGATCATTACGCTGTCATTTATCCCGGTGTTCTCGTTACAGGCGCAGGAGGGGCGGATGTTTGCGCCGTTAGCCTTCACCAAAACTTACGCCATGGCGGTCTCCGCCGGGTTGGGGATCACCTTGGTGCCGGTGTTGATGGGGTATTTTATCCGTGGACGTATTCCAGACGAGCACGCCAACCCGCTTAACCGCTGGCTGATCCGCCTGTATCAGCCGTTGTTGGCGGCGGTGCTGGCACGGCCAAAAACCACGCTGGGGATATCCGCCGCGCTGCTGGTACTGACCCTATACCCACTCAGCCGTTTGGGCAGTGAATTTATGCCGCCGTTGGATGAAGGGGATCTGCTGTATATGCCATCTACCTTGCCGGGGATTTCTGCCCGCGAAGCGGCGCGCTTGTTGCAATTGACCGATCGGTTGATCAAAACCGTACCAGAGGTAGATACGGTGTTTGGCAAGGCTGGCCGTGCAGAAACCGCCACCGATCCAGCACCGTTGACCATGCTGGAAACCACCATTCGCTTTAAACCACGTGAACAGTGGCGACCAGGCATGACCATGGACAAGCTGGTGGCTGAGCTGGACGGCGTGGTGAAGGTGCCCGGCATTGCCAACGTCTGGGTGCCGCCGATCCGCAACCGGCTGGATATGCTGGCGACCGGCATCAAAAGCCCGGTCGGCATCAAGGTTAACGGCAGCAATATTGCCGACATCGAGCACGCATCCAACCAGATTGAACAGGTGGTGAAGCAGGTTCCGGGGGTGACGTCGGCGTTGGCGGAGCGCATTGCCGGTGGGCGCTATGTGGATATTGATATCGATCGCCAGCGCGCGGCGCGTTACGGCGTTTCGGTTAAAGAGCTGCAATCGATCGTGGCAACGCTGGTGGGCGGTGAGAACATCGGTGAAACCATTGAAGGGCGTGCGCGTTACCCGATCAACGTGCGTTATCCGCGTGAGATCCGCGATTCGTTGCAGGCCTTGCGTGAACTGCCAGTGGTAACTGCGGCGGGCAGTCAGGTGCCGCTGGTAGAACTGGCAGATATTCGGTTAACCGAAGGCCCACCAATGCTGAAAAGTGAGAACGCCCGGCTCTCTGACTGGATCTATGTCGATCTGCGTGGGCGTGACCTAAAGTCGGCGGTGGAAGAGATGCAACGGGCGGTTGCGCAGCAGGTGACTTTGCCTGCCGGGGTTTCTGTCAGTTGGTCTGGGCAGTTCGAGTATTTGGAGCGTGCCAGCGCCCAGTTGAAAATCGTGCTGCCGGTGACGCTCGGGATTATCTTCGTGCTGCTGTTCGTCACCTTCAACAGCGTACGTGATGCGTTGCTGATCATGGCGACGCTGCCGTTTGCGCTGATCGGCGGGGTATGGCTGCTGTTCCTGCTCAATTACAACCTATCGGTGGCTGGTGCGGTGGGGTTTATCGCTCTGGCGGGCGTTGCGGCTGAGTTTGGCGTCATTATGGTGCTGTACCTTAACCAGGCATTAGCAAAGCATTGCCAGCCTGGTAAGCCGTTAAGCCACCAGCAACTGATGGCCGCCATCAGCGAAGGTGCGGTATTGCGCGTTCGGCCAAAGGTGATGACGGTGGCCACTATTATGGCCGGTTTGCTGCCGATCATGTGGGGCGGCGGCGCGGGTTCGGAAGTGATGCAGCGGATCGCCGCGCCGATGATTGGCGGGATGGTGAGTGCGCCGCTGTTGTCGATGCTGGTGATCCCGGCGGTGTATTTGTTGTTGCATAGGAAACGGTAGGGAGACTCGTACATAATGTTTTTGTTTATATAAGTATTGTGTAATGGAAATTGCCGTAACCAATGGAGTGATAGGCTCAAACTTCAACACCAGAACTTGTTATTACCAGGCAACCTTTGCATTCGTATTGGTAGTTTAAATTACCATTGGTGAGGTAAGCACCGGTGTTGATGCCATTGAAGGCGCCGAACGGAGACACGGCGCATAGGCGAAACCGCCATGGACGGCGGTTTCAGGCGAGACAGGCATGGACGCCTGTCGTAGCCGGCCGTCATGCGCCGTGAGGGAGTGAGGGAAGTCGCGTAGCGACCGCCTGATATGGCAAGGGTCGGGGTGCAGGGG
>JBAQHZ010000505.1:0-1554 GCA_049288585.1 Chania sp.
GGCAGCAGATAGGTATCAATAATTTCACCGCTGGGTACCACGTTAACCAGATACTCGATTAAATTACTCAGTTCACGCACGTTGCCCGGCCAGCGGTACTGGCGCAATATTTTGAGCACTTCTGCTGAAATCCCAGGGTAAATAATACCGATTCTTTTGGTATGCAAACTGAGGAAGTAGTGGACCAACAGTTCAATATCTCCCTCACGTTCGCGCAACGGCGGTAGCGAGAGGGGAATCACGTTCAGGCGATAATAGAGATCCTCACGGAACTTCCCTTCGGCGATATATTGCTCCAGGTTTTGGTTAGTGGCGGAAATAATGCGGATATCTACCGGAATCGGCTTGCTGGAGCCAATCGGCAGCACCTCGCGTGACTCCACCGTGCGCAGCAACTTTGCCTGCAACATTAAGGGCATATCGCCAATTTCATCCAAGAATAACGTGCCCTGATTGGCGGCCTGAATAAGCCCCACCTTGCCATTGGCCGAAGCCCCGGTAAATGCGCCTTTCAGGTAGCCAAAGAGTTCACTTTCCAGCAGTTGATCCGGGATCGCCGCGCAGTTAATGGCGATAAAAGGCTTATCGCTGCGGTTGCTCAGCCGGTGTATGGCACGCGCCACCACCTCTTTGCCGGTGCCGCTTTCCCCCACCACTAATACGCTGGAAGGGCTGGGAGCGATGCGGGTAATCAACTTCTTTAGTAAGCGCATTGGCTTACTTTCGCCAGCCAGATGCTCAATACGCGGATCTTCATGGCTCACAGGGGTGTTAAATGATGAGTGTGACTGGTGAAAAGCCATTAAAAACAGTTGATGATCCTGAATCTGGTGCAACTGGCCAATCATGATCTCCTGGCGATCATCGAAGGAGATAATATGCTGTAAATGCCCGCTGGTGTAATTCTGATGGAAGGTCAGAGCGTGAATATTAAAGTTTTTGCCGATTATATCTTCTTGCGGTAAATTAAACTCTTTCAAGGCCATGGCGTTGGCGAATTTAACCTGATTTCTTTCGTTGAGAATTAATACGCCCTGATCCATATTTTCAATCAGGCTGAACAGCACTTTATTTAGCCCACCGCTGTTGCTCTGCGTCTCTAATAAATTGGAAACGAAAACGTTGGATATATTCCGCACATAATCGGAGAACTCTTGCAGATTATCGCGTAATCTCTGCTGTTGCTCTAAATTGAAGGCCACCAGGCTGATCACGCCGATGCAGGTATGCTGGAACAGGATCGGAATACCAAGAAACGCCTTCTCCTGGCACTCTTCTTTGCTGCTGCACCCGTCACACACCGGATCGAAACGCGAGTGGGTGACTATTTTTTCTTGTTGTGTGTCAATAACATGCTTCAGCAGCCCGGAGTTGCTGCCGAGCTTTCTGCCAAAGTTTTTGCCATAGGGGCCGGTTCCCGCCACTCGCACCAGATTGGCGTCGACAATCTCTACCTCTAACAGCAACACGCTGGAGAGCATTTTGGTAAAGCGTAAAATTGTCGGCTGGATCTGCATCAGTGCAGACTGGGTATTTGCCGATGCTATCATGACG
>JBAQHZ010000506.1:0-19638 GCA_049288585.1 Chania sp.
GTACTGCTCCAGCATGACGGTATCCAGTAACGACTCGTTAATCTGCATTGCCTTTTGCTCCATTTTTTTTGTGGTATGCGAGGGTTGTAGATCCCAGTAATGTTTGATCATCTGGGTCAAGGCTGGCACTGACAAAGGTTTACTCAACACATCGTCCATACCCGCATCAAGATACTCTTTCTTGTCTTTCAGTACGTTGGCCGTCAGTGCAATCAACGGCGGCAGCGCCTGGCCGCTGTAACGGCTGCGCAGCTCACGGGCAATATCCAGCCCGGTCATATCCGGCAACTGGATATCCAGCAGCACCAGATCGAATTCATCCGGGTCAAACATCGCCAGCGCGTCATGGCCATTCATCGCCACTTCCACGCTGTTACCCAGCTTCTCCAGCACCGAACGGGCAACGATCACGTTCAGCTCAATATCTTCCACCAGCAGAATATGCAGTGCTGGCAGTGGCAGTTCTTCTTGCTCGGCCTCGTTCACGACGTCCTCCACCGCCGGGGCCAGGATAGTCAACGTGAAGCAAGAACCATGCCCCTGTACGCTTTGCACGGTAATATCACCGCCCATGCTCTGCGCCAGCCGCTTGGAAACCGCCAGCCCGATCCCCGTGCCGGTGGCAGGCCGCCCGCCGTGCTGATCTTTCACCTGATAATACATAGCGAAGATTTTATCCTGTTCATCCTGCGGAATCCCCATGCCGGAATCTTCCACTTCGAACGTCATCCGCTGGTGATCTTCATGCCGCACGCGCACCACAATCTGGCCCTGTGGGGTGAACTTCACCGCATTGCCGATCAGATTCCACAGGATCTGACGCAGGCGCGTACCGTCGGTAATGATTTTCTGCGGCAACGGCAACTGCGGCTCCATCACAAACTGCAGCCCTTTTGGCTGCGCCAGCAGGCCAGCGAGGTTTTCCAGGTCTGCCAGGAAACCGGTAAAATCTACCGGCTGATTATCCAACTGCACTTTGCGCCGTTCGAGTTTGTCCATCTCGATAATGTCGTTGAAAATATTGCCGAGGGTGATGGCGCTGACGTGGATGGTTTTCAGGTAATTGAGTTGCTCATCATTCAGCTCGGTATCGAGCAGGATGCGGCTCAGGCCGACAATGCCATTAAGCGGCGTACGCAGCTCGTGGCTGATCGTTGAGATAAAGGTGGTCTTGTCCCTGCTGGCATTCTCCAGCGCGTCCTGGTAGCGCTTACGCTCGGTTATATCGCGCCCAAAGCCCATCAGCCCGTGACGTTTGCCCACGCGATCGTAAAACGGTACCTTGCGCAGCTCAAAACAGGCTTTGCGCCCGTCCGGGTACACCAGCCACTGCTCGTAGGTGAGAGAAACGTTGTGGCGGAACACTTTTTCATCGGTTTCGATAACTTTCTCGGCGACATCCTGGCTGTAAACATCAAACGGTGTCAGGCCAATCAGCTGCTTTTCACTTTTGCCGGTCAGCAGTTCCATGGCCCGGTTGCAGCCGGAGAACTCTTTGTCTTCGTTACGGTAATAGACCAAATCCGGTGAGGCATCGAGGAAAGAGCGCAACAGCACCGATTGCTGGCCGAGTTCGACCTGCGCGCGCTCGCGCTGCTCCATTTCTTCGGTCAGCTTGTCCATCACCTGCTGGCGGCCTTCTTCCGCCTTGATGCGCTCGGCAATTTCCTGATTAAGCTGGGTGATGTTCTCTTTCATCTGCTGATTCAACGCGAGATCGCGATAGCGCATCTCCTCAAGCTTATCCACCAGCCGTGCCAGGCGCTGGCGCGACTCCTCCAACTGTTCAACCACCACCGAAAGAAAGTAGACCGCCCACGGCGTAATCAGCAGGCCAAAGAAGATGGAGCGCACCACATCGATACTTTCCACCTGACCACGCAGCAGCATGGTGACCGCCATCTGCACCACCATCGCCAGCACCACCAGCGCAGAAGCCAGCAACAGCGAAAAGCGCACCAGGCCAAGCTTTACCATTAAATCAACGTAGTACTGGGCTAACACCCGGATTTGCTTCATGAGCCATTCCCATCAGACATAATCATTTAAATCATACCGTAAAACCTCAGTGAGATAAGAAACCTTGATGGGAAGTGTGGGAATGATTACAAACCCAAACTAACAGGATGGTTTTTAAAGAGAGTAGTGATGCGAAACATCAAGAGCACTGCCTTGGCCGCCGCGACATTGCAGATAACCACCGACCGCCTGCATGCCATTCCAGCGGTTTTCGCACCATAATGGTGCCAGCAGCGTTGGCCGACGTGCGCTGGCAGAAATGCGGTGATAGACGATCTCTTTTGGCGTATGGCGGATCATTTCACCGGCGCTGGCGGCGTAATCGTCCAACGCCAGCGCCGGTAAACGGCCCGCCTGCCAGGCTCGCGCCATGATGCTACCGGTGACGATATGCAGCGGGTGCAGCTTGATGCCGTCCACACCACTCTCAACTACCGCCTGAAGCGTTGCCAGATGTTCTGCCTGGGTTTCCCCCGGCAGGCCAACGATTAAGTGGCTACAGACCTTCAGGCCGCGCTCACGCGCCCGCCGCGCGGTCTGTTGATAACAGGAGAAATTATGGCCACGGTTGATGCGCTTTAGCGTTTTATCGTGTGCCGTTTGCAGCCCGAGCTCCAGCCACACTTCAAACCCTTGTTCACGATAACCCGCCAGTAAATCAAGCGCCGCATCGGGTACACAGTCTGGGCGGGTGCCCACGCAGATGCCGACCATTTGTGCCTGCAACAATGCCTGCCGATACATGTTGGCCAGCAATTCCACTTCAGCATAAGTACTGGTATAGGCCTGGAAGTAGGCCAGATAGCGTTTTGCCCGGTTGACCTTGCGTGCCTGCGCGGCCAACTGTTCAGCGATGCTCTGTTGCTGCATCTGTTCATCGGCGAACGACGCCACATTGCAAAAAGTGCAGCCACCAAGGCCGAGCGTACCGTCACGATTCGGGCAGCTAAACCCGCCATGCAGCGTGAGTTTGTGGATCTTTTCGCCATAGCGGCGCTGAAGATCGCTGCCAAACATGTTGACTAATTGCGGCAACTGCATAATTCTGGTGTTTCTCTGTGTTCAAAGCCCGTGATGCTAATCAAAAGTGGCTTTTCCCGCGATGACAGAGATCAACGCTTTTCTCCAAAGGCCGCTCTAGACATAACTATTCACTATTAATGCAAATAAAATCACTTTCATCACGATGAATTTTTCTAATTTGCGCACACTGATTAACGTCTTTATGACAAAGTGATGAAAAATAGTTATAACCAACAATAAATAAATACTTGGCAGAATAAAATTCTGATATTAGCTCCAGCACTAGCATGGTGCAGAGATTCAGGCCGTGCACCATAGTGAGACAGCTCACATTTTCCTAGCCTTTCCCTTACCGCCACACAACGAGCAAAACGCCTAAAAAAGCTTATTTTTCATAAAAATAAGCACGATTTATCCATCAGAAAACGCTATTAAGCACATATTTGACCTGCGTATTCTTTCTCGTATAAGTTGGAAGTCCGCTGGAAGCTTTCTGGACGGGCAAACGTCTCGTCATATTTATGCAGTATTTTAAGACTCCCTCTTAAAACAAGTCATTTACCACTTGTGAAAACCGTCACGAGAGGCCATTGATGGAGGGCGGAAAAGCAGTTCGGCGCTATTCACCTCGCCGTTCGGACTTCCGCCTGAAGCCAGGAAGCCCACTCGTGGGTGGTTGTGAGAGTCACGCAGAGCCTGGGGAGGTTCACTGATATGTTGTACGACAAATCCCAAGAGAGGGACAACTGTGGTTTCGGCCTGATCGCCCACATAGAAGGCGAACCTAGCCACAAGGTAGTGCGAACGGCTATTCACGCACTGGCCCGCATGCAGCACCGTGGCGCAATCCTTGCTGACGGCAAGACTGGCGATGGTTGTGGCCTGTTATTGCAAAAACCCGATCGCTTTTTCCGCATGGTGGCGGAAGAGCGCGGCTGGCGTTTAGCCAAGAACTACGCGGTTGGCATGATGTTCCTCAGCACCAACGAAGAGGAAGCCCGCGCCAGCCGCCGCATTGTGGAAGAAGAACTGCAAAACGAAACGCTGTCGATTGTCGGCTGGCGCGAAGTTCCCACCAACCCGGATGTGCTGGGTGAAATCGCCCTCTCTTCCCTGCCGCGTATTGAACAGATTTTCGTGAACGCCCCTGCGGGCTGGCGTCCGCGTGATATGGAACGCCGCCTGTTTATAGCGCGCCGCCGTATCGAGAAGCGCGTCCAGGACGACAGCTTCTATGTGTGCAGTTTCTCCAACCTGGTGACGATCTACAAAGGCCTGTGTATGCCTGCTGATCTGCCACGTTTTTATCTCGATCTGGCCGATCTGCGTTTGGAATCCTCCATCTGCCTGTTCCACCAGCGTTTCTCCACCAATACCGTGCCGCGCTGGCCATTGGCGCAACCGTTTCGCTATCTGGCGCACAACGGCGAGATCAACACCATCACCGGTAACCGCCAGTGGGCACGCGCCCGTACTTATAAATTCCAGACGCCGCTGATCCCGGACCTGCATTCCGCCGCGCCTTTCGTTAACGAAACCGGCTCCGACTCCAGTTCGCTGGACAACATGTTGGAGCTGCTGCTGGCGGGCGGGATGGACTTGATCCGCGCCATGCGCCTGCTGGTGCCACCGGCCTGGCAGAACAACCCGGATATGGACACCGATCTGCGCGCGTTCTTTGACTTCAACTCGATGCACATGGAGCCGTGGGACGGCCCGGCGGGCATCGTGATGTCCGACGGCCGCTACGCCGCCTGTAGCCTGGATCGTAACGGGCTGCGTCCAGCGCGCTACGTGATTACCAAAGACAAGCTGATCACCTGTGCCTCGGAAGTCGGCATCTGGGATTATCAGCCCGATGAAGTGGTGGAAAAAGGCCGCGTTGGGCCGGGTGAACTGATGGTGATCGATACCCGCAGCGGTAAGATCCTGCACTCCGCCGAAACCGATAACGATCTGAAAAGCCGCCATCCGTATAAAGAGTGGATGGAGAAAAACGTTAAGCGCCTGGTGCCGTTTGAAGATCTGCCGGATGATCAGGTGGGTAAACGCGAACTGGATGACGCCACGCTCGAAACTTACCAGAAACAGTTCGGCTACAGCAGCGAAGAGCTTGATCAGGTGATTCGCGTGCTGGGTGAGATTGGCCAGGAAGCAACCGGATCAATGGGTGACGACACCCCGTTTGCCGTGCTTTCCAGCCGCCCACGTATCATTTATGACTACTTCCGCCAGCAGTTTGCGCAAGTCACCAACCCGCCGATCGACCCGCTGCGTGAAGCGCACGTGATGTCTCTGGCCACCAGTATCGGCCGCGAGATGAACGTATTCTGCGAAGCCGAAGGCCAGGCACACCGCCTGAGCTTTAAATCGCCGATCCTGCTGTACTCGGATTTCAAACAGCTCACCACGCTGGAAGGCGAGTATTATCGCGCCGATACGCTCGATCTGACCTTCGATCCCGCCGAACAGGATCTGGAGCAGATGGTCCGTACCCTGTGCGATGAAGCAGAACGTAAAGTCCGTGACGGCGCGGTACTGCTGGTGTTATCCGATCGCGCCATCAGCAATCAACGCCTGCCGGTACCAGCGCCGATGGCCGTGGGTGCGATCCAGACCCGTCTGGTAGAAAAAAACCTGCGCTGCGACGCCAACATCATCGTTGAAACCGCAAGCGCACGCGATCCACACCACTTTGCCGTGCTGTTGGGCTTTGGTGCTACCGCTGTCTATCCGTATCTGGCCTACGAAACTCTGGCCAAATTAGTGGATAGCCACGCGATCGACAAGCAATACCGTGAAGTGATGCTGAACTACCGTAACGGTATCAATAAAGGGCTGTACAAGATCATGTCCAAAATGGGCATCTCTACTATCGCCTCTTACCGTTGTTCGAAACTGTTTGAAGCCGTCGGCTTGCATCGTGAGCTTTCCGATCTGTGTTTCCAGGGCGTGGTCAGCCGCATTGGCGGTGCCAACTTCAGCGACTTCCAGCAGGATCTGCAGAATCTAAGCAAGCGCGCCTGGCTGAAACGCAAACCGCTGGAACAGGGTGGTCTGCTGAAGTTCGTTCACGGCGGCGAATATCATGCTTACAACCCGGACGTGGTGAACACGCTGCAAAAAGCGGTGCACAGCGGCGAATACAGCGATTATCAGGCTTATGCCAAGCTGGTGAATGAGCGCCCAATCGCCACGCTGCGCGATCTGCTGGCGATCAAACCACAAGGGACGCCGATCCCGGTCGATCAGGTTGAACCCGCAGAGTCACTGTTTACCCGCTTCGATACAGCAGCCATGTCCATCGGGGCGCTGAGCCCGGAAGCGCATGAATCGCTGGCGATCGCCATGAACAGCCTTGGCGGCTTCTCCAACTCCGGCGAAGGCGGTGAAGACCCAGCGCGTTACGGCACCAACAAAGTCTCCCGTATCAAGCAGGTGGCTTCTGGCCGCTTTGGCGTGACCCCGGCTTACCTGGTTAACGCCGACGTGATCCAGATTAAGGTCGCCCAGGGTGCCAAGCCGGGTGAAGGTGGCCAGTTACCAGGGGATAAAGTCACACCGTATATCGCCAAACTGCGTTATTCGGTGCCAGGCGTGACCCTGATTTCGCCACCGCCGCACCACGATATCTATTCAATCGAAGATTTGGCACAGCTGATTTTCGACCTGAAACAGGTGAACCCGAAGGCGATGATTTCGGTGAAACTGGTTTCCGAGCCGGGCGTAGGCACCATCGCGACCGGCGTGGCGAAAGCCTATGCCGATCTGATCACCATTGCCGGTTACGATGGCGGTACCGGTGCCAGCCCGCTGTCTTCGGTGAAATACGCCGGTTGCCCGTGGGAACTGGGCCTGGTGGAAACCCAGCAGGCGCTGGTGGCCAACGGTTTACGCCACAAAATCCGCCTGCAAGTGGATGGCGGCCTGAAAACCGGCGTCGACATTGTTAAAGCGGCGATCCTCGGTGCAGAAAGCTTTGGCTTCGGTACGGGCCCGATGGTAGCGCTGGGTTGTAAATACCTGCGTATCTGCCATCTCAACAACTGTGCCACCGGCGTTGCAACGCAAGACGAAAAACTGCGCCGCGATCACTATCACGGTTTGCCGGATCGCGTGGTTAACTACTTCCACTTTATCGCCCGGGAAACCCGCGAAATCATGGCAGAGTTGGGCGTCAGCCAACTGGTCGATCTGATTGGCCGTACCGAGTTCCTGACTTCACTTCCTGGGATCTCTGCCAAGCAGAACAAACTGGATCTGTCGCCGTTGCTGAAAACCGCTACGCCACACGCGGGCAAAGCTCTGCACTGCACCGAAAGCAGCAACCCACCGTTCGATCAGGGCTTGCTGAACAAAGAACTGATGACGCAGGCAAAACCGCATGTGGAAGCCAAGCAGAGCAAGACCTTCTACTTCGATATCCGCAATACCGACCGTTCCGTCGGGGCGACCTTATCGGGTGCGATTGCGACTCTGCACGGCGATCAGGGCATGGCTGCCGATCCGATCAAGGCGCACTTCTCCGGTACCGCAGGCCAAAGCTTCGGCGTATGGAATGCCGGCGGGGTTGAACTGACCCTGACCGGAGATGCCAACGACTATGTGGGTAAAGGCATGGCCGGTGGCCGCATCGCCGTGCGCCCTCCGGTGGGCTCTGCCTTCCGCAGCCATGAAGCCAGCATCGTGGGTAACACCTGCCTGTATGGCGCAACCGGTGGCAAGCTGTTCGCCGCTGGCCGCGCTGGTGAGCGTTTCGCGGTGCGTAACTCCGGTGCCATTACCGTGGTTGAAGGGATTGGTGATAACGGTTGTGAATACATGACCGGCGGTATCGTCTGCGTGCTGGGCAAAACCGGCATCAACTTTGGTGCAGGCATGACCGGTGGTTTCGCCTATGTGCTGGATGAAGACGGCGAGTTCCGTAAACGCGTCAACCCAGAACTGGTGGAAGTGTTAGACGTCGACCAACTGGCGATCCACGAAGAGCACCTGCGTGGTTTGATTACCGAGCACGTGCAGGCTACCGGTTCATCGCGCGCCGAAGAGATCCTGGCCAACTGGCCGGAATGGGCACCGAAGTTTGCTCTGGTCAAGCCGAAGTCCAGTGATGTTAAAGCATTGTTGGGTCACCGTAGTCGAAGCGCCGCCGAGCTGCGGGTTCAGGCACAGTAAGAGGTCATGAAATGAGTCAGAATGTTTATCAATTTATCGACCTGCAGCGTGTTGATCCACCAAAGAAACCGCTGAAGATCCGTAAAATTGAGTTTGTAGAGATTTACGAGCCGTTTTCGGAAACCCAGGCGAAAGCGCAGGCCGATCGCTGCCTGTCTTGCGGCAACCCGTATTGCGAATGGAAATGCCCGGTACACAACTACATTCCGAACTGGCTGAAGCTGGCGAACGAAGGCCGTATTATGGAAGCCGCCGATCTGGCGCACCAGACTAACAGCCTGCCGGAAGTCTGCGGCCGCGTCTGCCCACAGGATCGCCTGTGTGAAGGTTCCTGTACCCTGAATGATGAGTTCGGTGCGGTCACCATCGGCAATATCGAGCGCTATATCAGCGATAAAGCCATCGAAATGGGCTGGAAGCCGGATATGTCACACGTGCAGCCCACCGGCAAACGCGTGGCGGTGATCGGTGCTGGCCCTGCGGGTTTGGCCTGTGCCGACGTGCTGACCCGTAACGGGGTCAAAGCGGTGGTTTACGATCGCCATCCTGAAATCGGCGGCCTACTGACCTTCGGTATTCCGGCCTTCAAGCTGGAGAAAGAGGTGATGATCAAACGCCGCGAGATCTTCAGCGAGATGGGTATCGAGTTCCAGCTCAATACCGAAATCGGTAAAGACATCACCATGGATGCGCTGTTAAGCGAATACGATGCGGTATTCCTTGGCGTGGGTACTTACCAGTCGATGCGCGGCGGGTTGGAGAACGAAGAGGCTCCGGGCGTTTACGATGCTCTGCCATTCCTGATCGCCAATACCAAACAGCTGATGGGTTATGACGCTACGCAGCACGAGCCTTATGTCAGCATGGAAGGTAAACGCGTAGTGGTGCTTGGCGGTGGTGATACCGCGATGGACTGCGTGCGTACCTCCATCCGCCAAGGCGCAACGCAGGTAACCTGTGCCTATCGCCGTGATGAAGTCAACATGCCGGGTTCCAAACGCGAAGTGAAGAATGCGCGTGAAGAAGGAGTAGAGTTCAAATTCAACCTGCAACCGCTGAGCATTGAACTGAACAGCGCGGGCCGCGTGGCTGGCGTGAAGATGGTTCGTACTCAGTTGGGTGCCCCGGATGCCAATGGCCGCCAGGTTGCTGAGCAGGTCGCAGGTTCAGAACACGTACTCGACGCCGATGCAGTGGTGATGGCGTTTGGTTTCCGCCCACACAAAATGGACTGGCTGGCAGCGCACGACGTACAGCTCGACAGGCAGGGCCGGATTGTGGCACCAGAAAGTATCGATAACGCCTTCCAGACCAGTAATCCGAAGATCTTCGCCGGTGGCGATGCGGTGCGCGGTTCTGATCTGGTGGTGACCGCGATTGCCGAAGGGCGTAAAGCCGCAGAAGGCATTATGAGCTATCTCGAAGTGTGATCAATTGCGCTGCATTATCCTGAGGGGCCAGCAGCATGCTGGCCCCGACTGAGGTGAACAGGGAGCAGATTTGAACGCTGCTTGGCCAGGCCCACGGATGGGCCAAATAACAAAGCCAACGCAGCTACAACTTTAAGTGTGACGGGTATAACAACTCACCCGCCTCCCCCCATTAACACACCTCAATCAAAATTAGCAACCTATGCCTTTGGAGTGATAATGAAATTTATCGCATCCGAGTGCATACCCTCTTTTGTCACATCGGTTTTAAATAAATTCACTTTCGGCGTCCAGCACATCTCACTTCTCTTATCTACACTACTGGCAAGTTGCGATAATGAAATGTACTTGGCGGTACTTATTGGAAAATCAAAGTTTTTGCTTGTTGCACCATCATTGCTGATCAATTGAAGATTATAAGGTAATTGACTGCCTGCACTACCACTCATGGCAAATAGGTTGCGACCACTGTAATTACTGCTGCCGTTTGTGACGCTCAGCGCGTAAGTTTTATTTTTAATGCCGGCGGTGACATAGGATAAACATAAATTATTGTTACCCACATTTTTAATGGTAGCCTCATATCCATTACCCACTGCGGCAACATCAGGCAAATTACCCACATCGACTGGATTTAACTCCCAAACCGCAGACTTCAGGTTAAATTCTGGCTCTGGTGGAACCAACTCATCTATTGGTGGTATGACTACATCAGGAGGTATCGAGTTAGAATAGCAAACCCCCGATAAACCTGGCAGAATAAACATGGGTACAGATGAATTTCCAGCGCCATTAATAAGATTTTTATATCTCATAAATATAGCAGGGTAGGCATTTAACCCAGAGGTACTAAACTCGATAGAAAAATTACCGGAGTTCACTATCACTGCCGAGCCGCCAACCCAGTTGCTGGTATATTCGATAAGAGACGCGCCAACGAAGGCGTTCACTCCATTAGGAGCCACCACACTATTGCGGCTCCATCCGGGGTTGAGGACTCGATCGGCATACAGAAACTTGGGCAGACCGGTGATTGGGTTTAACTGCGGCATCCATACCGTAAAAGTATTGTCTGTCGTGTTTGCAATCGCACTACTTTGGAATCTGATATTTAAAGTAAAGGTTGCTCTCCAGCGCTCAGGGCCAATATTGACAACATCACAATTACTGAATCTGGTCTCGTATGTATCTGCCAGCACCGGAGTCGCCAGCACCAACAAACAGCCCGTTATCAATCGGGACAGTTTTGAGGTGGTTATTTTCATGCTTACTGTTCCATTATGGTTTCGTAGCGGACGTTAATATGGCGTAGCGATGGACATTATTCAAAACTCTCAGATAACGGCATCCCGCACTTATTTCTATTAGGTAATTCATACTTTCACTTCGAACAGCAGCACCAGTTTCCCCTGATAATTACCGGAGATATTACCCAACACCCCACTGGGTTGCCGCCCAGATATCGATAACAAGTAGTCGCCGGTAGATATATCACCCGTCATTGGCGGGTTACTGAAATCAATCGGCGTGGTACTTAGTGGCTGTAGCGTTGTGCTACTGTTGCCAAATGACACATTCTCCGTGGTAAACGTCAGCGAAGTATCTGTTTCATGCGTGAGTACTAACGGTTCAGTGAGTGACACCATAAAGTTACGTTCATTACGAATTTCAACCTCGACCGGAACCTGAGCACGATAAACTGCCACATCGCTACCACCACTGTTGCTCAGCGTCAAAATGTCATACCAACCGCCGCCTGGCTTCGCTACCGTGATTTTCGGCAGATTGGTCAACATGACACTCACTGGCACTCCACCTAATGGAATATCCGCTGCGCTAGCCACGATCCCATGCAGTAACAACATTGCGCCTGTGATTTGCTTCCACATCTTCATTGTGTGATCCTTGTTGTTATCTGCTATCCATTACATTGCAACGTAAAATCTTTACCTTGCGCCTTGCCACTCAATACTTTTCCCACAATCTGCCGTGGTGTTCCCGGGTAGACGTTAAAATCATCTACCGCCTTGCCACTCAGCACCAAGTCGTTGAATTCAAGCCGTACCGTGCCGGTGGCCTCCAATAGCAGGCCTGCAGCATTGCAGCGATGCTGCCAGGTCTGGGTCTTATTTGATGGCAACTGACGTATAAGCCCCATATAGCCCAGCCCAACCAACATGACATTGCTGTTAGTACCGGTAATATTGACCTGTCGCTGTGGCAGCACAGACAAACGGTATACCTTCTCTTTTTCAGGCTGTTTCAGCACAGTCAACTGGATCCGCTTTTGCTGGCGCGGCCCCAAAGAGAGCTTGAACGGCGCCGCATACAGATAGGGCTCTTTTACCAGCCCGAGAGGGATCAGTTGCTCTTGCTCTGGAGGTTCACCGGGGTTTTCGAGCTGATACAATTTTATTTCTACAAACTCCACCGTATCCCCCGTATTTATTACCGTTACTGGCAACGAATCCCCCTCTATTTCCAACACTTTGGGGCTAATATCTATCAGCGCCAGTGCAGTTCCCCAAGGGAACGCAAACAGTAGCAATCCAATGGTGGCTTTACGGACAACGCACATCAAAAGGCTGACCATCAGCATTTCCTTTCAGAGTTTTCACCGCAAACACCAGCGGCATTCCAGGGAACACTTTCTGTTCTGCAGAGATAGCGCCCGGTGGTGTGCTCTGTAACTGGCTGAACTGCGCATGCACATTCCCGGTGGCGGTTATTTGCAGCTTGCCTGCTGTGCATTGGTGGTTCCAGCCACGGGTCTGCGCCCCTGAAGGCGGTAGATGATGGACCAGCACACCATAAGCCACTCCAAAGGTAAGCGGTGCACTAATTTTGTCCTTGCGCTCATCCCCAACCACTTTGATGCTGGAAACTGGCACGATATACAGACGGTAAAGCGTTTCTTTAGCCGGGGCTTTCAGCGCCACCAAGCTGATATCGCGCTTCTGTCCAGGTCCCAGCGTCAGCTTCGCCGGGTTGGCCATCATTTCAGGCACGGTAATATCGCCTATCGCAGTTTTGCGCTCTGGAGCTTCACCTGGGTTTTCAACTCGTTGCAGGTCAATCTTCAAATACAGCGGCTTATCGCCCAGATTGCTGACCTGTACGGTGCGGCTCAGTACACCTTCGACAGTGCTGCGAGCAGGCATCACCATTAACTGGCCGTCGGCCTGGGTTACACCACTCAGGGCCAGAAGGCCCAACGTTATGGCAATGCGTAATGTACTCATTATTGATTTCATGGCCCTTCTCACCTGTATTCACTATATCCAGTAGGTTAAATCGCTTGCCGTTCCCAGTATCAGCCAGCAACGCAGAGATATCGTTTGTCTTTGGGCTGACTCAGGTCACAGCGATAACGCCCTTGTTTACCGGTAACAGTGACCTCCTTGAGCAGCATGGAAGAAGCCACTGAGAACAGGCCATTTGGGTAAACCGTATCACCGGTTTCCAGCAAGACACCGCTAACCGGCGCACCGTTGCTATCAACCAGGAAACCGTTGTACAACAGGTTCATATCCACTTCTGCCCTTACCGGATACACCTGCCCCGGATGGGCACGTACGACGTTGGCTGGCAGACGAATATTCATGTCAACATTGGCATCCACCGCCTGAGCTCTGGCGAAAGTCACGTCCTGATAGCTGGCCAATGGCACCGCGTAGGTGCTCCCCTCACCCACCGGGTTGCCTTCAACCTTGAAGCCATATTTGGCATCCCCCAGTTTGGGGGTGGTGACCAACATGGCTGCGCCACTCGGGCTGGTTCGGCCGAGGGCAATCCCATCGCGGCTGGCGGCAAGCATGCCGTTATAGTTGAAGCTACCGCTGGTAATATGATCGTCCACACCGGCACGCAGAGATGCATCCCCTCGTGTACCGCTGCGGCGGGCGTTGAGGCCAACCGCATTGGTGCGGCCGACTTCACTGAAATCCACACCGGCATAGGTGGTACCGGTGCTGTCTTCGAACTCACGGGTATAGCTGCCGCCAGTGTGGAGCTTACCGTCACTATAGGCAGCGTTCAGCGTGCCGGCACTACGGTCAAGCATGAGTGTTGTGTTCAGATACAACCCGTAATTGTTATTACTGTCGTTGAATCCGCCTTTTTGCACCCCGGCTGAAATCACTGCCCAGACACCATTGCCTCGCCAGTCCCATGAGCTTTGCAGTTGATGGCGTTCGCTGCGGTCATAACGACTGTAGTTGTAACCCAGACGAGTAGGGCCAAACTGGCGGCTGTAACCAAACGCTATGCTGTTGTTAGCCGGGTAGAAGTCAGATACCGCTGTATTTTGATACTTCGATGCCGTCAGATAACCCAGTAACTGGCTACCTGCACTCAGACTGGCATAGCCGCCAACACGTTTTTCGCCAGCCATCACACCGACGGTAGGGGTAATGTCCACATTAGCCACTTGTGTCGGCCGGGTAATGTTATGTTCCATTGCCCAAGCCTTACCTGCCCCTTTCAGCAAGGCACTGCTGGCGGCAAACCAGTTGGTCTGGAAGCTGACCCCGGCGCTGAGGAGGTTTCTCTCGGTGTCGAGTTCTTTACCCAACGTGAGGTACCAGCCGCTGTTACCACCGTAGTTAATGTTGGCAATCTGTTGAGTTTCGGTACTGACCACCTGACCACCGCGATTGACCAGCCGAACTTCGACACTGTAAAAACCACCGGGCAACTGGTTATAGTCGATCTCATTACGGCCAATAACCGCAGGCAGACGACGGATAAGACGGCCATCGCGGTAGAATTCATAGTCACCATCGGCGGTAGCGAAAAGCACCATCTTGCCGGCCGACTGGTTATCGCGCCGGAGATTATCCTGGCTCCCCAAAGTGACAAACTGATCAAAACTCGGGTTGAGCGAGGTGCTGACGCTACCCGCAGCGCTGTCTCGGCTGTCCTGACGACCACTGCGCAGATAGGTAGTCGCAAAGTTTTTCTGCAGATACCAAGTACTTACCCCCTGGTCGGTAGTCCGGTTATCAAAATTCTTACTCTCGTTGTAGTACCAGTTGAGATAGCCATAGCTCTGCGCAGGCAGGCCAAGATAACCCTGACCGTAGGCAGACACAGCCTGGTACTCATTGGAAGCGACGCGGACATCCAGCGACTGATTGTGGATAAATCCCATCATGGTCTGGGGCTGTACGTAACGTTGCTTACCATCAGTGATAGTCAACGACTGCTTAACCTTGTCCAGCGATACAGTCTGACCATTGACGGTATAGTCACAGCCATTCGGGCAGACGGCATAAGGGATGCTAGTCAGTACCTTGTTGAGCAGATCGATCTGCTCGGTTGAGATACCATTCTGACGATAGAGCACCTCGTCAAAAGAGAGACGATTCATTTTGGCCGACCAGCTAACGGGCCCCGGCAAAGGTTTACTGTCGAGGGTAGCCAGAAACTGCATGGAGGAATCCTGTTCAGTCTCGGAAAAACCTGCGGGTACCTGATATTCGATCTGGAGCCCATCAGCAAAGGTGGCTGCTGACGGTGTCAATAATAATAAACCTGTCGCCCATCCCGGGATAACTCTGCCCATCTTATATTCCATATAGAGTCAATGACTTATTGATTGGCGTAATTACACAACAATTAATAAGTCACTTAAATGTGGGTTCACTCAACATTCCTGCCATGTAATGAGTTATATCGTCAATCTACTCTAACTAAATACCCCGCATCCTATACCCGCCACATTCCAAATTTTATGGATATGACTGTAACTCGAATCATTTAGGGTATAAATCATTAAAATAATAGGGTTACAAATAATAACCCTATTATTCATCATGTGAAAATCATTAATAAACGTATTTCAGTATGATATTACGGCTTTGGTTCGAACATCATAACCAGATCGCCCTGGTATGAACCGTTAGTCGTGGCACCTGGAGCAGAACCGATGTTGGTCGGTGCGCCAGCGGTCACTTGCAAGGTATAGGTGTTGTCATAACCGCCCGGAGCTACGGTGGTCTGCATCACTTTCAGTGGAGTCCCCTGAACCACTGGTTTACCTGCAAAGCTGACTGCGACATTAGACAACTGTGCACCATCAGTACGTGCAATAACTGGGTTCTGCACCAGAGAAACGTTCACTTCATTATCAGTGGTATAGACACGCACTGGCAGATCGTTAGAGGCAAACGAAGTCTGGGTATAGTCCTTGGCGAACAACTCTTCTTTGTCATACCAAGTGCTACCATCAGGCTTGGAAACAAAGATGGCATCGTTGATATTGGCAACAATAGTAATCTCTTTTTGTACCCCAGTAGCCGCATGAGCCATGCTGGTAGACAGAACTGCGGCAGCAATAGTAGATAAAATAATTTTATTCATTACTTACTTTCCTTTTTAAAATGAATACGACGCCCTTTCCATTAGGAAACGTCTCTCTCGTTTACTTTTGAGTTTTGTTCAAATAACCATTATTAAAATGATTATTTGAAATCGACTCATCAATAAAATAACCCTTGAATTAATAGGTTATTTTCAACGCCAAAATTTAATTCGAACGCACTATAGGATTGATCTCTGAAACTGAGAAGATGATATTTTGTTTTATATGATATAAAAAAGGCATTAGAGAGATGAAATCATTGTAAAAATTAACAACAAAGAAACAAAAGAAATTAAAACAATGAAAATAAATAAAAGACAAAAACAATTCACTAAAAAAAATTTTTAAAAAAAATTTCATAAAAATTAACCCTGATGAAATACCAATGGTAAATACAAGGTTATTAATACAGCGTTTTCGGGCACTTTACCTTCGGAGACCGTAATTTTAATTATGTAATTACCTGTTTTTATATGTTCTTCCTAATATACCCGTCATACTTCAAGTTGCTTGGGTGTTGGCTGCCTTCGTTCACCCCAGTCACTTACCTGAGTAAGCTCCTGGGGCTTCGCTCAGTTGCCGCCTACAAGCAACTCGAATTATTTGGGTATAGTCTGGCGGAGAATGAAGGGGCGAAGTTTTGACGTGAGTCCCTCTCCGAAGATCTGTGGGCAACAAAAAAGGTACAGCATGCTGTACCTTTTTATCCTGCTTGCCGCGATTACTTCACGACGCGCAACGCCGGGCGAGCACCGCGTGGCGGCTGTGGTGGTTCATCATCAGGGCCATGATCATCATGGTTGTCCTGACGATCGCCGTCGATCACTGACATCAGATGCTCTGCAGGGCTGGTTTGATTCTCAAGGCCTTCGAAAGTCCCTTCCGCTTCATAGGCGGCTTCAGGTTCGAACATGGTGCCAGCACCGTTTTCGCGTGCGTAGATCGCCAGCACGGCTGCCATTGGCACCAACACCTGACGTGGTACACCGCCAAAACGGGCGCTGAAACTCACGTCACTATCACCCAGTTGCAGGTTACCAACGGCACGCGGCGCGATGTTCAGAACGATCTGGCCGTCACGGGCAAACTCCATCGGCACCTGAACATCAGGGCGCATAACATCCACCACCAAATGCGGGGTGAGCTGATTATCCAGCAGCCAGTCATAGAATGCCCGCAACAGATAAGGACGGCGCGGGGTCATCTGAGACATATCCATGACGCTTAGCCCCGAGTCTGCAGGCGCATTTCGCGCTCGGCTTCGGTCAGGGAGGCCAGGAATGCATCACGCTCGAACACACGGGTCATGTAGCCTTTCAGTTCTTTGGAGCCGGTACCGCTCAATTCAATACCCAGTTGTGGCAAACGCCACAGCAACGGTGCCAGGTAGCAATCCACCAGGCTGAATTCTTCGCTCATGAAATACGGCGTCTGGCCGAAGATTGGCGCGATCGCCAACAGTTCTTCACGCAGTTGACGACGTGCTGACTCTGCTTCCTGAGCGTTGCTCTGCTCGATTTTGTACATCAGCGAGTACCAGTTTTTCTCGATACGCAGCATCATCAGGCGGCTTTCACCACGAGCAACCGGGTAAACCGGCATCAACGGCGGGTGCGGGAAACGCTCATCAAGGTATTCCATGATGATGCGGGATTCATACAGCGTCAGTTCGCGATCGACCAGCGTAGGTACCGTCTGGTAAGGATTGAGGTCAATCAGATCTTGTGGCAGGTTATCCGGTTCAACCTGCTCGATCTCGACGCTGACACCTTTTTCCGCCAGTACGATACGTACTTGATGGCTAAAGATGTCGGTCGGGCCAGAAAACAGCGTCATTACCGAACGTTTGTTGGCAGCGACAGCCATGAAAACCTCCAAGTTTTATCTAGAAAATACTGCGAATAGCCAACTTCCCTTCGTCTTTCAAATACTACCCTGCGGCAATTTGAAATCTATTGGGTCTATCAGGCTGCTATCCTGAATATTCTTGACCGCAAGCCAGCAGCTCGCAGATAAACCTGGATCGAGAAACGGGCCTCGGAGGTAGACTGACGGCAACTGCACGGCGAACAGGCGCAAAAGTGGGTGATAGTCTACCAGATTTTGACTGTTTTGTGGGGACTATACGGCGATTTCATGTTGAATTGTCAAGCGAGTTGCAAATTTTCATGAAGTTTCAAGGAATTTCAGGCATAAAAAAACCCGGCGAAGCACCGGGTTTTTCGCGCAAATCGCACTGCCGAAGCAGCAAGAATTAACGCTTGGAGAACTGCGGACGACGACGTGCTTTACGCAGGCCGACTTTCTTACGTTCAACCTGACGAGCATCACGAGTAACGAAGCCTGCTTTACGCAGTTCGCCACGCAGAGTCTCATCATATTCCATCAGTGCACGGGTGATACCGTGACGGATAGCACCAGCTTGACCAGAGATACCACCACCTTTAACGGTGATGTACAGGTCAAATTTACCAACCATGTCGACCAGTTCCAGCGGCTGACGAACTACCATGCGGGCAGTTTCACGACCGAAGTACTGTTCCAGGCTGCGCTGGTTAATAATGATGTTACCACTGCCCGGCTTGATGAAGACGCGAGCGGCGGAGCTTTTGCGGCGACCAGTGCCGTAGTATTGATTTTCAGCCATTGCCTATAATCCCGATTAGATGTCAAGAACTTGCGGTTGCTGTGCCGCGTGATTGTGCTCAGTGCCCGCGTAAACTTTCAGTTTACGGTACATTGCACGACCCAGCGGGCCCTTCGGCAGCATGCCTTTAACCGCGATTTCAATCACACGCTCAGGACGGCGAGCAATCATCTCTTCAAAGGTCGCTTCTTTGATACCACCGATGTGGCCGGTGTGATGGTAATACATCTTGTCTGTACGCTTGTTGCCGGTTACAGCAACTTTTTCTGCATTCAGAACGATGATGTAGTCACCGGTATCAACGTGCGGAGTGTATTCCGCTTTATGCTTGCCGCGCAGACGACGAGCCAGTTCAGTCGCAAGGCGGCCTAAAGTTTTACCGTCTGCATCAACAACATACCAGTCGCGTTTTACGGTTTCTGGTTTAGCTGTAAAAGTTTTCATTAAAAGCTTACCCAATAATTAGTTACACGTTGGTGAACACCCAAACGCTCGAAAACAGCTGAGGCTCACACGACCATCAAGTCCAGCAAACCTACCCCTTCGAATAGCCATTGCCGGCACTATAAAGTTTTTGGGAAAAAAACTTTGTTGTAACGTGGGGTCGCAGGATTATAGAGAAGTCCCCCACAAAGGTCGAACAGTTTTTGCGGTGAGGATGGATTTACACCAGAAACCTTGCCAGTAACGGGTTGTTACTGGCAAGGTATTTATGGCAAGTGCGGCAGCTTCAGATACTCTTCACTCTGCATCTCCTGCAACCGCGACAGGCAGCGCTGGAATTCAAACTTCAGCCGCTCGCCCTGATAAATCTCGAACATCGATGCCTCTGCGGTAATCACCAGTTTGACATGACGCTCGTAGAACTCATCCACCAGAGCCAGAAAACGGCGGGCAGTATTTTCCTTCAGCGGCCCCATAATACGCACGTTATACAGCATCACGCTGTGATACAAACGCGACAACGCAATATAGTCCAA
>JBAQHZ010000507.1:0-4946 GCA_049288585.1 Chania sp.
GGCCGGAGGAGAACCCTCCGGCCTGAATCATTATTAACGTTGTTCGTAGTCTGGCTTCACCTTGGTAATACCCACCAGCTCAATACGGTAGTCAGATACCTCAAGGATTTCGAAACGCAGCGCGTTCAGTTCCACCACCTCTCCGACTTCCGGCATCTGGCCGTAATGGGAGAGCAGGAAACCCGCCAGCGAAGCATAATCCTCCGTCGGGCTGACCAGATTGTCGCAGTCCAACGCCTGTTCCAACGAGTGCAAATCCGCTCCACCTTTCACCAGCAGGCGATCGCCTTCAGCGATAATGTCCGGCGTTTCGTCCTCGTCCGGGAACTCTCCGGCGATCGCTTCCAGCACGTCCAACGGTGTAATCAGCCCTTGCACCACGCCGAATTCATTAGTCACTACCACCAGGCGGCCTTTGGCACGACGTAATACCGCCAACAGCTTGAGCACGTCCATGGTTTCCGGCACCACCATCGGCGGCGTGCGGGCGGCAAACTCAGCGATGTCCACGCCCCGATCCAGAGCAACCAGCAAATCTTTGGCACGCACTACGCCAACGATCTCATCCAGTTCGTCACGGCACACCGGGAACAGGCTATGTGGGGTATCCAGCAGTTGCTCGCGCACCTCTTCACGGGAACGTTCACAGTCGACCCAGGAGATTTCGGTACGCGGCGTCATCACGCTGCGCAAGGTGCGGGAAGCCAGTGTCAGTACGCCGCTGATCATATAGCGCTCTTCTTCCGCAAAGGTCTGATTCACTTCACGCGTTGCCGCTTCGTCCGGTTGCTCTTGCCCCCGTTCCTGCCCCATCAGGCGCATAATGGCTTGCGCCGTGCGTTCGCGCATCGGGCGACGCGCCTCATGCTTGATGAAGTTACGACGTGCAATCTGGTTAAACAGCTCGATCAGGATCGAGAAGCCAATCGCGGCGTACAGATAGCCTTTCGGAATATGCAGACCAAAACCTTCAGCTATCAGGCTCAGGCCAATCATCAGCAGGAAGCTCAGACAGAGCACCACGATGGTCGGGTGGGCGTTCACGAAGCTCGTTAACGGTTTTGACGCCAGCAGCATCACCGCCATGGCAATCACTACCGCCGCCATCATGATCGGCAGATCGTTCACCATCCCCACGGCGGTGATCACCGCATCAAGGGAGAACACGGCATCGAGAATAACGATCTGTACCACTACCACCCAGAACTTGGCGTAACCGCGGTTAAGCCCGCCTTGGTGGCCTTGCCCCTCCAGCCGTTCATGCAGCTCCATAGTGGCCTTGAACAACAGGAAGACACCACCAAACAGCAGGATCAGATCACGGCCGGAGAAACTGAATTCTGCCACGCTGAAAAGCGGCGTGGTCAACGTCACCATCCACGAAATCACCGACAATAGGCCAAGGCGCATCACCAGCGCCAATGACAGGCCAAGAATACGGGCTTTATCCCGCTGTTTGGGCGGCAGCTTGTCGGCCAGAATGGCAATAAACACCAGGTTGTCGATACCCAGCACAATTTCGAGCACCACTAAGGTCAATAACCCAGCCCAAATAGAGGGGTCCATTAATATTTCCATATCAGACTCCAGAAGAAAGACAGGTTTGCCGAGCGGCGCTCAAGCGTGACAAAGTATACGCAGAGGCTGCGCAAGCAAGGATCATGGTGGAATAGAATTGCAGAACCGGGAAAAAGCCGACGGGCCGTGTGACATCTATAACGCCAGCAGGCGGCGGGTGTAGCGTTGAAAAACAGTAACTTCGGTGACAGTCCATAGGGAGGGCTGAGGCCCTTCACTCCTTAGCAATAAAAGAAGCAGGCACTCTAGCAGGAAATTTTTCTGTGGAAAAGTAGCTTCTTTTACTTTACGCCTCGTTTTGTAACATCTCTGCTGTTTAATCCCTCAAACCAACACCCGTGATAATTCGATCGGCCAATAGCAGAGCGATATCACAAAATTTATTTTTTCACTCACTAAAATAAATTAACACTAAGGTGAATTAACGCGCACAGGTTGATGAAACTGCGCGGAAAATGTTTAGTCCCCCCCTTTTCCACCATGATGTATCTGCACCACGGAAATCTACTGCCAGGATGGTAACGAGAAAGGCGCGATCTGTGCCTTAAGTTCAACGAGGAGGTAGCGAGTGGCAATAGCTATTATCATCGGCACACACGGGACCGCAGCGGAGCAATTGCTGAAAACCACAGAAATGCTATTGGGCGATCAGGATAACGTTGCCTATATAGATTTTGTCCCCGGTGAAAACGCCGAAACGCTAATCGAAAAGTACCATGGGAAAATCAGCGAGCTCGACACCAGCGATGGCGTCCTGTTTCTGGTCGATACCTGGGGCGGTAGCCCGTTTAATGCGGCCAGCCGTATCGCTGTTCATAAACAACACTATGAGGTGATCACCGGGGTTAATATTCCGATGCTGGTCGAAACCTTTATGGCACGTGATGATAACCCCGGCTTCGACGACCTGGTCGCGCTGGCTCTTGAAACCGGCCGTGAAGGCGTAAAGGCGCTGAAGAAACCGGTAACAGAGAACCTGAAACCCGCCGTTCCCCCTCCGATAAAAACCGCCGCTCCACAAGCTCCTCTCGGCCCTGGCGATCGCATGAAAATTGGCTTGGCACGCATTGATGACCGTTTGATTCACGGCCAGGTTGCCACCCGTTGGACCAAGGAAACCAACGTCAGCCGTATCATCGTGGTCAGTGATGAAGTGGCTGCCGATCACGTGAGGAAAACCCTGCTGACGCAGGTGGCGCCGCCAGGCGTTACCGCGCACGTGGTCGATGTAGCAAAAGCCATTCGCGTCTGGAACAACCCAAAATATGCTGGTGACCGCGTGATGCTGCTGTTCACCAACCCCACCGATGTCTGGCGTCTGGTGGAAGGTGGCGTGGAGATTAAGTCGGTCAATATCGGTGGTATGGCATTCCGTCAGGGTAAGACCCAGGTGAATAACGCGGTGTCCCTCGACGCAAAAGACATCGAGGCGTTTAATAAATTAAACGCGCGCGGTATTGAACTGGAAGTGCGTAAGGTTTCGTCCGACAGCCAGTTAAAAATGATGGATCTGATTAGCAAACTCAATTAATGGCCTGTGCCGTTGATTATTTTATTTAAAGCTTTTTGGTCATAGGAGAAGTGCAATGGAGATTACCACTCTTCAGATTGTACTGATATTTATCGTTGCCTGTATTGCCGGGATGGGTTCCGTGCTGGATGAATTCCAGTTCCACCGTCCATTAGTCGCTTGTACGCTGATTGGCTTTGTTCTTGGTGACATGAAAACCGGTATCATCATCGGCGGTACGCTGGAGATGATTGCCCTGGGTTGGATGAATATCGGCGCCGCAGTCGCACCGGATGCGGCATTGGCATCCATCATTTCCACCATTCTGGTGATTGCCGGTGGGCAAAACATCGGTGCCGGTATCGCACTGGCCATTCCGCTGGCGGCGGCAGGCCAGGTATTAACCATTATCGTCCGTACCTTGACCGTCGCCTTCCAGCACGCGGCTGACAGCGCAGCGGAGCGCGGCAGCCTGCGGGGCATCACCTGGATCCACATTTCTGCCCTGCTATTACAAGCCATGCGTATCGCCATTCCGGCGGTGGTCGTGGCGATCTCGGTCGGCACCGCTGGCGTTCATGCGTTGCTGAACTCGATCCCAGAAGTGGTCACCAGCGGCTTGAACATCGCCGGTGGCATGATCGTGGTGGTCGGTTACGCCATGGTCATCAACATGATGCGTGCCGGTTACCTGATGCCATTCTTCTATCTGGGCTTCGTTACCGCAGCTTTCACCGATTTTAACCTGGTTGCGCTCGGCGTGATTGGCGTGGTGATGGCCGTGCTCTATATCCAGCTCAGCCCTAAATACAACAAGTCTCAGGTGGTTCAGGCCGGCCCGGCCAATGCCAACGACCTTGATAACGAACTGGACTAGGAATAGGTGAAAGAAATGGTTGATACAACAACACAAAAGAAACTGACACCTGCCGATATTCGTGGCGTATTCATCCGCTCGAACCTGTTTCAGGGGTCATGGAACTTTGAACGGATGCAGGCGCTGGGTTTCTGCTTTTCGATGGTGCCGGTGATCCGCCGCCTGTATCCGGAAAACAACGACGATCGCAAACAGGCGATCAAACGCCACCTCGAGTTCTTCAACACCCAACCGTTCGTCGCCGCACCGGTGCTCGGCGTAACCATGGCAATGGAGGAGCAGCGTGCCAATGGAGCCCCGATTGACGATGCGGCGATTAACGGCATCAAGGTGGGCCTGATGGGGCCGCTGGCAGGCGTGGGCGATCCGATCTTCTGGGGTACCGTGCGCCCGGTATTTGCTGCACTGGGGGCGGGGATCGCCATGAGCGGCAGCCTGCTCGGCCCGATCCTGTTCTTCGTGCTGTTTAACCTGGTGCGCCTGCTGACCCGTTATTACGGTGTGGCCTACGGCTATCGCAAAGGGGTCGATATCGTTAACGATATGGGTGGTGGTTTCCTGCAAAAACTGACGGAAGGAGCGTCCATTCTCGGCCTGTTTGTCATGGGGGCCTTGGTTAACAAATGGACGCACGTGAATATTCCGCTGGTGGTGTCGAAGATCACTGACCAGACCGGGCAAACCAAGATCACCACGGTGCAAACCATCCTCGATCAGTTGATGCCGGGCCTGGTGCCGCTGCTGCTGACCTTTGGCTGTATGTGGCTGCTGCGCAAGAAGGTTAATGCGCTGTGGATCATCATCGGCTTCTTCGCCATCGGTATTTTCGGCTATTGGATCGGTCTGCTAGGGCTATAATCGCGTTAACAAGCGAGGAGAAAAATCTAAAGGCTAACCAGTCCCCTCTCCTTCGGGGCTGTCTCTTGTTCACATCTTGAGGTAGGGGAATGAGTGTTTATTTAGGTCGCTAGACATATTGTG
>JBAQHZ010000508.1:0-3113 GCA_049288585.1 Chania sp.
CCCTATCGCACACACCAGCAGGATCACCAGCGGGATCGACCAGGTCTCCATGTGCGGGAACACTTTATTGACGTTATCCATCGATTGCAGCAAGGTCGCGGCTACCACCGCCGCCAGCCCCACCTGCCGCCCGGCAGAAAGGTCGGTCCCTTGTGTCACGATCAGCCCAGCCACGCCCAGAGCAATAATGATGCGCACCGAAGATTGGGTCAGGATGTTACTCAGGTTCATCAGGCTTAAAAACGTCGGATCCTGAATAATGATAATTGCCAGCAGCACCAGCAATACCACGTAAATGCCACTTTCTTTAAAGTAAGTGAACAAGGTTTTTTTATTAAGCGCGTTCATAATCACGATCCTTAAAGATGCAAGGAGGCTAATCGCAATATTTCATTTTGCGAGGTCTGTTTAGTATTAACAATGCCCGCAACCTGACCATTACTCATCACAAGTATTCTGTCGGTAATTCCCAAAAGCTCCGGCATTTCGGAAGAGATAATAATGATCCCCTTGCCCTTCTTCGCCAACTCGGTTATCAACTGATAAATTTCAAACTTGGCACCCACGTCGATACCGCGCGTCGGTTCATCCAGCATCAGAATTTCCGGCTGTGTCAGCAGCCAGCGGCCGATAATCACCTTTTGCTGATTACCACCAGAAAGCGAACCGATATTGGTGCGATGGCCCGGCGTTTTCACCCGCATGGCGTCGATCACCCATTGGGTGTCGCTTTTCATCCGCGCATTATCCAGCAAGCCAACTTTATTTTTGTAATTACGAATATTAGAAATCAGCGAGTTAAAACCAATATCCAGATAGGCATAAATGCCGGTTGAGCGGCGCTCTTCCGTCACCAGCGCAAAACCGTGGTTAATGGCTTCATTCGCACTGTGATTATTGATGCTTTTACCGTGCAGTTTAATGGTGCCAGCGACTTTCTCGCGGATACCAAACAGGGTTTCCACGATGTCGGTACGTTTGGCGCCCACCAACCCGGCAATCCCCAGGATCTCGCCCTTGTGCAGATCAAAAGAGATATCGCGGATCGAAGGTTGACGCAGCGAAGTCAGGTTTTTCACCTCCAGAATCACCTCTCCCGGCGTATTCTGGCGATCGGGGAACCGTTGGCTCAGCGAACGGCCAACCATCATCGAAATAATCTTGTCCATGTCCAGCCCTTCCAGCGGCTGGGTGGTAATCCACTGGCCATCGCGCAGAATGGTGATTTCATCACACAGCTGGAAAATCTCTTCCATCTTATGGGAGATATAAACAATGCCGCAGCCACGATCTTTTAACTTGCGGATAATGGTGAACAGGTGATTGACCTCTTTCTCCGTTAATGAAGAGGTCGGCTCATCCATAATAACGATCTTGGCGTTATACGAGAAGGCCTTGGCAATTTCGATCATCTGCATCTGGGATACCGACAGCGTGCCCACTTTCGCGCGCGGATCGATATCAATATCCAGTTCGTCGAAGATGGCCTTGGTATCTTTATACATCTTGTCCTGATCGACAAACAGGCCTTTGGTCGGATACCGCCCCAGCCACATGTTGTCCGTCACGGTGCGTTGCAGAACCAGGTTTAATTCCTGATGCACCATAGATACGCCGTGTTCCAGCGCCTCTTTAGAACTCTTGAAATCTATTTCCTGCCCCTGGAACAGAATAGTGCCGGAATCTTTTTTATAAATGCCAAACAGACATTTCAATAATGTCGATTTACCTGCGCCATTTTCCCCCATCAACGCATGAATGGAGTGTGGACGCACGCGCAGATTAACATTATCCAATGCCTTAACGCCGGGAAATGACTTACTGATATCGGCCATTTCCAACAGCCACTCACGAGAGTTATCGGCCATAAATATACCTGGATTTTCTAATAATGAATTCCCCGCCGGGAAGCGGCGGGGTCATTGCATCGCAATGTGCTTATTTAACAAACTGGGACAAATTGTCTTTATCTACACCCACGTAAGGAATACGCACGACTTTGTTTTCAATCTTGTATTGGGTGCCGTCTGCCGCTGGTTTACCCGCAGCCAGGTTTTTTGCCAGTTCGAAGGTGGCTTTTGCCTGATTGTCAGCATCGTTCAACACGGTACCGGCCATCGCGCCCGATTTCACCATCGCCAGCGCTTCTGGCAATGCGTCTACGCCAAATACCGGAATGCTGGATTTGTTATGCGCTTTCAGAGCTTCAACAGCGCCCATTGCCATCGCATCGTTGTTGGCGATCACCACTTCGATCTTGTCGGCATTCGGGCCAGACAGCCAGGCATCCATCTTGTCTTTAGCCTGAGCGGTGTCCCACATCGCGGTATCCATCTGCAACTGCTGAGTTTTGTAGCCTTTCTCATTCAGCGTTTTAACCACATAGGTAGTACGTGCTTCCGCATCTGGGTGGCCCGGCTCGCCTTTCAGCAGCACATATTGGATCTGGCCGTCTTTGTTCAGATCCCAGGTCGGGCTAGCTTTCCAGTGCTTGGCAATCAGTTCGCCCTGGATCACACCGGATTCTTTAGAATCGGTACCGACGTAATAGGCTTTGTCGTAACTGTCCAACGCTTTGCGGGAAGGCTCTTTGTTGTAGAACACGATCGGGATATCGTTAGCACGCGCTTTATCAATCACCACCGGTGCTGCAGCCGGATCCACCAGGTTGATCGCCAGCGCTTTAACCCCTTTGGCAATCAGCACGTCAATCTGATCGTTCTGCTTGGATTGGTCATTCTGCGAGTCATTCATTAACAGCGTGACGTCCGGAGACGCCTTGGCATCTTTTTCAATGGCTTTGCGCACTACCGACATAAAGTTGTCGTCGTATTTATAAATGGTGACACCAATACGAGTTTCTGCGTGAGCGACTGCGCCAAACATCATGCTTGCGGCCAGCGCGGCCAGGGTGAAAACCTTCTTATTCATTGTCTGTCTCCGGTTTGTGTAGGGTCGTACTTGGTATTAGAGCGATACCCGTCATACGTGAAATGGCAGCGCGGTAGGCCTAATGCTTATCAGTTAAGGCTAGACTATTCCCCCGCCGTTAGGGTGAGATCGCCGTACGACAAGCCCCTCACCCCGGCCCTCTCCCACAGGGAGAGGGGGCG
>JBAQHZ010000509.1:0-2044 GCA_049288585.1 Chania sp.
GCTTATCCACCACGCCCCACAAAGCGTCTGAACGCGCACATCCTGCCAGCAATAAAATTCCCAACAACAATAGCCCGTGCCGAATGCATAAACGAGTGAGTTTTATCATCTGTTTCTCTGTCTTATAACCTGCACGTGAGAGCCGCCGGAAACCGAGCAAAAGCGTATTATTGTTACCTATATACCCGTTATACTTCAAATTGCTTGGGTGTTGGCTGCCCTCACTCACCCCAGTCACTTACTGGTGTAAGCTCCTGGGGATTCGCTCTGTTGCCGCCTACAAGCAACTCGAAGTATTTAGGGTATAGTGCAATTCGTCGCATCAAGATACTTGAAAATACCCCGGTATGGCCCACCACATTGCTGACGGATGCAGAAAGAAAAACACCCTGTCAGCATAGCGCTCACAGGGTGTAGGTGCTCTCTTATTAGCCGCCAATAAATAGCGGCTTTTTTAGGCTTACTCGCCCGGTTTACGGCTACGCGGACGGCGCGCAGGCGCTCCAGAACGCGGCTTGCCATCACCCTGCGGGCGGGCGCTGCCGCCACCGCGATTTTCGCGTTGACCACCGGCGTTACCCGTGCGTTGACCACCGTGACTCGCACGCTGACCGCCGCTATTTGGCGCACCACGGCCACCGCCCTGACGCCCGTTGATGATCGGCTCCGCCTTAATCGACGGATCCGGCTCATAACCTGGCAGGGCAATACGCGGGATTTCACGCTTCAGCAGGCGTTCGATATCACGCAGCAGTTTGTGTTCATCCACGCACACCAGCGAAATCGCTTCGCCGGTGCATTCGGCACGGCCGGTACGACCAATGCGGTGCACGTAATCTTCCGGCACGTTTGGCAACTCGTAGTTCACCACATGCGGCAACTGATCGATATCCAGACCGCGCGCGGCGATATCGGTCGCCACCAGCACGCGGATTTTGCCGTCTTTAAAGTCGGCCAGCGCACGCGTACGTGCCCCTTGGCTTTTGTTGCCATGGATAGCCGCGGCGGTGATGCCATCTTTATTCAGCTGTTCTGCCAGATGGTTCGCGCCATGCTTGGTACGGTTAAATACCAGCACCTGCTTCCAATCACCTTCGCCAATCATCTGGGAAAGCAGTTCACGCTTGCGCTTTTTATCCACAAAGTGAACGCTCTGCTCGATCTGCTCAGAAGCGGTGTTACGGCGAGCCACTTCCACCGACGCCGGGTTGTGCAGCAGTTTGCTGGCCAGCCCTTTGATCTCATCGGAGAAGGTGGCGGAGAACAGCAGGTTCTGGCGCTTCGCTGGCAGCTTGGACAGCACGCGGCGAATATCATGGATAAAGCCCATATCCAGCATGCGGTCCGCTTCATCCAGCACCAGAATTTCAATTTTGGACAGATCAACCGCGTGCTGATGTTCCAGATCCAGCAGGCGGCCCGGTGTTGCCACCAGAATATCGACGCCGCCGCGCAGCTTCATCATCTGCGGGTTGATGCTCACGCCACCAAACACCACCAGCGAACGTAAGCGCAGGTGTTTACTGTAGGACTCGACGTTTTCGCCGATCTGTGCAGCCAACTCGCGGGTTGGCGTCAGGATCAGCGCACGCACCGGGCGGCGGCCTTTGATCGGATGATCATGCTTGCTCAGCAACTGCAACAGCGGCAGGGTAAAACCAGCGGTTTTACCGGTACCGGTCTGGGCGCTGGCCATCAGGTCACGACCTTCCAAGACGACAGGGATTGCCTGACGTTGAATTGGCGTAGGTTCGCGATAGCCCTGTTCTTCAACAGCGCGCAGAATTTCGGCACTTAAGCCGAGGTTTTCAAATGACATAGTAGAGAAAAACTCCAGATCCCCCCTAACCTAACAATGTTCGGTGCAGTTTCCTGGGAGGATGATCAGACGGGGCATAAGGCGGTGCTCGCGTTTTTGTTTGCGGCACAACCTCGGCATACCACGAGGGATTGGCACAAACTGCAGTGCACCAAGCGGCTGATTGTAACAGAAATCGAACAAAAAGAAGTAATTTTGCGTAATAAGAGTCAGCGATCCAGCAAT
>JBAQHZ010000510.1:0-5140 GCA_049288585.1 Chania sp.
CAGTCACATAGTGGCCTATGCTCCTGGGGTCTCCAGTGCTTGCCGCCTACAAGCAACTCGAATTATTTTGGGTATAAACCGGCGGTACTTTCTCTGCTTCACCTGCAAATAAAATAATAGGATCAAATCTAATGAGTAAGCCAATTTATGCCGTTCCGCTGCAAACCATTGAAAACCAGTCGACCACTTTGAATGAGTATCAAGGGAAAGTGCTGCTGGTGGTTAACGTTGCTTCGGAATGTGGCCTGACTAAGCAGTATGAAGGTCTGGAAAAACTCTATGAAGCCCACCATGAGCAAGGTTTTGCGGTGTTGGGTTTCCCGTCTAATGAGTTTCTGGGGCAGGAACCCGGTACTAATGAAGAGATCCTGGCCTTCTGTCGCGGTACTTTTGGCGTCAAATTCCCGATGTTTGCCAAAATCGAAGTGAATGGTGCGAATCGTCATCCGCTTTATCTGGCATTGATTGCAGCACAGCCACAGGCTGTCACTCCTGAAGGCAGTGAGTTTTTTGATCGTATGAGCAGTAAAGGGCGCGCACCAAAACAAACGGGCGATATCCTGTGGAACTTTGAGAAATTCTTGATTGGCCGTGATGGCACGGTGATCCAGCGTTTCTCGCCCGATATGACGCCGGAGGATCCGGTCGTGATACAAGCGGTCAAGCTGGCGCTGGCGAAGTAAGTAAAGAGGCTATTAGAACATGCTGCAACTCAGCCAGGTGGGAGTAGAAGGTCGTTTTGCCCCTTGTTCAGGGCAAATCAGTGCTGGGTTGCAGGTTCACCTGATCGGCCCTAACGGTGCAGGGAAAAGTACGCTGCTGGCGAGGTTGGCAGGGATACTGCCTGGGCAAGGTGAAGTCCTGCTGTCGGGCAGGGCAATGGATGATTACCCAGGTCATGAATTGGCTATGCGCCGCGCTTATCTCTGCCAGCAGCAGCCGCCTGTTGCTCTGATGCCGGTATTCCAATACCTCGCTTTGCATCAGCCTGCAAATTCGGATGAACGTGAGCTGGAAAACGCCATCCTTTATTTATCCGGGTGTTTGAAGCTGGCGGATAAATTATCACGTATGTTGACTCAGTTATCCGGCGGTGAATGGCAGCGGGTGCGTCTGGCAGCCGTTTTATTGCAGGTGTGGCCTACCGTGAATCCGCATGGTCAGCTATTGCTGCTTGATGAGCCCACCAATAGCCTGGATGTTGCGCAGAAAGTGGCGCTGGATCGTCTGCTGCGGGAGTTTTGCCACAGTGGTCGCACTGCGCTGATTTGTGCACACGATCTGAACCATACTCTGCAGCAGGCCGATAGAGTCTGGCTATTACATGCTGGGCGACTGGTGGCGCAAGGGAGTACGCATAAAGTGATGGAGCCAGAAGTTTTATCACGTATTTATGATGTTGATTTTCACTTACAGGCGTTGGGCGACCAGCGTTGGATTATGACAAAAACGGCATAGTGGTTTTTTTGCTGTTATTTTAATCAGTTAGGTTTTTGATAGGTAACCTGCAAATCATCAATCTTTTATCTGATTATTCTCCCTAAAATAGATTCTTTCGTTGAAAAACGTCAATGACGTGCTACGCTAGACGTGGTCAATAGAAAACTATAATAAAGTAATACTTTGATTAAATTGAGTATTTTTGTTTTTTTAGAGACGATGTCCTTCGGGGAACTTCCTGACAGTAATTTACAACTTAAGGTTTAGATAAGCTTACCGACGTACATTGGCAGTTTACCCACCGGAAATCATTCTCTCTGGCGTTTAACATTGGTTAAATGAAACAGTTTTACAGTGGCTTAAAGAAATCTGAGACGTTTGAGGTCTAACTATGGATCAATTCCTGCCTTTTTCACGCCCGGCTATTGGTGATGAAGAAATTGCGGCGGTAGAAAAGGTGCTGCGTTCCGGCTGGATCACCACCGGGCCACAGAATCAGCAGTTGGAAAGTGAGTTTTGTAAAACCTTCGGATGCAAACATGCTGTTGTCGTCTCTTCTGCGACCGCAGGCATGCATGTCACCTTAATGGCACTGGGTATTGGGCCAGGTGATGAGGTGATTACGCCTTCGCAGACCTGGGTTTCCACGTTAAATATGATCGAATTGCTTGGCGCAACGCCGGTGATGATCGATGTCGACCGCGATACCTTGATGGTCAGCGCCGCTGATGTCGAAGCAGCAATCACAGCACGTACCAAAGCGATTATTCCTGTTCACTATGCAGGCGCGCCATTACCGATGGATGCGCTGCGCGATGTGGCCGAGCGCCACGATATCCCTCTGATTGAAGATGCAGCCCATGCGGTGGGAACTCGTTTTAATGGCGAGTGGGTCGGTGCACGCGGTACTGCGATCTTCTCTTTCCACGCGATTAAAAACCTGACCTGCGCAGAAGGTGGCCTGATTGCTACCGATGATGACGCACTGGCCGATCGCGTGCGTTGCCTGAAATTCCACGGTCTGGGAGTAGATGCCTTTGATCGTCAGCTGCAAGGGCGCAAGCCACAGGCTGAAGTGGTTGAACCAGGCTACAAGTATAACCTTTCTGATATTCATGCCGCGATTGCCGTGGTGCAACTGGCGCGCCTGCCGGAACTGAATGCGCGGCGCAAAGTGTTGGCAGAGCGTTACCTCAAGGCGCTGAAAGACTCTCCATTCCAGCCGTTGGGGCTGCCGGATTATCCGCACGATCACGCATGGCACCTGTTTATGGTCCGTGTTGATGAAGAGCGCTGCGGCATTGGGCGTGATCAATTGATGGAGCGGTTAAAAGAGGTGGGTGTGGGCACTGGCCTGCATTTCCGTGCCGCCCATACGCAAAAATTCTATCGTGAGCGTTATCCGCAGCTTTCGTTGCCTAATACCGAATGGAATTCGGCGCGTTTATGCACCTTACCGCTATTTCCTGACATGACCGAAGCCGATGTCGATCGCGTGGTCAATGCCTTATCTTCTGTTGTGGAGTCATCTCGTGTCTCGCGCTGAACCGATTAGTAAAGTTTCGGTGGTCATCCCGGTATTCAATGAGCAGGAAAGTTTACCTGCATTGCTGGAACGTACCACGGCCGCCTGTAAGCAATTAGCCCAACCGTATGAAATTATTCTGGTTGATGATGGTAGCAGCGATAACTCCGCCGAGATGCTGACGGCTGCCGCTGAACAACCAGACAGCTGCATTATTGCGGTATTGCTGAATCGTAACTATGGTCAGCACTCTGCCATCATGGCCGGCTTCAATCAGGTCAGTGGCGATCTGGTAATCACTCTGGATGCCGATCTGCAAAACCCGCCAGAAGAAATTCCCCGGTTGGTAAGCGTGGCGGAAGAGGGGTATGACGTGGTGGGTACCGTACGGGCCAACCGTCAGGATTCCTGGTTCCGCAAGTCGGCTTCGCGCGTGATCAATATGATGATCCAGCGCGCGACCGGTAAGTCGATGGGCGATTACGGCTGCATGCTGCGTGCTTATCGTCGTCATATCATCGAAGCGATGTTGCACTGCCACGAGCGCAGTACTTTTATCCCTATTCTGGCAAATACTTTCGCCCGTCGCACCACTGAAATTGAGGTGCGTCACGCCGAACGTGAGTTCGGTGATTCCAAATACAGCCTGATGAAGCTGATCAACCTGATGTATGACCTGATAACTTGCCTGACGACCACGCCACTGCGCTTGCTCAGCGTCGTTGGCAGCGTGATTGCGTTGTCCGGGTTTGTCCTGGCGGTATTGTTGATCGCCCTGCGTTTGATTCTGGGGCCTGAGTGGGCAGCAGGTGGGGTGTTCACCCTGTTTGCGGTGCTTTTTACCTTCATTGGCGCACAGTTTGTCGGTATGGGGTTGTTGGGGGAGTACATCGGCCGGATTTACAATGATGTCCGCGCCCGCCCTCGTTATTTTGTTCAGAAAGTGGTCGGCGATAAGCAGACCCAAAATACTCAGGAAGAAGAACGATGAAAGCTATTGTATTTGCTTACCATGATATCGGCTGTGCTGGCTTGCAAGCGCTGACTGAAGCGGGTTATGACGTGAAGGCGGTGTTTACCCATACCGACGATCCTGGTGAAAACAACTTCTTCTCTTCTGTTGCCCGCCAAGGGGCTGAGCTGGATTTACCGGTTTATGCACCGGAAGACGTGAACCACCCGCTGTGGGTTGAGCGTATCCGCGAATTGCAGCCTGACATTATTTTCTCTTTCTACTACCGCAACATGCTGAGCGAAGAAGTGCTGGCGCTGGCACCGAAGGGTGGTTTTAACCTGCATGGTTCACTGTTGCCACGTTATCGCGGGCGTGCGCCGGTTAACTGGGCGCTGCTGAATGGTGAAACAGAAACCGGCGTCACATTGCACAAAATGGTCAAGCGTCCAGATGCAGGTGATATCGTCGGCCAGCAAAAAGTGGCGATCACGGCGAGCGATACCGCGCTGACGTTGCATAAGAAAGTGTTGGAAGCTGCGCAGGGTTTGCTGAAACAGCAACTGCCAAAGCTGAAAAACGGCACCGCCACCTTGACCCCGCAAAATGAAGCGGATGCTAGCTATTTTGGCCGCCGCACAGCAGCCGATGGCGAGATTCAGTGGCATAAATCTGCCCGCGAGATCGACAATCTGGTGCGCGCTGTAACAGAACCTTACCCGGGTGCTTTCAGCTATCTCGGCCAGCGCAAACTGACCGTGTGGCGTTCACGCGTGCTGGACACCCAGCATGACAAACAACCGGGTACCGTGTTGAGTACTTCACCGCTGACCATTGCCTGTGGTGATGGCGCGCTGGAGATCGTGGCAGGCCAAAGTGAGTCTGGCTTATACGTGCAGGGTTCGCGCCTGGCGCTGGAGATGGGCATTGTCACCGATGTGCGCCTGACCCCGAAACCAAGTGCGGCCATGAAGCGCAGAACTCGTGTGCTGATCCTCGGGGTTAACGGCTTTATCGGTAACCACCTGACTGAGCGCTTGCTGCGTGAAGATCGCTATGACATCTATGGCCTGGATATTGGTTCTGATGCGATCAGCCGGTTCCTGGATAACCCACGCTTCCACTTTGTGGAAGGGGATATCAGCATTCATTCCGAGTGGATCGAGTATCACATCAAGAAATGTGACGTGGTATTGCCTCTGGTGGCGATCGCCACGCCGATC
>JBAQHZ010000511.1:0-2582 GCA_049288585.1 Chania sp.
TAGTTGGCTATGCTCCCAGGGATTATGAGCCTCATAAATGAGTCTCACCCTGCGGGTCAGCGCAAGCGCTGTTCAAGTCGGCCTCTGACCGACTTGTCATTCGTTTGCCGCCTACAAGCAACTCGAATTATTTTGGGTATATTCTCCTCAAATAGGGAGATCGGTTCCAGCGGATATCGGCAGATAGGGTTAATACAGGGTGTCAGTTCAATGAGCAAACCAGTGATTGCCATTTATGGCGGAGCGGGCGTAATGACCCTTGCCATATTGAGTGCTGAAAAGGAACGACCTTATATTCAGGCGCGTTTTGCCATGGGCGCTGCATGACTAATTCTATCATCCTGCCACCGCAGCGCGTGCTGGCGGTGAGCGACCTGAGCGTACAATTCCGGCAACAGGGTGAAACCATTGCGGCGGTGCGCAATCTGGCCTTCCATGTGGATCGCGGCGAAACGCTGGCCATCGTTGGTGAATCCGGTTCAGGCAAATCGGTCACTTCGCTGGCACTGATGCGTTTAATCGAACAGGGCGGCGGTGAATTGACCAGCGGTGTGATGCAGTTCCGCCGCCGCAACGAGCAGGTGCTCGATCTGGCTCAGGCCAAGCAGAGCACCTTGCGCGCCCTACGCGGTGCCGATATGGCGATGATTTTTCAGGAACCGATGACCTCGCTCAACCCGGTATTCCCGGTGGGTGAGCAGATTGCCGAATCCTTGCGCTTGCATCAGAAGATGGATCACCGCAGCGCCAAACGCGAAGCGCTACGCATGCTGGATTTGGTGCGCATCCCTGAAGCAAAAAATGTGCTGGAGCGTTATCCGCACCAGCTTTCCGGCGGCATGCGCCAGCGGGTGATGATTGCCATGGCGCTGTCGTGCAAACCGGCGCTGCTGATCGCCGATGAACCCACCACCGCGCTGGATGTCACCATTCAGGCGCAAATCCTGCAATTGATCCGCGAGTTGCAGCAGGAAATGCGAATGGCGGTGATCTTCATTACCCACGATATGGGCGTCGTCGCCGAGATCGCCGATCGGGTGCTGGTGATGCATCGGGGCGCTAAGGTGGAAGAGGGTGAGGTTCGTGCGCTGTTTGCCGCGCCGCAACAGCCCTATACCCAAGCGCTGCTGGCAGCGGTGCCAAGGCTGGGTTCGATGAAGGATCAAGACCTGCCTGCCAAATTCCCCTTGCCCGGCAGCGCAGACAATGGCGCACCGCAGGATACTTTGCTGGCCGGAGCGGCACCGATCCTACGGGTCGAAAACCTGGTCACGCGTTTTGACTTGCGCAGCGGCATTCTCAACCGGGTGACGCGGCGCGTGCATGCGGTGGAAAATATCAGTTTCGATCTGTACCCCGGCGAAACGCTGGGGCTGGTGGGGGAATCCGGCTGTGGTAAATCTACCACCGGGCGTGCACTGCTAAAGCTGGTAGATAGCCAGCATGGCACCATTACCTTCGACGGCCAGCAGATCAATCAGCTTAAAGGCGCGGCGTTGCAGCACCTGCGGCGCGATATCCAGTTTATCTTTCAAGACCCTTATGCTTCGCTTGATCCGCGTTTAACCGTGGGGTTCTCGATCATGGAGCCGTTGCTGGTGCATAACGTGGCGCGCGGTGCCGAGGCAGAAAAGCGTGTAGCCTGGCTGCTGGAGCGCGTTGGGCTGCTGCCGGAGCATGCGCGGCGTTATCCGCATGAGTTTTCTGGCGGCCAGCGCCAGCGTATCTGCATTGCACGCGCGCTGGCGCTCAACCCGAAAGTGGTGGTGGCGGATGAATCCGTCTCTGCGTTGGATGTGTCGATACAGGCGCAGATCGTCAATCTGTTGCTCGATCTACAGCGTGAATTCGGCATCGCCTTCCTGTTTATTTCCCATGATATGGCGGTAGTGGAGCGTATCAGCCACCGCGTAGCCGTGATGTATCTTGGTCAAATTGTCGAGATTGGCCCACGCCGCAGCGTATTTGAAAACCCGCAGCATGCCTATACCCGTAAGCTGATGGCCGCCGTGCCGGTTGCCGATCCGGCCCATGCTCATCAACGCCAGCCACTGTTAGTGGATGAAATACCCAGCCCGATCCGCGCGCTGGGCGACGAACCCGTTACCGCACCTTTAGTGCAGGTTGGGCCGGGGCACTTTGTGGCCCACCATCCCATTGCCGGTGCCTTTTAGCCTTGCCTCAGGAGAGAAAACGATATGACCATGCAGAGATTCAAACGCAATGTTTTGGCCGCCGCTCTACTGGCTGTGGCCGCTGGCCCGGCCTGGGCTGCCAAAGATGCGGTGATTGCCGTAGCCTCTAATTTCACCACCCTCGATCCGTACGATGCCAACGACACTTTGTCACAGGCGGTGGCCAAATCCTTCTATCAGGGGCTGTTCGGTTTCGACAAAGACATGAAGCTGGTCAACGTACTGGCGGATAGTTATGAGGTGAGCCCAGACGGCCTGACTTACACCATCAAGCTGCATCCGGGGGTGAAATTCCACGATGGCAGCGATTTCAATGCCGAAGCGGTGAAAATCAACCTGGATCGCGCCAGTAACCCGGAGAACCGCCTCAAACGCTATAACCTATTC
>JBAQHZ010000512.1:0-4698 GCA_049288585.1 Chania sp.
TAGCTGTATTCATCGTTTTAATACGGTTATAACCTCATAGTATCAATACCAATATCGGTACAGATTAAATATTTTGCAATTTCCTCCGTTGTTCTCCTTTCTTACCATTTTTATCTGGAACGATCACCACAGGATTCTCAGTCACAATAGTGACTGCGTTTTCTGCGCCTATCCGCCCAATCCACATAATCTGAGTGAATTTTCATCAGATTGCACTACGCAAAAATAAAAGTCTCCTGACCATGGCTTTCGATATTGATGACTGATAATCCGTTCCATCGACAGGTCGGTGCCTGTATTTTTGCAACCATCTAAGTCTTAGGCTGCTCTTACCTATGCTGCCTATCGTAAGACACCCTATACTAGAAGAGTGTTACGCCAGTAAGGTACTTCCATCATCCCTTTCGATCTTGCCGCTGCTGAATGGTTAGCTACGGTAAGTTGTTTGGGAGTAGCCATGCTAAGGAGAAGTTACTATGAACATTGATAAACGTTTTGCCACTGCCGCTCTGGCAATTACCCTGGCGATTTCCCTGAGTTCCTGCGCAGATATGTCCAAACGCGACCGTAATACGGCGATCGGTGCCGGGGCCGGTGCCGTAGGTGGAGCCGTGCTGACAAATGGCAGTGCGGTAGGTACCGTCGGTGGGGCCGCTGTAGGGGGGTTGATTGGCCGCCAGGTGGGCAAGTAATTTAAGGTTTTTCATCCAGTTACTGCTTGAGCAATCGCTCTGGCAGCACCCATTCTCACCATGCCGCAGCCTCTATGCTGCGGCATGGTCATCCACTTAACCCCCGGCCAGTTTCACCTTCATACCTTTGGCTTCCAGCAGTTGTTTCAGCAGATCGCGTTTATCCCCCTGGATCTCAATCACGCCGTCTTTAACCGCGCCGCCACAGCCGCATTTCTTCTTAAGCTCTGCGGCCAGTTTTTCCAGCGCAGCATCATCCTGATCGATACCGCTAATCAGGCAGACGCCTTTGCCTTTACGCCCGCTGGTCTGGCGTTGGATACGGACAATTCCATCCCCTTTGGCACGCTGTGGCTTAGCCTCTTCCTGTTTGATGCGCCCGCTGTCGGTGGAATACACCAAGCGGCTGTTATCATCATTCATATACTCCCCCTTAAGCCAATGACGCACGGATAGCGCTGAGTGTGGCGGCTGGATCGGCCGATTGCGTAATCGGGCGGCCGATCACCATATAATCCACCCCAACGGCCTGCGCCTGCTGCGGTGTCATTACGCGGCGCTGATCGCCTGCGGCACTGCCTTCTGGGCGAATACCCGGCGTCACCAGTTGGAACTGGCTGCCACAGGCGGCCTTCAGGCGCTGTGCTTCCTGCGCGGAACAGACTACGCCATCCAGACCACAGTCACGGGTCAGGCGCGCCAGACGCTCCGCCTGCTCCGCTGGGCTGATATCAATACCGATGGCCTGTAGATCGCCCGCTTCCATGCTGGTCAGCACGGTGACCGCAATCAGCAGTGGCGCATCCGCTCCATAAGGCTGTAACGCCTCTTTGGCCGCCGTCATCATGCGCGCACCGCCGCTGGCATGCACATTGACCATCCACACGCCCAATTCCGCTGCGGCAGCCACCGCATGCGCCGTGGTGTTGGGAATATCGTGGAATTTCAGATCAAGGAAAACATCGAACCCACGCTGGTGCAGATCGCGCACAATCTCTGGCCCGAACAGGGTGAACATTTCTTTGCCCACTTTTAACCGGCAATCTTGCGGATCAATACGATCGGCAAACGCCAGTGCGGCATTTCTGTCGGCATAATCCAGCGCAACGATGATTGGAGATGATTTTAAGTCATTGTTATTAATGTTATTTTCAGACTTCATTTCTTCTACCTTCTGTAAAGTGGACATGAATTGTTAACCAACCGGCCAAAACTGACCGCCGCATTCTACATGCCAGACATTTGAAATCCCAGCCGCAACGCCGTTTACCCTTAAGTAAGGTTCACCCCGGGTTGGTCATGCAACGTCAATCAACGTTTCTTTCCTTAGCGTAGCTTAAGTAAAGCGTCGTAAAGATGCGTAAATTGTTAATCAAAAATTTTGATTAACTCCCTCAGCATTATCAGATTTTAAAGCCTGCCAATGGGTATATCATTCAATACATCGAAAGCAAACACGCTTTCAAGTCTAATAAAATAAACTGGAGTCACCTATGAAAACCATCAAATACTTTGCAATTTCAGCCGCCATCGCACTGACCTCTTTTACCTCATTCGCCGCTGAGTCGCTCAACCAGCAACAGGCTCAGAGCCTAACTGAAATCGGTGTGATTTCTGCCAGCCATGCCAGCACGCTGAGCAGCCTGGAAGCCAAACTGGCCGCCCAAGCAGAAGCTCAAGGTGCTAGCGGTTACCGCATCATTGCCACCACGGGTAATAATCTGCTGCACGGCACTGCGGTTATCTACAAGTAAGCATTAATTAAGGGTTCGAATCTTCGGGCCCTTATTGTTTCCCCCTCCTCTGCTAGCTCCTCGATGTTACAAATACATTAAATTTTCATTACAGACTGGACAGACCTGCGTCGCTGACTTAGTTTGAAAGCATCTTCCCGCATAAAAGGCAGCGAAATGAGCGAGATATCAACACTGACGATAAAAATCCCTCTTGAACTTAAAGAGAAGATCAAAGCTATCGCCCTGGAGAACGAACTTTCCCTAAGTGCCGAGGTTTGCAAGCGGCTGGAAAACAGCTTCCAGCTACCGGTTAAATCCAGCAAAAAACAGGCCGCATTGCATCAGGATGAGGTTGATAATCAAGGTACTGAAGAAGAAAGTGAGCAGCCTCTCAGCCAGAAAGAGCTGAAGAAACTACGCCAACTCTTGAAGGGTGGAGTGAAAAGCGGCAACAAGAAGAAGTGATTAATCGAAGAGAGAACGGGATGATAATATCGTCCCGTTTTTTATTGCCCATCCAACCCGCGGATCGGTTTTACCGAAGCCCAGGTGCGGCACGAAGGGCAGTGCCAGTACAGTGAGTGTGCGGTAAAACCACACTTATGGCAGCGGTAACGAGGCTTGGTACGGATCTGCTCGCCCACCATATCGCGCAACAGCAGCAAACTCTCTTTGGCCCGCCCATCTTCCGCATCCGCCAGGTGGTAATCCATCAGGCGATAAAACACGCGCATGGTGGGATGGCGTTGCAACTGGCGATTGATATACACCTGAACAACGTCACGCCCTTCCTGCTGTTCAATCACCTCGGCCAGCATCAGCTCTGCCGTCGCACCGGTGTTTTCTTCTACGCAGCGCTTAAGAAATTCGGCCCAGTCATTCTGTTGTTGCGGTAAATGCGGGTAACACTCATGCAGCATGGGCAGTGCTTCGCTGATCAGTTCTTTGTCCTGATCCAGCACGCGTTTCAGCACCTCCACCGCTTTGGAGTAATCCTCTTGCGCCATAAAGATGCGCCCCACCATGATCGACACTCGCGCACACTGCTTATCGGCCACCGCCGCGCGTTTCAGCAGGCTCATCGCTTTGTCCAGATCGTCACTGCCCATCGCCTGCAATGCCAATTCGCAATAGAAATGAGCGATCTCAATACGCTGCGCCTCTTTACCCAGCTTGACCAGCTTTTCCGCCACGTCGATGGCTTTCTGCCAGTCACTGGTTGCCTGGTGGATCACCAGCAATTGTTGCAGTGCGAAAACACGGAAGTCCTCTTCGTTAACCAACTGGTTGAACATGTCCTCGGCACGGTCATACAACCCGGCAGCCATATAGTCTCGCCCCAGTTGCTGTACCGCCAGAAGACGTTGTTCGAAGGTTAGAGAGGCGCTTTCCATCAGCGCCTGATGGATGCGGATAGCGCGATCGACTTCACCACGCGAGCGAAACAGATTGCCCAGCGTCAGATGGGCCTCAACGGTGTTACTGTCCTCTTTCAGCATATCCAGGAACAGATCGACCGCTTTATCCTGCTGGTTGGAAAGCAGGAAGTTAACCCCGGCCACGTATTCCCGCGACAGGCGATTAGCATCCTGCTGTTTATCCTGCTGAGCACTTCTGCGGCCCATATACCAACCGTACGCGGCAGCTACAGGCAGCAACAGAAACAGCAGCTCTAACATAAAGGATTATTCCTTGCTGACGACAACAGACTGAGACGTCGGCTCGGCAGGCGTTGCCAGCTCCAACTCCAGCCTTTTGACTTTACGTTCAGCACGGCCTAGCGCGATGCGCGCACGCAGGTAAAACAATCCGCAGATGATCCAGCCGAGCACAAAACCCGCGCCGAACAAGGTGGCCAACAAGGTCGAAACGCGATATTCACCTTGAGCAAGCAGATAGTTAAAAGTCACTACCTGATCGTTATGTGCGCCCAACGTGACTGAAGTCACGAATATCACCAGAACCAACAAAAAAATTAGCAAATATTTCACATTCTTTCCCGCAATGCCGAGTGAATCGGATGAACACTACCCCATAGATTTCAAGTTGCGCCAAACGGAAACTTGAAAGATGGAAAGTATGTACCCTAAATAATTCGAGTTGCAGGAAGGCGGCGACGCAGCGAATCCCCAGGAGCATAGTCCACTATGTGACTGGGGTGAGCGAGGAAAGCCAACGCACATGCAACTTGAAGTATGAAGGGTATAGGCGATATTCCTGTTCTCCCTCTCCTTGTGGGCATAGGTATCTACACACGTTGCCAATAGACA
>JBAQHZ010000513.1:0-9472 GCA_049288585.1 Chania sp.
CTGCTGATCCCTGCCGCAACCCCATTTGGCTGTTTTTGCCTGGTTGCGGGTAGCCTGCTGGAAATTCCGCAGCACGGTTAAATGACGCGAGTTTGTGAGCAGTAATCTATATAAGGTTGTGATTTGCCAATCAGTTTCCCTTCTGGCGCTCGTCAAATTGTTCACAGTAAGGTTATTTGCGCAACAAACCGCTACTGCTGATTTGCATTTGCGCCACATTTGCCCCTGTTTTGACTAAACCTGCCATACGCATCGGTTTTTTGTTTTGTTTCCCATCACAGAGCCCTTATAATGCGCAACGTCTTTCAGTTGAATGGTTTCAGCCCTTGATCTGCGAAAACGCAATAACGACAATTTCTCATCCCATCATTATGCGCAGCATACCCGCGCCTCAGCAGCGGCTGAATTTTTCCACATCATTTTTACTGTGGTCACCTATTCTTAACTATGTTTTGCACTACCAGGCACGCTTCAAATCCCTTACCGATGGCCCGGCCGCCGGTATCGTTCGTTTTATCACCCATCACAACTTGTAGAAAAAATCGTCATGAAAAAGACCAAAATTGTTTGTACCATCGGCCCAAAAACCGAATCGGAAGAAATGCTGACCAACCTGCTGAGCGCAGGTATGAACGTAATGCGCCTTAACTTTTCCCATGGCGATTACGAAGAACATGGCAACCGCATCAAGAACCTGCGCGCCGTACTGGCGAAAACCGGTAAAACCGCCGGTATTCTGCTGGATACCAAAGGCCCGGAAATCCGCACCATGAAATTGGAAGGCGGAACTGACGCCGCTCTGGTGGCTGGCCAGACTTTCACCTTTACCACCGACCAAAGCGTCATTGGCAATAAAGAACGTGTCGCAGTGACCTACCCTGGTTTCACGGCCGATCTGAAAGTGGGCAATACCGTGCTGGTGGATGATGGTTTGATCGGGATGCAAGTCACCGCCGTTACTGACAAAGAAGTGGTCTGTAAAGTGCTGAACAACGGCGATCTGGGTGAAAACAAAGGCGTTAACCTGCCAGGCGTTTCCATCCAACTGCCAGCACTGGCGGAAAAAGACAAACTCGACCTGATCTTCGGCTGCGAGCAAGGCGTGGACTTCGTTGCGGCTTCGTTCATCCGTAAACGCTCCGACGTGCTGGAAATCCGTGAACACCTGAAAGCGCACGGCGGCGAAAACATCCAGATCATCTCCAAAATTGAAAACCAGGAAGGCCTGAATAACTTCGACGAAATCCTCGAGGCTTCTGACGGCATCATGGTTGCTCGTGGTGACTTGGGTGTTGAGATCCCGGTTGAGGAAGTGATCTTCGCGCAGAAGATGATGATTGAAAAATGTAACCGTGCACGCAAAGTGGTGATCACCGCCACCCAGATGCTGGATTCGATGATCAAAAACCCGCGTCCTACCCGTGCTGAAGCCGGTGACGTAGCCAACGCCATTCTGGATGGTACCGATGCCGTGATGCTGTCCGGCGAAAGCGCCAAGGGCAAATATCCGCTGGAAGCCGTGACCATCATGGCGACCATCTGCGAACGTACCGACCGCGTGATGCCAAGCCGTATCGACACCCTGAACGACAGCCGCAAGCTGCGCATTACCGAAGCCGTCTGCCGTGGCGCTGTCGAAACCGCCGAAAAGCTGGATGCCCCATTGATCGTGGTGGCAACCAGCGGTGGCAAATCGGCCAAATCAGTACGCAAATACTTCCCTAACGCCGTTATTCTGGCGCTGACCACCAATGAAATCACCGCACGCCAGTTGATCCTGAGCAAGGGCGTCGTGACCCAGATGGTGAAAGAAATCGCCTCTACCGATGATTTCTATCGCATCGGTAAACAAGCGGCGCTAGCCAGTGGGCTGGCACAGAAAGGCGACGTCGTGGTGATGGTTTCCGGTGCTTTGGTACCGAGTGGCACCACCAATACGGCTTCGGTTCACGTACTGTAATTAATATACGTGACAATAAGTGCTCTGACTAAAACGCCGCTTTGCGGCGTTTTTTTATCCTTCGCCAACTGTTTTCTAAAAACGCAATCGCTAACTGCTCATTATTTAGCTAATTTCAATTAAGAGTAGTCCGTTGGAATGGGGCTGTTTTCCTTCGTTTTTTTAACTATTTTGCAAAACAAGATGCAAGTTTGAGCGAACGATCAAAATAAAGGGCCCTAATACAAAAAAATTATTCTCTTTCGAAAAAAGTTTGTGTAATACTTGTAACGCTACATGGAGATTAACTCAATCTAGAGGGTGTTATAATGAATCGTACTAAACTGGTACTGGGCGCGGTAATCCTGGCTTCTACTATGCTGGCTGGTTGCTCTAGCAATGCTAAAATCGATCAACTGTCTTCTGACGTTCAGACTCTGAACGCTAAAGTTGATCAGCTGAGCAACGACGTGAACGCAATCCGTTCTGACGTTCAAGCAGCTAAAGACGACGCAGCGCGCGCTAACCAGCGTCTGGACAACCAAGCTCAAGCTTACAAAAAGTAAGTTAGCTTCGGTAATTAAAAACGGTGCACATTGTGCGCCGTTTTTTTTGCCTGCCATTCCCACTCGAAACCTCCCTTTTCATCTTGCCAACTCTCTTTATGCCTGTTTATAGGCAAAAAAAGAGGCCCAGCATGCTGGACCTCAGTATTCTCTAAAACCGACTTAATTGACTGAACTGATCGGAGCCCCTGTTGGAGCCGCGTTATTTGCGCTCTGAGGCTCCACTGGCGCTAAAGAAACCTCAGCAGGCTCCTGACCTATGCTCACCAGCACAGGCATGCCAGAGCGCCGTACAACCGCGCTGTCGAACACGGTCTTATCCGTCAGTTGATCGCTCACAAAGGCTTTCTGGTTTTTAGAAAGCGAAATGGGCATGGTCTGTGGATCGTCACTAGCCACTCTCGACAACGGCTGGTGCACTTCCACATAACGTTTACCATCAGGTTCAACGGAAACCTTCACTGGTTCATTGACGATCTGCACCCGCATACCTTGAGGGATCATATTAAACAACGCTTCGATATCCGTTGGACGTAAACGAATGCAGCCAGAGCTGACGCGCATGCCAATGCCAAAGTTGGCATTGGTGCCATGGATCAGATATTGACCATGCCCCATCGATAGGCGCAGGGCAAACTGCCCCATCGGATTCTCTGGCCCGGCCGGGATCACCGCCGGAAGTATTTCACCCTGAGCAGCGTAGCGTTTGCGGATATTGGCGGTTGGCGTCCAGGTTGGGTTCGGGATCTTCTGGCTAATCGACGTCACCTGCAGCGGAGTATTCATTCCGGTCTGACCAATCCCGATCGGATAGACGATGACCTTATCTTCGCCTTTCGGATAATAATACAAACGCAATTCTGCCAGGTTAACCACAATCCCTTCGCGCGGGGTATCGGGCAACAACATCTGCGTCGGGATCGTCAATGCGGAGCCCGGCGTTGGCAGATAAGGGTCGGTGCCTGGGTTAGCCTCCAGCATCCCCAACAGGCCAATCTTGTAATCAGCAGCAATCGCCTCGAGCGAGCGCCCATCGTTCGGCACATTGTAAATAATGTTTTCGCCAATCAGGCGGCTACCCGGTGGCGGCAATGGGTATTCATTCGCACTGGCGGTTTGGATGCCCGTCAGCGCGGTGGCAAACAGTATGCCTATTAAAGTCAACGTACGTTTCATTCTCATCCCTATTCTTAATCACACCCTTCAAGCTTGATGCCATGCACCAAAAGCTTTGGGTATACAGTTCAATCACAAGACTATCTGGCGCTTGTTAGTGGGTAAATCAGATAAACACTCGAATGATACTAACAAGAACAGGAGTAAAGGCAATAAGTCGTCTAAAAATCAACATGTTATAACATAATCAATGCATCAGATTGTCAACGAAACGTCAATGAGTAACATGCTGAAATACCACTGATTTAGCCGGAAAAAGCGAGGGATTGATCGGGATTGTAAAGGCTCATTGACATTAAACCGGTATCAATGAGCCAAGGTTCTAAGTGAACTGCGCGGCTTTACTGCGAATAGCACGGATCATCGCCTCAAGCCCCTGAGCGCGGGAAGGCGTCAAATGCTGGCTGAGCGCCAGCTCAGCGAAAAATGGCCGCACGTCCAGATCGATAATCTGCTGCGGCGTGAGCTGGTGATACAGAATAAACACCACCGCCAGCAAGCCTTTCACGATAGCGGCATCGCTGTCGCCATGGAACTCAATCTCTCCTTTTGCCTGTTTACGCAGCGCAATCCATACCTGGCTCTGGCAACCGGCAATCAGGTTTTCAGCCTGTCGATCGGTTGCGGCCAACGGCGGCAATTGGCTGCCCAGTTCGATCACGTACAGGTACTTCTCTTCCCAATTCAGGCAACGGGAAAAGTTACGTACCAGTTTGTCTTTGTCCGGCAAGTTTGCCATGAGTCTCCCTTCTGTGATGCAAGGCGTTATCCAAGTAACCGGTTGATCCGCTGTAATCCGGCTACTAACCGATCCACTTCTTCCCGCGTATTGTATAACGCCAGTGAGGCACGGCACATGCTCGGCACGGCGTAGAAGGCCATCAACGGCATCGCGCAATGGTGCCCGGTGCGAATGGCAATACCGTACTGATCCAGAAAGCTGCCTACGTCATAGGCATGATGCTCACCCAGGTTGAAGGCAATCACGCCTGAACGCTCTGCTGGGCCATAAATCCTTAGCGTCGGCACCTGTTTCAGCGCCTCCAGCGCGTAATCCATCAGCGACTGCTCATAATCCTGGATCGCGTCCAGCCCCAAATCCTGCACGTAGTCGATAGCAGCACCCAGCCCCATGATGCCAGCGGTGTTTGGCGAGCCCGCCTCAAAACGCCACGGCGGCGCAGCAAACGTGGTGCCTGCGGTCAGGCTGACCTGCTGGATCATCGCACCGCCCCCTTCCCATGGCGGCATCTGTGCCAGCAGTGACTGCTTGCCGTACAGGATGCCAATTCCGGAAGGCCCGTAAAGCTTATGGCCGGAGAACACATAAAAATCACAATCCAGCGCCTGCACGTCAACCCGTTGGTGCATCACCGCCTGCGCGCCATCCACCAGCACCTTTACCCCAGCGGCTTTGGCCACAGGAATGATGTCATTTAGCGGGTTGACCGTACCCAACACATTGGAAACCTGAGTGATTGCCAGCAGGCGGGTAGAAGCGTCGATCAGGTGCGGCAACTGCCCCAGTTCCAAGGTTCCATCCGGCTGTAATCGCCAGATGCGCAGTTCGATCCCGCGATCCTGAGCCAACATCTGCCAAGGCACAATATTGGCGTGGTGCTCCATTTCGGTGATGATGATATTGTCACCCGCAGCCAATAAATGGCGGCCAAAGCTGTTAGCCACCAGATTGATGCCTTCGGTGGTGCCTTTTACATACACGATCTCTTCTGCCGACGCCGCATTGATAAAAGTAGCCACCTGCGTACGCACCGCCTCCATCTGCTGCGTGGCTTCTGCGCTCAACGTATGTATGCCACGGTGCACGGCGGCGTAGCCGTGGCGATAAAAATCCAGTTCACGGTCAATCACTCTCTGCGGTTTCTGCGCGCTGGCGGCGCTGTCCAGATAGGCCAGCGGTTGCCCATTCACTTCGCGTGCCAGCAAAAGGAAATCGCTACGCACCCGTTCCAGGGGATAACTCATGCAGTCTCCTTCGGCAAACGCTCAGCAATACGTGCCAACACCTGTGCGCGAATGGTGGGATCAGCGATCCCTTCCGTCAGTTCGGCGGCAAAAGCAAAAATGATCATCCGCTGCGCCGCCTGTTTATCAATCCCGCGTGATTGCAGGTAGAACAGTTGCTCGGCATCGATGCGCCCTACGGTAGCACCATGGCTGCACTTGACGTCATCGGCGTAAATTTCCAACTGCGGTTTGGTGTCCACCTCCGCCACTTTACCCAACAGCAGGTTATGGTTGGTCATCTGCCCATCAGTTTTAATCGCATGCTGTGCGACTTTGATCATGCCGTTGAACACCGCCTTGGCACGATCGCTGACCACCGTTTTGTGTAACTGGCGGCTTTCGCCATAGCCTCGGTTATGCTCCAGATAGGTTCGGGTATCGCACACCTCTTTGCCCACCGGCAGCACCAGACTGTTGATCACCAGATTGGCCCCTTCTCCGTTCAACTGCGCGCTGGTGTTATGGCGAGTCAGCCCCGCGCCAAGCAGGAAACTGTCGCTTTTTACCCGCGCATCACGGCCAACCACCAGATCGTTGTGCGCAAAGTGGTAGCTGCCCTGGTTTTCAAACGCCAGCTTGCAGTGGTGCAATACGGCATTGTCGCCAATCGTCGCCGTCAGGCGTGCACCGGTAAAATGCGCCGCTGAACCCAAGCTGACATAGTGCTCGATCACTTCCGCCTGCGCGCCGGTTGCAATGTTCAGATGGTGCCGGTGATGTACGGTATTCACTTCCCCATCATCGTCACGCCCGCTGCTGATATGCAGCAGATAGAGCGGTTTGCCGGGCACGTTACCGGCAGGCAAATGGATCACGCGGGCTTCCTGCGCCAAGCTTTCGGTCAGATGCAGAAAAATCTCCGGCTGAATCGGCTCCGGCAGCGTTTGTGGGGCGTTCTCTAGCTGATAGTCACCCAAGTCCTTGTCGCTCAACAGCGGGCAGAAGCGCCCATCGATAAACACCAGACGATAGGCATCGATCTTCAACGCCAGAGCGTCGCACTGGGCAGCAGTGAATGTTCTCCCCGCAGGTCCCAGAAACTGTTGATCCAGCAGAGCGTCCAGCGGAGTATATTTCCAGTTTTCCTGCTTGCGGGTTGGCCAACCAAGGCACAAAGCCTGCTGCCAATGTGCCAAAGCATGAGGTGAAGACTCGCCGCCACGGGCTGCGAACAGGCTGTACATCAGTTGTAGCACCGGCGAATTATTGTTGGTCGGAAAGCCAGCCATAGCCCTGCTCCTCCAACTGTTTCACCAAAGAGAAATCACCGGATTTGACGATGCGCCCTTGGGAAAGAACATGCACATGATCCGGTTGGATATAGTCCAGAATGCGCTGGTAGTGGGTTACGATAATAAAGGCACGATTGCCGTTACGCAGCGAGTTAACGCCGTTCGCTACAATCTTCAACGCATCGATATCCAGCCCGGAATCGGTTTCATCAAGGATGCATAACTCCGGCTCCAACGCCGCCATTTGCAGGATATCGTTACGTTTTTTTTCGCCACCCGAGAAACCGACGTTTACCGAGCGAGTCAGCAGATCGGCGGGCATGCTCAGCAGCGCGATCTTCTCCTCAATAAAATCGGCGAAATCGAAGCGATCGAGTGGCTGTTGCCCACGATATTTACGCACCGCGTTAACCGAGGTTTGCAGGAAGAAATGGTTGCTGACGCCAGGGATCTCGACCGGATACTGAAACGCCAGAAAAACCCCTTCCCCGGCGCGAGCTTCCGGCGCCAAGGCCAGCAGATCTTTACCTTTGAAGCTGATTTCACCGGTGGTCACCTGATACTCTTCACGCCCGGCCAATGTGGCGGCCAGCGTACTTTTGCCTGAGCCGTTCGGGCCCATAATGGCGTGCACTTCACCCGGTTTAATCTCCAGATTCAGGCCCTTGAGGATCTCGTTACCTTCTGCGCTAACATGCAAATTCTTGATGCTTAACATACTGTGTCCTCATTGGCGTGCTTAGCCCACGCTGTGCTCCAGGCTGATCGCCAGCAGTTTTTGCGCCTCAACGGCAAACTCCAGCGGCAGTTCGGAGAAAACATCCTTACAGAAACCATTAACGATCATTGAGATTGCATCATCTTCGCTGATGCCACGCTGCAAGCAGTAGAATAACTGGTCGTCGCCGATCTTCGAGGTGGTGGCTTCATGCTCCAACTGAGCGCTGTTGTTGCGCACCTCCACATACGGGAAGGTATGTGCGCCGCTGTCCGGCCCAATCAGCATCGAGTCGCACTGGGTAAAATTGCGCGCGTTTTCCGCCCCCGGCAGGATCTTCACCAGGCCACGATAGGTATTCTGGCTGTGCCCGGTGGAGATCCCTTTGGCAATAATGGTAGATTTGGTGTTTTTGCCGATATGGATCATCTTGGTACCGGTATCGGCCTGTTGATGGCCGTTGGTGAGCGCCACAGAGAAAAATTCGCCGATGGAGTTATCTCCTTGCAGGATCACGCTGGGGTATTTCCAGGTGATCGCCGAGCCGGTTTCCGACTGTGTCCACGACATTTTGGAACCGGCACCCTCGCACAGCGCCCGCTTGTTGACAAAGTTCAGTATCCCACCATTGCTTTCGCCTCCGGCAAACCAGTTCTGCACCGTGGAATATTTCACTTCGGCATCTTTATGCAGGATCACTTCCACCACCGCCGCATGCAGTTGATAGCTGTCGCGCACCGGCGCTGAACAGCCTTCAATGTAGCTGACGTAGCTGCCCTCATCGGCAATCAGAATGGTGCGCTCGAACTGGCCGGTTTTGGCCGCGTTGATGCGAAAGTAGGTGGAAAGCTCCATCGGGCAACGCACGCCTTTCGGTACATAAACAAAGGTGCCGTCAGAGGCCACCGCAGCGTTGAGCGCGGCAAAGAAGTTATCGTTATGCGGCACCACGCGGCCCAGATACTTGCGTACCAGATCCGGATATTCTTGAATTGCCTCACTGAACGAGCAGAAAATCACTCCGCTTTCCGCCAGTTTCGAACGATAGGTGGTGGCTACAGAAACCGAATCGAAGATGGCGTCTACCGCCACCTCGCTGCCTTCGCGCACCGGCACGCCCAGTTGGGTGAACGCCAGTTCCACTTCGCTGGTGAGATAGTTGTTTTCCGTCACCGCACCTGGTTGCTGCTCGGCCCCCGGCTGAGAGCCGCAGGCGTTGTCACAATGGCCGCAAGAGGGGGCGGAATAATAGCTGTAATCCTGATAATTCAGTTTGTCGTAGTTGGCTTTCAACCAATGCGGCTCTTCCATTTGCAGCCAGGCACAGTAGGCCTCCAGGCGGAATTCCAGCATCCACTCGGGTTCATTGCGCTTGGCGGAAATGGCGCGTACCACCTGTTCATTGATGCCCTTGGCCAACTCATCGGTTGCCAACTGGGTGAAAAAACCTTCCTTGTAACGACCATCGCTGACCCAAGCCTGTACATCATGAGTAACTTCTACCTTGCTTCGTGTCATGTTGATAGCATCGCTCAAACGCCAAAGCTCTCACCGCACCCGCAGGCGTTCTGAGCTCTAGGGTTATTGAATTTGAAGATCTGATTCAGCCCATCGCGGACAAAATCCACCGTGGTTCCATCAATAAACGGCATCGCTTTCAGTGGCACATACAGCACCGCGCCATCACGTTCGAAGCGCAGATCGTCTGCGGCTGGCTCGCGCGTCAAATCCAGCACATAGGCAAAACCGGCGCAGCCTGATTGCTTCACCCCAAGCCGCAGCCCCAAGACCTGCGGATCCTGCTGCGTTAATT
>JBAQHZ010000514.1:0-1760 GCA_049288585.1 Chania sp.
CTCAGTGAAGGGCGCTATCATCAGGTAAAACGCATGTTTGCCGCCGTAGGCAACCGGGTGATTGAGCTGCATCGTGAACGTATTGGCGCCATTGTGCTGGATGATGATTTGGCTCCGGGCGAATATCGTCTGCTGACCGAAGAAGAGATCGCCAGCGTCGGTGCGCCGCACCTGCAGGATTGATTTTGCGGTCGATGAAGGAGTCGTTGAACGTGCAACAGAACCGGACATCTCACCTGGGTTTGATCTTTATCCTGGGCCTGCTTTCCATGCTGATGCCATTGGCGATCGACATGTATTTGCCCAGTATGCCGATCATCGCCCAGGAGTTTGGCGTGGAATCTGGCCGGGTCCAGATGACGCTCAGCGCCTACGTGCTGGGTTTTGCCTTGGGCCAACTGTTCTATGGGCCGATGTCGGACAGCATTGGCCGTAAACCGGTGATCCTGTGGGGCACGTTGGTTTTCGCCATCGCGGGTGGGGCCTGTGCCCTGGCGCAGTCGGTTGAGCAACTGATCAATCTGCGTTTCCTGCATGGCCTGTCGGCGGCGGCGGCCAGCGTGGTGATCAACGCGCTGATGCGTGACATGTTCAGCAAGGATGAATTCTCGCGCATGATGTCGTTCGTGATCCTGGTGATGACGATTGCGCCGCTGCTGGCCCCGATGATCGGCGGCGTGCTGCTGCTGTGGTTTAGCTGGCATGCCATTTTCTGGACTATGGGTGCAGCGGCGTTGCTGGGTTCTGTGCTGGTAGCATTCTTTATCAAAGAAACCCTGCCCAAAGAGCGGCGGCAGAAATTCCATCTGCGCACTACGCTGAGGAATTTTGGCTCATTGTTCCGCCACAAACGGGTGCTGAGCTATATGTTGGCCAGTGCTTTTTCGTTTGCCGGGATGTTTTCTTTCCTCAGCGCCGGGCCTTTTGTCTATATTGAGCTGAATAACGTTTCGCCCCAGCATTTTGGTTACTACTTTGCGCTGAATATTGTGTTCCTGTTCCTGACCACCTTGATCAACAGCCGCAATGTGCGCCGCGTTGGCGCCGTCAAAATGTTCCGTTTCGGTTTATCAGTGCAGTTGGTGATGGGCGTGTGGTTGCTGCTGGTGAGCGCTGGCGGGCTGGGTTTTTGGGCGCTGGTTCTGGGTGTGGCGGTTTATCTGGGCTGTATCGCCATGATCTCATCTAACGCGATGGCCGTTATCTTGGATGACTTTCCACATATGGCGGGAACGGCATCTTCCTTGGCCGGTACTTTGCGTTTCAGTATCGGTGGGTTGGTCGGTGCGATATTGGCTATGGCACCGGGTAAGAGTGCATGGCCGATGGTCTCTTCAATGGCGCTATGCAGCATTATTGCCATGTTGTTCTACCGCTTTGCCAGTACGCCCAAGAAATAATCTGTCTATCCCCCTGCATTTTGAAAGTGCGGGGGGATGGTGATAGGCATATCGCTACATTATTTTTGTGAAAAAAATGTGTTGGTACCTCAGAGTTTGATGGGTTAACCCTAGGCGTAACTATTTGTGAGCTTTCTCAAATATTGCGTCTAATGCCCTCTAGTAAATATCTTAGATAAAGTTATGTGAAACGATAATTATATCAAGATAATTTAATGGGTGAGTTTATCTGAAGGGTTTTAAATCACCGGTAGGTATTATGGCCAGATAGGGGAGCTACTTTAGCTGCCGTATATTATATGTATTCATCAGTATTCCTACCGTAATATTATTCTTATCTATCACTATCATTAAATGTGA
>JBAQHZ010000515.1:0-9443 GCA_049288585.1 Chania sp.
CCTGCAAGTTTGCACCGTACGTCCCTTCTCCCTTGGGGAGAAGGCTAGGATGAGGGGAAAAAACTTCCCCCTCAGGTAAAGGGGCTATATGACATATTAAAGGAACTGCACCCATGTACATCGGTATCGATCTCGGCACTTCCGGCGTAAAGGTCATCCTGCTCGGCGAACAGGGCCAACTGCTCGCCAGCCAAAGTGAACCTCTGCCCATCTCGCGCCCGCACCCTTTGTGGTCTGAACAAGCGCCTCAGGACTGGTGGCAGGCCACCGATCGCGCCATACTGGCCTTGGGCAAGCAGCACGATCTGCAAGCGGTGAAAGCCATCGGCCTGACGGGCCAAATGCACGGCGCAACGCTGCTGGATAAGCAGCAACGGGTGCTGCGTCCGGCAATCTTATGGAATGACGGCCGCAGTTTTGCACAGTGCCAGGCATTGGAACAAGCCGTGCCTGGCTCGCGGGAAATTACCGGCAACCTGATGATGCCCGGCTTTACCGCCCCCAAACTGCTGTGGGTTAAACAGCATGAACCACAGGTTTTCCGCCAAATCGACAAGGTGTTATTACCAAAAGATTATCTGCGCTGGTGCATTACCGGCGAGTTCGCCAGCGATATGTCCGATGCGGCTGGCACCCTATGGCTGAACGTGGCGCAGCGTGATTGGAGCGACGCGATGCTGGCCGCCTGCGGGCTAACGCGCGATCAGATGCCTGCGTTGTTTGAGGGGAATCAGATCACCGGGCAGGTGCAGGCTGAACTGGCCAAGCGCTGGGGCATTGGCCCAGTGCCGGTGATCGCCGGTGGCGGCGATAACGCGGCCGGAGCCATCGGCGTGGGTTTGTATCAGGCCGGGCAGGCAATGCTGTCGCTTGGCACCTCCGGCGTATATTTCGCGGTCAGCGACGGCTTTCTCAGCAACCCGGCCAGCGCGGTACACAGCTTTTGCCATGCGCTGCCACACACCTGGCACCTGATGTCGGTAATGCTCAGCGCCGCATCCTGTTTGGACTGGGCCTGCCAATTGACCAACGTAGACAGCGTAGCCACCCTGCTGCGCAATGCCGAACAGGCTGCACCGGCAGAAGCACCGCTGTGGTTCCTGCCCTATCTTTCCGGCGAGCGCACGCCGCACAATAACCCGAATGCCAAAGGCGCTTTCTGGGGCTTTACCCACCAGCACGGGCCGAACGACTTAGCACGCGCGGTGTTGGAAGGCGTTGGCTTCGCTTTGGCAGACGGCATGGATGTGCTGCACGCCAGCGGCCTGCAACCTTCCGCCATCACGCTGATTGGCGGCGGCGCGCGTAGCCCGTTCTGGCGCCAGATGCTGGCAGATATCAGCGGCCAGCGGCTGGAATACCGCACCGGTGGCGACGTCGGCCCGGCGCTGGGGGCGGCACGGTTGGCGCAGATTGCGCTCAACCCAGGCCAGCCGCTAAGCGATTTGCTGCCCGCGTTGCCGCTGGAGCAGGTGCACGAGCCGGATGCCGCACGGCATCAGCAGTACGCCGAACGGCGCAGTACCTTCCGCGAGCTGTATCGTTGCCTGCGGCCGTTGATGTGAATCTCTGCACTGCCTCATTGGTCTGTCTGTGCCACTATGATGGCCGTTTTTGGCCTTCTTTCAGCCCAGCTAGCGGTGCAATATAGCGCTATACCCCACTGAAGGAAGGCCGAAAATGTCACATAGCGCATTATTGATCATCGACGTTCAACACTCGTTTCAACACCGCCCATTCTGGCAGGAAGACGATTTACCGGCGTTTCAGCAGGCGCTGACCCGCCTGATCGCGGGCTGCCAGCGGCAAGGCGTAGCGCTGGTGGATGTGTTCCACGTCGCGCCGGAAGGGCCGTTTTCTCTCGCCTCCGGTTACGTGAAACGCCTGCCGTTCCTAGCGCATCAGGCCGACGTCACGGTACACAAGCAGGTACATAATGCGCTGACCGATTCTGGTCTGGATGCCTGGCTGCGCGAACGCCAGATCGATCATCTGATCATCAGCGGTATGCGTACCGAGCAGTGCTGCGAAACCACCACCCGCGTCGCTTCCGATCTGGGCTACAAGGTGACGTTTGTCACCGAAGCGACGCTCACCTTCCCGATGCGCCATCCGGACGGCACGCTCTTTACCCCCGAGCAGTTGAAGCGGCATACTGAAACCGTCCTGGTCGATCGCTTCGCCAAGCTGGCCAGCGTTGATGACGTGTTGGCCCAACTGAAACAGGTATAATCATGCCCAAGGCCGTTTACTTTCTGATGTTGCCCAATGTGCTGTCACTGGATGTCAGCGGCCCGGCGGAGGTTTTGCGGCTTTCCGGCCAGTTTCAATTGCACTATGTCAGCCCGGTGCCGCAAATCACCTGCTCTATCGGCATGAGCATCGGCCAGTTGCAGCCATTGCCTGCGCAGTTGGCCGAGGGCGATATTCTGGTGGTGCCGGGCGTGGCGGATTCAGCCAGGTTTTTCGCCAATCCAGAGGCTGCTCAGGCCCGGCAATGGCTGGAAGGATTACGGCCCGCGCTGGCACAGCAGCGCTTCAGCCTGGTCTGCGTCTGTTCCGGTGCCTTGCTGGCCGCGCAGGCAGGGCTGCTCGATGGCTACCACTGCACCACCCACCACGACGTGATCGCACGCCTGCGCCAGCAGGCTCCGGCGGCTCAGGTGAAGGAAAACCGCATCTTTGTGGAAGATCGCGGCATCTTTACCAGCGCTGGCATCACCGCCGGTATCGATCTGGCGCTGCATCTGGTCAATCAATCTTGCGGGGCCGACCGTGCGCTGGAGATTGCGCGTGAAATGGTGATCTATTTCCGTCGCTCAGGCGACGATCCGCAGCTTTCCCCCTGGTTGCGCTATCGCAACCATCTGCACCCCGCCGTGCACCGGGCGCAGGATGTGATGGCCGCCGAGCCGGAAGCGGATTGGTCGGTGCCGCTGGTGGCAGAAAAAGCGCACGTCAGCAGCCGACATCTGGCCCGGCTGTTCCGCCAGCATATCGGGATCAGCGTGCGGGAATATCATGAACAACTGCGCTTGGCCGTGGCACAGCAACGCTTGCAGCAAGGTTACGGGTTGGAGAAAGCCGCACTGACCGCAGGGTTCTCTTCTGGTCGCCAGCTCCGGCGTGCGCAGCAGCGTAACGCTTAAGCGTACTATCATAATGTGCCAATGATTTATCTTATGATTGCCAAGAATAGCAATTGGCGGCAAAATAACCGCTTCGACTCGCTCAGATTGCGCTTCCCGCCCCCTGGCAGTTCCTTATTTTCCTTTGCTATCAGTAATATAAATATGAAAACAACATTACCCCCTGCGGCACGTCTGGGCCGACAGGCGCTGTTATTCCCACTTTGCTTGGTGCTCTTCGAATTCACCACCTATATCGCTAACGATATGATCCAACCCGGTATGCTGGCGGTGGTAGCCGATTTCAACGCGGGCGTTGAGTGGGTGCCAACCTCAATGACCGCCTATCTGGCTGGCGGTATCTTTCTGCAATGGCTGCTGGGCCCGTTGTCGGATCGTCGTGGCCGCCGCCCGGTGATGCTGGCCGGGGTTGCCTTCTTTATCGTGGCCTGCTTGGCAATTCTGCTGGTAACCAGCATTGAGCAGTTCATCTTTATGCGCTTCCTGCAAGGGATCGGTCTGTGCTTTATCGGCGCAGTGGGCTATGCCACTATTCAGGAATCCTTTGAAGAGTCGGTGTGTATCAAGATCACCGCGCTGATGGCCAACGTGGCGTTGATCGCCCCGCTGCTCGGGCCGCTGGCCGGTGCTGCCTTGATCCATATTGCGCCATGGCAAAGTATGTTTGTGATTTTTGCCGTTCTGGCCGCCATTGCCTTCGTCGGCCTGTGGAAAGCAATGCCGGAAACCGCCACCCTACAAGGGGAAGCCTTTTCCGCTGCCAACCTGTGGCGCGACTACCGCCAGGTGCTGGTTAACCGTCGTTTTATCTGTGGTGCGCTGGCGATCGGTTTTGCCAGCCTGCCGCTGCTGGCGTGGATTGCCCAGTCGCCGGTGATCCTGATCAGCGGTGAGTCACTCTCCACCATGGATTATGGCCTGCTGCAAATCCCGGTATTCGGTGCGCTGATCCTCGGCAACCTGACGCTGGCACGCTTGACCGGCAAAAACAGCGTTGAGCGTCTGATCAAGCTGGGGGCCGGGCCGATGATTGTGGGTTTGCTGATCGCCGCGCTGGCGACGGTGTTCTCTGAGCATGCTTATCTGTGGATGACCGCCGGGCTAAGTCTGTATGCCTACGGTATTGGGCTGGCAAACGCCGGGTTGTACCGTTTGACGCTGTTTTCCAGCGACATCAGCAAAGGCACCGTTTCTGCCACTATGGGGATGTTGAGCATGGCGGTGTTCACCGTGGGTATCGAGCTGGCTAAAGTCGCCTATGTTTGGGGCGGGAGCGGATGGTTTAACCTGTTCAATCTGCTAAGCGGCCTGTGCTGGCTGGCGCTGGTGGCAGTGTTCCTCGCCAAACGCGGTGGAGTAGCCTCAACACCGACGGAAGCGGTATAAAGATCGGGCCTTCTCTGCTTTTGGACGAAGGCCGAGGTAAAGCAATGGCCACCGTGATTTTTCCCTAATTATCTCCCTGAAGGCTGTCTCTTGTTCACATTTTGAGACATGGACCGAGTCATTATTTCGGTCGCTAAACATATTCTGCTCACTTGGCAACGCGATGAACGCGACCGAGTTGGGGGCTCAAGAGCCAGCCCCCAACACCCCGGCCCTTGCCATATCAGGCGACCGCTGCGCGGTTACCCTCACTCCGCCACGGCGCATGACGGCCGGCTACGACAGTCGTCCCTGACTGTCTCGCCTGACCGCGCCGTCCATGGCGCGGTCGCCTATGCACCGTGTCTCCGTTCGGCGCCTTCAATGGCGTCAACACCTGTGCTCATCTCACCAACGCTAGGTTTGACACTCAGGTTTCAACCACCAAACAACCCGCTGTCGCGCAGCAGATGCTGATTACCCTTGCGGCGGGTAAAGCCGCTGCGATCGAAAAACTCCAACACCTGAATCGCCAGTTTGCGGCCAACGCCCAGCCGATCGCGAAAATCACCGGCATTGGCGCTGCCTTGCGCCGCATCCAGCTCGCGGATCAATGCAGCAAACTGTTCAATCCGCTGGCTGCGATAGTAGCGATCCACCACCACGGCGGTCACATGGCCAAGCTGGGCGGCTTTGCGCAGCGCGGCGCGAACGTTGGCTTCTTCTTCACCCAACGCTGCGGCCAGATCGCGCACCCACCAGGCTTCATCACCCAACAGCGGTTCGATACGAATCCACAACGCCTGCTGCTCGGCGCTGAACGCCAGACCATGCTCGGGCAAATGCAGCCAGCCGCGCGTATTGCGCAGCAGACCAGCCGCCAACAACCGATCGATCATCATAAATACCAGCGGTTCATCCAGCACCGGTAAGGCCATACGCCGCAAACGAGCACGCCCCAGCCCCAGTTGATCGCCATGCTGTTGGTGGTATTCGGCCAACACCTGCAACACACGCTGCTCGCCCTGCTGCACGTTGGCCTGCGCCAGCGCCACTTCACCAGCAATCAGCAGATCGCGCCCGGCCAGCAACTGCGCCAGCCCGCTGTGGGTCAACTGCCGCGCCCAGGCAAAGGCAGCCAGATCCAGCGCACCACCCGGCAAGCGTAAATCGAGCACCTGTTCGTCACTCTGCGCCTCGGCCAGCGCCGCCAGCCAGGCCAGATAATCTGGCTGACGTTTGCCGCGTTTCGGCGCAGCCAACACCAGCACCCGTGCAGCGCCCAAGGTGTGGCGGGCGCCAATATCCCGCAGCACCAGACGATCGTTTTCCGCCAGCCACAGCGGACGATCGAGAATCAACTCCGCCAAATTGCCGGTCAACAGCGCAATTCGGCCAGTAATATGGCTGGCAGCATGGTGCAGATGCAGCGGTTGCCAATGCTGCAACGGTGCATCCGCCTCAACCGCCACCAGAATACGCTCAGCGGCCACCGGCGGTTGCTGTTCCAGCAGCCAGTCACCGCGCTCCAACTGTTCTTTGCTGACATCACCGCTGATGTTCAGCGCAATGCGTTGCCCGGCAAATGCCTGTTCCGCCGCTTGGTTCTGAGCATGCAGGCCGCGCACCCGCACCGGTACATCGGCACCGGTCAGCCACAGGGTATCACCCACTTTAACGCCGCCGCCCAGTGCGGTGCCGGTCACCACCAGCCCTGCCCCTTTCACGCTGAAGGCGCGATCCACCGCTAGCCGGAAGCGGCGCGTCAGCGCGTGCTCGCCAGGTTGCCGCGCTAAAAGATGCTGGCGCAAAGGTTCGATGCCCAAATCCTGTGCCGCTGCCGTAACAAACAACGGCACATCGTGCCAGCCCTGCCGCGCCAGTTCGGCCGCCACCTGTGCACGCACTTCGGCGATCCGCCCTTCGTCCACGCGATCGGCCTTGGTCAGCGCTACCGTCAGTTGCGGGTGCCCGCTCAGGCGCAGAATCGCCAAGTGCTCGCGGGTCTGTGCCATTACGCCGTCGTCACACGCCACCACCAGCAATGCATGATCGATACCGCCGATCCCCGCCAGCATATTGCCAAGGAATTTCTCGTGGCCGGGAACGTCAATAAACCCCAGCACGCGCCCGTCCGGCTGCGGCCAATAGGCGTAGCCGAGATCGATAGTCATGCCACGGCGTTTTTCCTCTGGCAGGCGATCGGCATTGATGCCGGTAATCGCCTGCAACAGCGTGGTTTTGCCGTGGTCGACGTGGCCAGCGGTGGCGATAATCATGGGTTTAGCACCTCAAGCAGTGCGCTCTCTTGCTCCAGGCAGCGCAGATCGAGCCATAACCGGCCATCGTGGATCCGGCCAATCACCGGCTGTGGCAAACTGCGCCACTGCTGCGCCAAAAGCTCCAGCGTAGCGCCACGACCATCGCACGGGGTAAAGGTCAAAGCATAGCTTGGCAGGCGATCGACCGGCAGCGAGCCACTGCCAATCTGTGACCAGCAGGGTTCAGCACGCAGTTCGAAACGATCGGCAAAACGCACCGCCAACTGGCTCAGTAACCGTTCGGCGGCCTGCTGCATCGCCTGTTGTGGGCGGGTAAGCAGGCGCAGCGTCGGCAGATGTTCTGCCAACAGCTCCGGTTGCTGATACAGCCGTAGCGTGGCCTCGAGCGCTGCCAGCGTCATTTTGCCAACGCGCAGCGCGCGTTTCAGCGGATGCTGTTGCAGGCGGGCGATCAGCTCTTTTTTACCGACGATAATGCCTGCCTGCGGCCCGCCCAGCAGTTTATCGCCGGAGAAGGTTACCAAATCCACGCCCGCAGCAATCAAGCGCTGTGGCATCGGTTCTGCGGGTAGACCGTATTGCGTCATATCGATCAGCGCACCGCTGCCCAGATCGGTTGCGGTAGGGATGCCCTGTTCGCGGCCCAGCGTCGCCAGCTCCGCTTCATCCACGGCGGTGGTAAACCCTTGAATACAGTAATTACTGGTATGTACCTTCATCAACAGGCCGGTTCGCTCGTTGATGGCGGCACGATAATCTTTCAGATGGGTGCGGTTGGTGGTGCCCACTTCCACCAGTTCACAACCGGCCTGGCGCATCACGTCGGGGATGCGGAACGCGCCGCCAATCTCCACCAGTTCACCGCGCGACACCACCACCTGTTGGCCCGGAGCCACCGCCGCCAGCATCAGCAAAACCGCCGCCGCGTTGTTGTTGACGATGCAGGCATCCTCTGCGCCAGTGAGCTGGCACAGCAAATCGGCGATAGCGCGATCGCGGTGGCCGCGCCCGGCACCGTCCAGATCGTATTCCAGCGTGACGGCGCTGCTCATCGCCTGCACCACTGCGTCGATCGCCGGTTGCGCCAGCAATGCGCGGCCAAGATTGGTATGCAGCACGGTACCACTGAGGTTGAACACCGGTTGCAGCGCCGAGCGTTGCTGTTGGTTCAGGCGCATTAGCAGCGCCTGCGGCCAGTCTTGGCACCATTCCGGCAATTGCTGGCGGGTTTTGATCACCTCGCGCGCCTGTGCCTGCATCTGGCGCAGCAGTTCGCTAATCAACGTCTGCCCATGTTTCGCCACCAGCGGTTCAACGGCGGGATCGTGCAATAGACGGTCGATGGCGGGTAGCTGGCTGTAAAGTTGCTGAGATTCAGTGCTCATGGGCGCTCGGTTTTCAATGTTTTAATGGTGCGGTGAAATCAACTATTTCACCGCCAGCGTATCAATAATCCGCTGTACCAGTGCCTGATGTGCTTCGGGCGTTTTGGCCGGTGACAGCATCTGCAACGTCACGACCCGTTTATTGAACACCGTTAACACAATGGTGGAAACCAGTTTCTGCCCGTTCACCGTTTGTTCGGTGTCCAGACGATGGAATTTCTGTTTACCAACGGTGAAATTCTGTTCTTTGGTTTTCTTGATGTTCTGATAACGATCGCCCAGTTCGGTAATGATGCTTTGTGTCAGATCTTTCAGCATCGCATCGCTGGTATTGAGCTTCATACCCGCTGGCGGGATCACTTCAGAAGCGACGGTACGCTGGCGCGCTTTACCGTTGAGGAACAGCTGAATGACGGATTTATCGTCGTTGACGATGCCGCTCAGCGCGGTCTGATCGCTAAAACCCGCTGGCAATTCAAAGGTGATTTTGCCCTTTTGCAGCGAAACGCTCAGACCAGGAGGATAGGCCGGTTTGGTTTCGACTACTGGCGGTGGTGCTGGTGGGGCTGGCTGGGTGACAACCGGCTTCGGTTGCGGTGCGGGAACTTCTGGCTTTTTGGTGTCCTGATTGTCGCAGGCCACCAGCCCGCTCAGCAAAACAGCACACACCGTCAATCTGGTAATCGTCTTCAACATCATCCTTTTCCTTATACTCTAAGTAATTCAAGTTGTAGGAAGGCGGCAAGCGAGTAACAAATGGGTCGTAGACCGATTTGAACAGCGCTTGCGCTGGCCCGCAGGGGGAGCCTCAGCCATGAGGCTCATAATCCCCAGGAGCATAGATAACTATGTGACTGGGGTGAGCGAGCGCGGCCAACGCACATACAACTTGAAGTACGACGAGTATATCGCTCTACGCATTCTGGCGTAACCGTAGCAACTCACCCCCGCGTTTGCCAGATGCCCAAGCCAAAATTAGCGGATCGCCCCTCACCCCAGCCCTCTCCCACAGGGAGAGGGAGCCGACCGGTGCTCTCAATTAACCATGGGTATCAGCAATGTTCCCTCTCCTTCGGCTGTCTCTTATACACAACGTGTTCGTCTCTGTAAGTCAGGTGTAATGGGAATTGCCGTAAAAGATCATAATCCGATGGAACAATAATGAACGGCAATTGCAGGGCCCAAAGCGGGGCCCTGCAACCACGCCTACGCTTAACATGGCCTGCCCGCTGCGCGGGTACCTTCGCTACGCCCCCGTTGCC
>JBAQHZ010000516.1:0-2283 GCA_049288585.1 Chania sp.
GCAATGCTGGCCTTAAAAGTGTACAGAAATAGGTTAAAAAACGTCTATTCGGATTAACTAGAAGCTTGCGTTACGTGGTGTACGAGGGAATGGGATCACATCACGTACGTTTTGTACGCCGGTCACATAAGCGATTAAACGCTCAAAACCCAAGCCAAAACCGGAGTGCGGCACGGTGCCGTAGCGACGCAGATCGCGATACCACCAGTAATCTTCTTTATTCAGCCCCATTTCCTCCAGGCGCTGATCCAGCACATCAAGGCGTTCTTCACGTTGTGAACCACCAATGATTTCGCCGATGCCGGGTGCCAGGACGTCCATCGCGGCCACGGTTTTACCATCTTCGTTCATACGCATATAGAAGGCTTTGATATCTTTCGGGTAGTTCTTCACTACTACTGGTGCCTTAAAGTGCTTCTCGGCCAGATAGCGTTCGTGCTCAGAAGAAAGGTCGATCCCCCAGGAAACCGGATTCTCGAAGGTTTGACCGGAAGCGATCAGAATTTCAACCGCTTCGGTGTAGTCCACCTGGGCGAAATCAGAAGAAACAAAACGCTTCAGGCGCTCAACTGCGTCTTTATCTACACGCTCGGCAAAGAACTGCATATCGTCAGCACGTTCATTCAGGACGGCTTGGAAGACATACTTCAGCATACTCTCGGCCAAGGCCGCAACGTCATCCAGGGTGGCGAAAGCCACTTCAGGTTCGATCATCCAGAATTCAGCCAAGTGGCGGCTGGTATTGGAGTTTTCTGCGCGGAAGGTTGGGCCAAAGGTGTACACCTTTGATAGCGCACAGGCGTAAGTTTCGCCGTTCAACTGGCCAGATACGGTCAGAAACGCTTCTTTGCCGAAGAAATCCTGGCTGAAGTCGATTTCGCCTTTGTCGGTGCGCGGCAGGTTTTCCATGTCCAGCGTAGAAACGCGGAACATTTCACCGGCACCTTCGGTATCAGAAGCGGTAATCAGTGGGGTAGACACCCAGAAATAGCCATTTTCATGGAAGAAACGGTGAATAGCCTGCGCCAGAGTGTGGCGTACGCGGGCAACGGCACCGATCAGGTTGGTACGCGGGCGCAGGTGGGCCACTTCTCGCAGGTATTCAATGCTGTGGCGCTTGGCCGCCATCGGATAGGTATCTGGATCGTCAACCCAGCCAACCACCTTAATCGCCGTTGCTTGCAGTTCGAAGCTCTGGCCTTCACCTGGAGAGGCAACCACGTTCCCGGTGATCTCAACAGAACAACCGGTAGTCAGATGCAGAACTTCATCCTGATAATTCGGCAGAGAATTATTAACGACGGCCTGTAACGGATCAAAGCAGGAGCCGTCATAAACGGCGAGGAAGGAGATACCAGCTTTAGAATCTCTCCGGGTACGTACCCAACCGCGTACGGTGACTTCACTGTCAACCGCAGCACGACCTTGCAGTACGTCGACTACAGGCACTACGCTCATAGATTTCTCTCTTTATAAGTTTTGGTTCAGAAATAGCGAACAACCCAAGAATTTGGGGATGTTGCTATGTTACTTGCCGCGTTGCAGAGCACAAGTAGAAATCACCAGAATGGAGCAACATTTCTTGCGGGCAGCTAAAAAAGGAGGGCAGGATATTGCAGGTATATAAAGGAAAGAAAGATAAGCCGGCATCAATGATTCAGCCGGCTGGTATTTCAACTGGCTTTTTTCACCAGTGGCAGATCGAAGGCTTTGCGCAAGGCTTTTACAAACGCTTGATCCTGGCAGATGGTTTTGCCTGGGCTATCGGAAAGTTTCGCCACCGGCCTGCCGTTGCACTCAACCAGCTTGATCACAATATTTAGCGGTTTGACACCGGGAATATCGCAGGTCAGGCGTGTGCCGATGCCGAACACCAGATTGATACGCCGATCAAAGTGGCGGTAGAGCGCCAGGGCTTTATCCAGATCCAGATTGTCTGAAAACACCAACGTCTTGCTCAGCGGATTTATGCCTAACTCCTGATAATGAGCGATGGCTTTCTCCCCCCATTCGAAGGGATCGCCAGAATCATGGCGCAATCCTTGGTAAGGCTGGGCAAACTGCGGGTCGAAATCGCGCAGGAAAGCATCCATGGTGATGCAGTCGGTGAGCGCAATGCCTAACTGATCGGGATATTCATCCAACCAGGCCTGTAACGCTGCGCGCTGGCTATTGGCAAGCTCCGGGCTGATCTGCTGGTGCGCCTGGAACCATTCATGGGCCTGCGTGCCGACCGGCGCTAAAGATAACTGATGAGCCAGATCGTAGTTACTGGTACCAACC
>JBAQHZ010000517.1:0-4200 GCA_049288585.1 Chania sp.
AGGCTGGCGCATTCAATTCAAATACAGATAAAGGAGCGGCAATCAATAATTGCTTCGACAAACTTCTAAAAAAATTCGAAGCTGTCCAAAGCGAGAAAACTAGTTAGAAACTAGTTATATAGAAGCGGTTTTAATAGTTTGGGCCAGATCAATGGCAATTTCTTTTCGCAAGGATTGGCCCTTTTTGTCAGAAGTTACCTCGTTGTTGGATTGTCATTATTTCCCTAGGTTTTCCGTTGCCACTTAATCAGCCCCTCAATCCGAGAGGCGCATACATCAAGCTCGACCTGGCTCACCTGCAATGCAATGACAGCATCACCGAAGGTTTCCCCGGTGAATGGTGTCTGTTCGCACTGTTGGAGCAGCACCGCTGGCGGGTATACGTAGATCAGTTGTGGGGCCGGTGGTGGCGGTTTATCGGCGCAGGATGTTGAGAGCATCATCAGGCAGGCGCTGACGATCGCAATCACTGGACGCCAGCGCATGGCGCAACGTTTTGTTATCAGCATCGGCCTTTGCCCTCTTCTGCTGTTCGATTTTGAGCTGTTCCTCGGTGGCGCGGCGATCGTCATTAGCGGCTTTTTTCAGGCTGGTGATTGTCCCGTCACGGTCTTTCACTGCATCCACTAGCGATTTGTTTTCCTGCTGAGCGTCATCCAAGTCATCTGACAGCGAAGACGCATACCAACCAAGGAAAATGGCCACCAGCAGCAGACTGATTAATCCGTATTTGCTCATGCTGATAGCTCGAAGTGTGGGCTATCCGCCTCGCCCTTTTCTTGAATACCGTTCCCGTTCCAGTCAGCGCCCCAAGTGATTTTCACACCCAGTTCACTGGCAGCTTGAAACATTGCTTTTGATACGGCCTTAAAAGACGGTAAATTTTCCCAGCCGGTTACTGGCAGAAGGTCAACGGCTTTTCCTTCAAGATGCTTGGACTTCATCGTCCATGTGACGATCTTGCCAGGCGTTGTCCTGCCCTGATTCCACAGCTCTTGTTGCCTGGCTTGAGTGCGGACACCCTCGATCACAATAAAATCGACAGTCGAGAGCTCCAGCGCACGGCGCACCACTTTTACCAGCGCGGGGTTTACGCCAACGAGATTACCCTCGCTGCGTTGGCTGAATCTGAAATTAGGCATCGCTACCTCTCCTTACCTTAAATAACTGCACTACGTTGCCCTTAGCACGCAGCACCATCACGCAGAGCACCGCATTGATGAACAACTCCGCCGGATCGGTGGTGCCTTCATAGGCTCCCATGGCGATACGGATCGTCACAGAACCAGTGGCCAGGATTAAGCAGTAGGCCAGGTAAGCAGCCCAGCGCACATACTCACCACCATCGCGGTGGAATGTCAGCAGGCGAATGGCAATCACTGCACAAACAGCAGCATTGATTAACGTTTCGGGATCATGAGTTACCATCGCTGCCCCCTTTCTTCTTCAGGAATCCACCACCGCTGTTGATCATCATCAGCACGCGAATGACACAACCAGCGGCCAGTAATGCGCCAGCGGCATCCGCGCCACGGTCGTAACCAGTTGGAAGGAAATCGACAATCCAGGCCGCAGCAGGCTTGTACATCGTCAACCCGGCTGTAAAGCTGCCGATCGCCAGGATCACGCGGGAGCGGTTGCCGTACTCAGAAGCGGAAACAACAAACAGGATTGCGCCAGCAAAAGCGCCTAATACGACATCTGCCGGTAGCCCAGCAAAGAACGTCACTATCGCAAGACCTGTTACTGCCCCCCCTGATTTTGCTATTCCCGCTGCCGTTGTGGCAGTAACTGGGTCAGCCATAATCTCTCCTTTGTTCGCCGTCCAGCGAACGCCGGGCGTTAGATATGAAAAAGGCCCACCGAAGTGAGCCCAAATGAAAAGCCCGGACTATACCGAGGCTGGTTTATCCATCCGAGTTTATCTCCCGAACAGTTTGATCAAATCTTTCCTTCTCAATCTCTACACCAATACCAATGCGGCCCAGCTTTATCGCCTCTTTGATTGTTGAGCCCGAACCCATAAAGAAATCAGCCACAACGTCACCAGGACGGCTGCTGGCTGTGATGATGTGCTCCATCATTGCCGCTGGCTTTTCGCACGGATGTTTACCGGGGTAATACTGCACCGGTGGGAACGTCCACACATCGGTATACGGCACATCCACTGAAACGGTGAATGGGCGCCGCAATCCGGCGTATTCTTTGCTCAACTGCTGGTACTCCCTATCCAACTGCGCATAATCCTTGGCAAGATCATGATGCGGCCTATCGAGCCCACCGGCCTGGTGCGCTTCAGCGGCTTTACGATGGAACAGCGCCTGTAATGCCGAATACTGCTCTTCCGTTGGTAGCTGCCATTGGCTGGCGCTAAACCAGTGACTGGCCATCTGCCGTCCGGTAGCCTCGTTGATCTCTTTGGCCGACACATTCAGCGCCTGCCGGGCTGACCTGAAATAGTCGATCAGCGGCTTAAAGACGTTTTGCTTAAGCTCCATGCACTTGGCCGCGTGACCGGTGTCTTTTGGCTGATATGGCCCGGCGTAATGCCCGGAAAAGATGATCCGCTCAGTGGCAGGGAAATAGCTGCGTAAACTCTCTTTTCTGCACCCCTGCCAGCGTCCTGATGGTTTTGCCCAGATGATGTGGTTCAGGACGTCGAAACGCTGGCGCACCATAAGTTCGATATCTGCCGATAGGGCATGGCCACAAAACAGGTACATGCTGCCGGACGGCTTCAGCACCCGCCAGAATTCAACCAGCAGCGTATCCAGCCAGGCCAGGTAATCAGCTTCGCTTTTCCACTGGTTATCCCAGGCGCACGACTTCACCCGATAATACGGAGGATCCGTGGCTATCAGGTCGATGCAGTTATCAGGAAGGGTTTTGATGTATTCGATTGTGTCAGCGTTGACAAGACTGGTACTGGAGATCATAAGCGCCTTTCTTTAGTAGGCTCGTTCTGCTGTTCGCAGCACGGGCAAAAGGTTCGCTTGTGACCAACGACATGAGCACCTGGCGGTTAGTGTGCTGGTAACACCTAACCGCCGCCCACTTCACAAACAGTGTTTTTTAATGAGGCTTGGTAGTTTGCAGTACAAACTGCATCAGGAGCTGCTTAACCTGTTCTTTGGCTTTCATGCCATCCATCACATAAAGCATCAGGATTTCTTCTGCCAGGGCATCTGCCTGTTCTTCTATGTCACGTGCCGTCTTATCGTTGCTCATGCTTACGTCCTTGTTGTTGGTGTCAACCGCCATCGGTACGCCGACACCTGGAATCCAATAAAAAACCCCGCTACTTAGCGGGGTTCTCTAAACTGCTTAACATTTAGTGAGCGTAAACCGCTCTCCTAACAAAACTGTCATTCATGAATAATATAGACTTTTCAAAGTATGTGGACTTTAGCCTATCTTTTAGCAGGCTTAAGCTCTGATGTAACGTTTTCAAGAGCAACCCACATAACCACGCAAGCAAAATCAAGGGCAATGAATAAAGCATGAATAACCCATTGTTACACAACAGAACTTTTTCCATTATGTCGACTGTTCTGTCAAACGCCTTTTGAAGCGTTACGCTTTCCATCTTTGCAAGCACTGCGGAATGCTCCAATACAAGCTCTCGCATTCTTTCGTCTGTTTCAAATCTCTGCTGCGCACGCATTTTATTGCCGAGCGTAAGCATGTGTAGCCTGTTAATCGTATTGTTCAAACCTTCATGTATGAGATTTGCCGCTGCTAAGTCTTTACCTAGCTGCCCTGTGATGATCTCTTTCCTGACGCAGTCTCGGATTTTAAAAAGCTCATTCCGAAAATGCAGTCGTAGTGATGGCAATGCAATTTTCTCGTAAATGAAGTGCAATACTGCAAATCCACAAAGCACAAAAAACAGTGTTGTGATCATCGCGTTATCTCCTCCTTCTAGCGATCGCTGGTCCCCAGAGGTTGCTGGGTTCTGTCTTGCTGGAGCCGTGTCTTCTCCATACCTATGCGATCAGCTTCAACACTAAATTCTTTTCTCATCAATTTAGCATGGTATGCCCATGCACCAACTGCCAATAAGAAACAACCCCAACCCCAGAGCGCGCCATCCTTTAGACCATTAACAATGTCATGCAAGATGCTGGCTAGCTCTGCCTCAGGGACTCTCCAAAACGCTATTGCTAGCAGTATGAAAATACAAATAGGTAACAATTGACC
>JBAQHZ010000518.1:0-2190 GCA_049288585.1 Chania sp.
TTTACGGTTCTCATCCTTTACGATTCTACTTTTTACCAATCCATTAAGAATTGGTGGGTCGTGCAGGATTCGAACCTGCGACCAATTGATTAAAAGTCAACTGCTCTACCAACTGAGCTAACGACCCGCAGAAGTGGTGGGTGATGACGGGCTCGAACCGCCGACCCCCTCCGTGTAAAGGAGATGCTCTACCAACTGAGCTAATCGCCCCGTCTTGTTGGAGTCGCATTATAGGGATAGTTGAAAGTGAGTCAACGGTTTTTAAAACGTTTTTATTCGTTCGCCGCAAAATTAGGCAGGATGGGATATTTATCAGCAACAGCGCTGATTCTTTGCCCATTTCCGTGCGAAACAGCCCGCAAAGCTGGCGTAATGCTGCCTGGTAATGCGGTGTCAGCGTTGAGGAATTGGCATGGAGTGGTAGAATGTCGGCCACTTTTTAAATTCCGAGCAATGGTCGGCACCCCGCCGACACGCGTTGCGTAATAAGGCTGTGAACCCAATGAAAATCAAAACCCGTTTCGCCCCGAGCCCGACCGGTTATCTTCACGTCGGCGGTGCCCGTACTGCGCTTTATTCCTGGTTGTTCACCCGTCACGCTGGTGGTGAGTTTGTGCTGCGTATTGAAGATACCGATCTCGAACGCTCAACCCAGGACGCGATCGACGCAATTATGGATGGCATGAACTGGTTGAACCTGGATTGGGATGAAGGCCCGTATTTCCAGACCAAGCGTTTCGATCGCTATAACGCGGTGATCGACGAAATGCTGGAACAGGGCACGGCTTATAAATGCTATTGCTCTAAAGAACGTCTTGAAGCATTACGTGAAACTCAGATGGAAAATGGCGAAAAGCCGCGCTATGACGGCCATTGCCGCGATAGCCAGTGCAGCCACACCGCTGATGAGCCACACGTGGTGCGTTTCCGTAACCCGCAGGAAGGCTCGGTCATCTTTGACGATAAAATCCGTGGCCCGATCGAATTCAGCAACCAGGAACTGGACGATCTGATCATTCGCCGCACTGACGGTGCGCCAACCTATAACTTCTGCGTGGTGGTTGATGATTGGGATATGGAGATTACCCACGTGATCCGTGGTGAAGACCATATCAACAACACGCCGCGCCAGATCAACATCCTGAAAGCACTGGGCGCACCGGTGCCGGAATATGCTCACGTATCGATGATTCTGGGTGATGATGGCAAAAAACTGTCCAAACGCCACGGTGCGGTAGGGGTGATGCAGTATCGTGATGATGGCTACCTGCCGCAGGCGTTGCTGAACTATCTGGTGCGCTTGGGTTGGTCCCATGGCGATCAGGAAATTTTCTCGATTGACGAGATGAAAGCGCTGTTCACGCTGGAAGCGATCAATAAATCCGCCAGCGCATTCAACACCGAAAAACTGCAGTGGCTGAACCACCACTATATTAACCATATGCCAGCGGAAGAAGTGGCGGTGCATCTGGCATGGCATATCGAACAGCAGGGGATTGAAACCCGTAACGGCCCAGAGTTGAAAGATATCGTTAAACTGCTGGGCGAACGTTGTAAGACGCTGAAGGAAATGGCGGAGTCCTGCCACTACTTCTATCAGGACTTCAGCGAGTTTGACGCCGATGCAGCGAAAAAACACCTGCGCCCTGTAGCGCGCCAGCCGTTGGAAGCGGTACGTGCCAAGCTGGCTGCGGTCGCTGAATGGACGCCGGAAAATGTGCACGATGCCATTCAGGGCACGGCAGACGAACTGGGCGTTGGCATGGGCAAAGTGGGTATGCCGCTGCGCGTTGCGGTCACTGGTGCTGGCCAATCGCCGGGGATGGACGTTACCGTGCATGCTATCGGTCAGGCACGTTCTCTGAAGCGTATCGATCAGGCGTTGGCATATATCGCCGAACGTGAAGCCCAGGCCTGATTATTCCCGCTGTAATTTGATGACGATATAAATCGAGCCCTGCAAAGTGATTCGCAGGGCTTTTTTCCGATTTATTTTTGCCCGCCATGATGATTTTTTAGCATTAAACGCGCTGATTTGGCGGCTTTTTCAGCGCTTGATCGAGGAATTCAATTTAGCCGTTGACAGTGTTTCAGGGGTTTCATATTATGCGCCCCGTTCACAGGGTTTTATGATTGTGGATTGGGGCTATAGCTCAGCTGGGAGAGCGCTTGCATGGCATGCAAGAGGTC
>JBAQHZ010000519.1:0-8995 GCA_049288585.1 Chania sp.
TAGTTGGCTATGCTCCCAGGGATTATGAGCCTCATAAATGAGTCTCACCCTGCGGGTCAGCGCAAGCGCTGTTCAAGTCGGCCTCTGACCGACTTGTCATTCGTTTGCCGCCTACAAGCAACTCGAACTATTTTGGGTATAGATAACCCAATAAAGCCAGAGTGTTCTTTTATTGTTATTACATAAGGCCTGCTTGATGTGCATATCAATACAAAGATTATTTATTACTATGCTATTTGGGGCTTTAAAATGAATTGCCGCTAATTGTGACTGTCTTCAACCGTGAAGATGTCGGTAACAGGAGAGATAACGTTGAGTCAAACCGAAGACCAGCAGCCCATCATCCGTTTTCTCAACAAACAGCATGTGCTCACGCTGTGCGCCGGTAATGGCGTGGAGATGTGGTGCGCCAACTGTTTTTACGTGTTTGATGCCGAACGCATGGCGCTGTGGCTGATGACCGAACCGCACACCCAACATGGCCGCCTGATGCAGCAGAACAGCACGGTAGTGGGAACCATTGCTCCGCAGCCAAAGAGCATCGCGCTGATCAAAGGCGTGCAGTATCGTGGTGACATCTCCCTGTTGCAGGGTGATGAAGATCGGCTGGCCCGCGAGCGTTACTGCAAGCGTTTCCCGGTGGCGAAGGTGATGAAAGCCCCGATCTGGCAACTCACTTTGCAGGAAGTGAAAATGACCGATAACACGTTAGGATTTGGCAAAAAGCTGCATTGGCAACGTTAAGGTTTTAAGGGGCGGGCAGTTGTGTCGCACATATTTCAAACGTAACTGGGGGAGAACGCATGACAAGGGTATTAATCACAGGGGCTTCTGGGCTGGTTGGGGGCGAACTGTTGCAACTGTTGCAGGCCGCTCCGCAGGTGACGGAAATCATCGCACCCACGCGGGCAGCACTGGAACCACACAGCAAGCTGCACAACCCGATTGGTGGCGATCTGTCTGCACTGCTGGCCGGATTGGATCAGCCGGTAGATGTGGTGTTCTGTTGCCTGGGCACCACGCGCCGTCAGGCTGGCAGCGCCGAGGCGTTTCGCCATGTGGATTATCAACTGGCGATCGAAACGGCTCTCGCCGGGCAGCGGTTGGGCGCGCAGCATTGCCTGGCGGTGAGCGCCATCGGTGCCAATCCGCGTTCCCAATTTTTGTACAATCGCACCAAAGGGGAGATGGAGCAGGCGCTGCACGCGCAGAACTGGCCACGTCTGACGCTGGTGCGGCCTTCCATGCTGTTGGGCCGGGCGAAACTGCGTCTGCTGGAGTGGCTCAGCGTGCCGCTGTTTGCGCTGCTGCCCGGCAAATGGCGCTCGGTTGCTGGCAAAGACGTGGCACAAACCTTGTTAACGCAGGCCTTCAGCGCTGGCAATGGGGTGAAAATTTTAGAGTCCGACCAATTGCATTGCTCACGTTGATCATAGTGGGGGCAGATCGTCACGGCCTGGTCACCATCTGAATCCCCCAGCGTAAAGGAAATCCCCCTTAACGTGATCCCTGTGATACTGTGTCAGTCAAAAACGCTAAATTTCCCAAGCCGCCGGAAAGCCGGTTGCGTCACGATCGGCCTCACATCTTGCAGTTATCCATCCAAATCATAATAGCGACGGTTGAAGTACATCAGCCCACGTGGGGATTCACTGATGCGCACCGCCTGCACCTGGCAGTAAAACACCGTGTGGCTGCCGATTTCGTGGAATTGATGGATCGTACAATCAAAATTGGCGACGGCCGAATTCAATACCGGTGCGCCGCTGGCGAGTACTTGCCAACTGTCATGGAGAAAACGCTGCTCCGAGCGCAACGTGGCACTGGCAAATATCCCCGATAGATCGCGATGATTGCTGGACAACACGTTGACACACAGCGTACCGTTTTGCTTGAAATGGGGGTTGGCAAAAGAATTACGGTTCATGCACACCAGCAGGGTGGGCGGCTGATCGGTCACACTGCACACCGCCGAAGCGGTAAAACCATATTTTCCCGCCGGGCCATCGGTGGTAATTACCGAGACTGCACTAGCCAACTGCGCCATCGCATTACGAAATTCAGTTTGAAGAGTCATGGTTTCTTCCTTATAGATCGAGTACTAACTGCGCACTTTTCGCTCGCGAGCAACACAATAGAATCAGATTGTTAGCTGCCTTTTCCTCGTCGGTGAGATAACTATCGCGATGGTCCGGTTCTCCTTCCAGCACGTCGGTCAAGCAACTGCCGCAGATCCCCTGTTTACAGGAAACACATACTTTCAACCCCGCCTGCGCCAAGGCTTCGACAATGCTCTGATTCTCTGCCACTCGCACCCTGGTGCCGCTGCTTGCCAGGGTGACGTCAAAGGCCGCACCCTGCATTTCTACTTCAGCCGCAAAACATTCCTGATGAAGGCGGTCGTGGCAATAACCCAAGGCGATCGCCTGCTCGGTGACCGCCGTCATCAGGCGTGGCGGGCCGCAGACATAGACATGGGTATTCTCGGGCACATCCGTCAGGATTGGGGTTAATGCCAAGCGTTGCTCGTCGCTGAAATACAGCCGTACATGGCGGGCATAGGGGGCATGTTCCAACTTATCCACAAAGGCTGCCTGCTGACGGTTGCGGGCGCAGTAATGGAGGCTAAAGGAACGGCCAGCGGCATAGAGCGTTGCCGCCATCGCCAGCATGGGCGTAATACCAATACCCCCGCCGATCAACAGGCTGTGGGGCGCATTGGGCTCCAGCGTGAACAGATTGCGCGGCGTGCTCACGCGCACCTCATCCCCTGGCTGCAAAGCATGCGCCGCGCGCGAACCGCCCTGAGATTGAGCGGTTTTCAGTATGCCCAGTTGGTAGTGATAGCGATCGGCAGGATCGCTACACAGTGAATAAGGGCGAACCAGATCGTTCCCCAAGTGGAGATCGAGATGTGCCCCGGCGGTAAAACCGGGCAACTCCTTGCCTGCTGGATCAGCCAAGGTGAGCAGGACGACATCGCCCTGCAATGCTCGGGCAATCACTTTTAATATCAACATATTGACTCCCTTATACCTTAGCGCATAAACAACCCGCCGTTGATATCCCAGGTGGCACCGGTGACAAAGGCCGCCTGCGGTGAGGCTAATAACGCTACCGCCTGCGCCACAAACTCGGCATCGCCCAGCTTGCCGACCGGGATCATCTGCAATAACCCCGCCAGCTTTTCTGCCGGGACTAACGCATGAACTGAGGGTAAATCCAGCGGGCCCGGCGCAATCGCATTTACGGTGACGCCGGATTGACTTAGCTCACGAGCGAAGACCTTGGTCAGCGTCAGAATGCCGCCCTTCGAGGCCGCATAGTGCGCCCCAGAGGCGGTTCCCCCATTTTGCCCCGCCAACGAGGCCAGGTTGATAATTCGGCCATAGCCCCGCTCGGCAAAATAGCGCCCTGCGGTCTGGCAACTGACAAAAGTGCCGCGCAGGTTGGTGGTGAGTACCTGATCAAATTCATCGGGCTGAATGTTCATCACCGGGGTTGCCAAGGTTAGCGCAGCGTTATTCACCAGCACCTCCAGGCTGCCAAAACGCTCTAACGTGGCGGCCAGCGCGCGTTCAACGTCTTGCACCTGGCGGATATCCAACCCCAGTGCCAGTACGCGCTCCCCATGGCTATCCAGCTCACGAGCAGCTTGCTGTGCCCGCTGAAGGTTCACGTCGGTTAACACCAGTTGAAAACCCTGCTGTAACAGATGGGTGGCGATAACCTTGCCTAAGCCCGAAGCGGCACCGGTCACTAATGCGGTTTGTGTCATGCCTTGCTCCTTAGAGGATGTAGCCGATGCTGTGCAACACGTCATCGCCGTTAATCAGGCGGATGGTCTTTTGCTGAATCAGCCACTGGCTTCCCTGTGGCAACAGGTGGTAAGTGACGTCGGCGGCATAGTGCCTGCTGTTGCCCTTGCGGTGTTCCCACAGGGATTGAGCACAGCGCACCACTACCTGATGTTCGTCTGCTTCCAGCAGGCGAAAGCGCGACAGCGTGCGCAGCGTGCGGGCGCGCGGCGTAGTGGAGATGGATTCGCCGCTGTCGAGACGATGCACGCGTTTCATCCGCATCTGGTGATCGTCATAGGCGTAGTTAAGGCTATTTTTAAAATCGGTTTCCTGCGGATCGATGGGGATCACATACAGCCCGTCAGGTTGCCAGAGCGCCAGCCAGGCATTGAAGTCGCCTTGATCGAGCAAATCACCTTCCAGATTAATCAGCGTGATGGCACTGAACAGCACGGCGTTAGAGGCTTCCATTATGAGTTCTCCGTCATCAGTTTTTTCCACATCTGGTAGGCCGCCCGCATCCCGGTTTCGGCGCTGACGTCGCTGCGCAGGCCGTCGGCGGTTGGCTGCTCACCGGCGAGCCCGCGGTTTAGCATGATCCACAAATTGTCCCCGGCGGTCGCACCGCGCTGCACCCGCTCCCAGGCTTCGGAGTCATCCGGTGTGCCAAACCCCATTGGCCCCTGAAAGTGTTCATGCATTCGCAGGCGTGCCTGATTGGCAATGTCCGGCCCGCCGTCCATGGTGATCACCGCGTGATGAATTTCGGTTTCATTCACCGACAGCGGTTGCAGCACCCGGAAAAACGCCATCGAGCAGGCGATGTTGGGGAAGATATTCAGGTTGAACCCGGAACCGCCGACGGCACGCACAATGCGGCGCACCTGCTGTTCGTCATGATCTTGGCGCAGCGCCTCTGCCAGTTCGAGAAAACGTTCAGGAATGGGCGCGTCCAGGTTGGCTTCCAGATCGACCAATTCTGGGATCATCACCATCACGCTATGGCCGTTGCCCAGATCTTCGACATAGCCGCTGCCGCCGACAAAGTTGAGCATCTCTTCGGTCTGCTTATTGACGGAGCTTAAAAATGAGCGATGCACCACGGGGAAGTGATAGCCATCGGTGGTGTTCTCCAACTGGATTTTCCAGTTGCCGGGAAAACGGAAACGATGGGCCGGGCCGGTTTTAACCGGATAGCCCGCGCCCTGCTTCATAAACAGATCGATCCACTTTTTGGCTGCCCCCAGGTAGTCGCTCAGCGGTTCGATATCTGGATTGAAGGTGGTAAAAATCATTCCGGCGTACTGTTCAGTTCGCAGTTGCACCAGCCCCAGCTCGGCTTTATCCAGTTGATCAGCATAGCTTTCAGGATGCGGCACGCCGCGCAGGCTGCCGTCCAGCGCATAGCCCCAACCGTGGTATGGGCAGACAAAACTGTTGGTTTTACCCTTGCGCTGTTCACATACCGTTGCCGCCCGGTGACGGCAACGGTTGAGCAGGGTGCGGATTTCGCCTTTGCGGTCACGCACCACGATCACCGGCTGCGTGGCGATTTCGGTGGTTTTAAAGCTGCCGCTTTCCGGCAGTTCGCTGACGTGCGCCACCCACACCCAGGTTTTGCTGAAGATCCGCTCCAGCTCAAGTTCAAACAGTTCAGCGGAGGTATACAGCGAGGTGTGTACCCGGTCGGCTTTAACCAACGCGGCAATTTCGGCGTGGTTGGGCGGTGTCGCGTCGAGGTTTTTTACTGCAATAGCATGCTGACAAGACATGGTCATTCCCCTGTATATATTCAATTAGCGGCTTTCATCGGGTACCGGCAGTTCATCGGCACTGTTCCAGTGGTTCACTGGGCGGCTAAACAGATTGCGGGTAGTAAAATGAGCGATCTGCATGCCGCTTTCAGCACGCACAAACCAGGCAATAATTTCAGCCGCATTCAGATGTGCGCTCCCGGTACTGAAGGTAGAGGTTTGCAACATCAGCCAACGGCCACGCAAGCGCCCTGGCTGCTCACAGACGATCGTTTCCGAGCAGAGAAAATGGGCATTCATGGCGAAGTGGGCGGGCTGACGGACATAGCGCAGCAGCATCGCCACAATGGCTTCACGCCCTTGATGCACGCCAAGACGGGTGGCATAAGGTTCGCCAACCCCTTCCCAGCGGGCGTCCGGGGTAAACAACGCCCCGGCTGCGCGGGCACTTTCCGGGCTGTTGAGATCGTCACACAGGCGCATGTAGTCACTGATGCACAGCCGTACCGCCTGCTGATCCTCCAACTGCTGTAAACGCTGAGCATCCGGTAAGTTCATGATCGGCTCCGTTAGCGCTGTATGATCAGTTCACGGCCGACGCGGGCTTCGATCTTGCAGTACTTCCATAACTTGTAAGCCCCATCGCCGACGGGCGTGGTGCGAAACAGGTTGCACACCGCACTGACGTGTTCCAGCGCGTCGGCATCGGCCAATACGTAGGTCGTCCACGGCCAGCCTGGCGATGGCCCGACCATGATTTGATCGTCGTCCATGTTGCCAATCACCCGAATGCCTGGCATTTCCTCCATCCCTTTCATCATTGCGCCAAAGGCGGCCCACACCTGCTTGGCTTCAGGTGTGGTGGCATCAAAAAAATTCTGGTTTACGCCGATGCAAAACAGCACCCGCAGTTTGTTTGACTGGCTCATCTGTTGTTCCTTTTGAGTGAAAATCACAAATAACCCGGCAGCGGCTTACCACCGAAAAACACCGTACCGGCATTGATATAAGAAAGGTCGCCCATAAAAGCGTGTTGAGTAATCACCAGGGTGTCGCGCACATAGCGCTGTAGCGGGCTGGTCAGTGCGATCCCGCCCATGCCATTGAGCGCCAAAGCCTGGCGGGCCACCTCTGCGGCCACCCGGGTGGCATGAGTAGAAGAGAGGCGTAACGCATTGATCTGCTGGCAAGAGGCGTCGTTACCCGCCAATAGTGCTTGCCAGACGTCATCAATCGCCTGATAGAACCAGGAACGGGCAGAGCACAGTTCGGCCTCGCAGCGGGCGATCTGGATCTGCGCCTGTGGCCGTTCGGCCAGATGCGGCGCACCGGTGACCGACTGTTGGCGATGTGCAATAGCGTAGATTTCATTCAGCGCAGCACGCGCCACGCCGAGCGCCACCACGGACAGCACCTGTGTCGCCAGGGAGAGCACCGGATAGCGGTACAACGGCCCATCCAGATTGAGAGCCGCACCGCGGGTAAAGGTCCACTCCTGCGGCACAAATACATCATTCACCACCAGATCGTGGCTACCGGTGCCCGCCAGCCCAACGGTGTTCCAGGTGGGATCAATCTGCACGCTGCTTTGTGGTAACACCGCCATACGCGGCAGCGGTTGCCCACCTTCCGGCATGATCCCCACGCCAAAGATCGAGGCCCCCATGCAGCCGCTGGCAAAGCTCCAGCGCCCACTGACGCGGTAGCCACCATCCGTCTGCGGTGCTCGCTGCGGGGGAAATATGCCCCCGGCAAAGACTACGTCCGGGCCGTCGCGATACAGGGCCTGTAGCGTATCGGTGGGCAACGCCCCAAGGTAAAACGGGCTCATACCAAAGCTGGCGACCCACCCGGCAGAACCATCGGCGGTGGCAATCTGTTCAACCAGTTCACAAAATTGCGCCGGGGAACATTCGTCACCGCCGTAAATCTTAGGCACCAGCGCGCGGTAAACCCCGATCTGTTTAAAACGGGCAATGATGTCGGCGGAAATATGGCGCTGATGCTCAAAATCAACGCTGTGGGCCGCAATATCATTCAGTAATGGAGCAATATCTTCACGACGATGTAGAGCTGACATGGCTTCCTCCTGGGTGATTCTGTGGTTTGCGGGCAGCCGAGTGCTGCCGCAGTAAGCCGTACTTACTGAGTTGATTAATCAAATAAGGGCCGAACGACTGCCGTTAGCGGAGTCTGGCGAGCAGGTATTCCGCAGCGTCAACCAGCAGAGGGTCGTGGCCTTTGTTGGCGACTAACTGGAGCGCTACCGGGCGGCCATCAATCTCACCGATCGGGACTGAGATCGCCGGGTGCCCGCTGAGATTGAAGGGGCGAACCAGCTTTGTCAGGCTGACCATGCTGAGTGGATCGCGGGCTTCGCCCAGCGTCGGTGGCAGCTCCGGCAGGGTAGCCAAGGCCAGCAGCGGCGTGCGTTCCAGCAGCGTATCCAGCCGAGCGCTGAAACTCTGCCGCACGCGTTCAGCCTGGGCCAGTGCGGTGGCGCTCACCGTTTCCCCAGCGCGTAAACGGGTGGCGACATCGTCGGAGATGCCATCCAACGCCAGCAGTGGGTGAAACGCTTGCCAGTTTTCATGGCTGATGAGTGTCATTCCGGCCAGGTAAGCCTCGTCAAGCTCTGGCAGCAAGATGGGGTGCAGCGCGGCTCCAGCCTGTTCCAGCACCTGGTGAATTAACGCGTCGATAGACGGCGCGGCGGCGCTAATCACGCCTATTGCTGGCAGGGTTGGCAGCCTGTTACCCGGCTGAATGGCTAAGCGGCTCAATACTTGGCGCAGCACGCCTGCCTTGCGGGCAAACAGGCCCACGCAGTCTAACGAACTCTGTGCTGGCATAACCCCTTGGCGGCTGAGCAGGCCATAGGTCGGTTTTAGCCCCAGAATGCCGCAGCAGGCGGCAGGCAGACGAACCGACCCCCCAGTATCGGTGCCGATGGCGAAATCCACGTCGCCAGCGGCCACCGCCGCCGCCGAACCGCTGGAAGAACCCCCGGGGATCAACGCGGGATACTGAGGGTTCAGCGGGGTTCCGCTCCATGGGTTAATCCCGGTGACGCCAAACGCCAGCTCATGCAGAGTGGTCTTTCCCAGCAGAACGCAGTGCTGATTGAGCAGGGTATTCACCACCTGCGCATGGTGCTGTGCTGGAGAGGCGGATGCGAGAGCTCGGCACCCTGCCTGCGTGGCATAGCCTGCGACATCGAGGGTATCTTTCACCGCAAAGTGCAGATCGCCTTGCCCCAGGGTAAATGTCTCAACGTAGGCATTACTGTTACTTAAATGGTTCATCATTGCCACCTTGTATTTAAAAAACGTATCTGTTTTGAGAATAACCAGAAGTACATTTTTTATTCAGATTGACGATGAATCCATCATGGATGATTTAGATGAAAATTCAAGTAATATTTCACATAAAAATTACATC
>JBAQHZ010000520.1:0-2240 GCA_049288585.1 Chania sp.
GGCAGCAAATTTGCGTTGCTTCATGACCTTGTTGTGAATTAATATGCAGATAAAGTGAGTGAATATTCTTTGGAGGGTGTTTTGATTAAGTCAGCGCTATTGGTTCTGGAAGACGGAACCCAATTCCACGGTCGGGCCATCGGGGCAGAAGGTACGGCAGTGGGGGAAGTGGTCTTCAATACGTCGATGACCGGTTATCAAGAAATCCTCACTGATCCTTCCTATTCCCGCCAGATCGTTACTCTTACTTATCCTCATATCGGCAATGTCGGCACCAATGCTTCCGACGAAGAATCCTCCGCTGTTCACGCTCAAGGCCTCGTCATTCGTGACCTCCCACTGATTGCCAGCAACTATCGCAACGAAGAAGGTCTTGCCGAGTACCTCAAGCGCAACAACATCGTGGCGATTGCCGATATCGATACCCGTAAATTGACCCGTCTGCTGCGCGAAAAGGGCGCACAAAACGGCTGTATCATTGCCGGTGATGTCACCAATGCTGAATTGGCGCTACAAAAGGCCAAAGCCTTCCCTGGCCTGAAAGGCATGGATCTGGCGAAAGAAGTCACCACCAAAGAAGCTTACGCCTGGCAGCAGGGCAGTTGGACCTTGGAAGGCGATCTGCCAGAGGCTAAAACAGCGAGCGAACTGCCCTACCACGTGGTGGCCTATGACTACGGCGCCAAGCGCAACATCTTGCGTATGCTGGTGGATCGCGGCTGCCGCCTGACGGTGGTGCCTGCGCAAACCTCTGCCGCTGACGTGCTGAAAATGAATCCAGACGGCATTTTCCTGTCCAACGGGCCGGGTGACCCGGAGCCGTGCGATTATGCGATTACCGCCATCAAACAGTTCCTGGAAACCGACATTCCGGTATTCGGCATCTGCCTGGGCCACCAACTGTTGGCGCTCGCCAGCGGTGCGAAGACCGTGAAGATGAAGCTCGGCCATCACGGTGGCAACCACCCGGTTAAAGATCTGGATAACAACACCGTAATGATCACCGCGCAGAACCACGGCTTTGCGGTGGATGAAAATCATCTGCCCGCTACGCTGCGCGTCACGCACAAATCCCTGTTCGACCACACGGTGCAAGGGATCCACCGCACCGACAAAGCGGCGTTCAGCTTCCAGGGGCACCCGGAAGCCAGCCCTGGCCCGCACGATGCAGCGCCGCTGTTCGATCACTTTATCGAACTGATTGAGACTTACCGTTCCAACGCCAAATAATCAGGAGCCATAACAGCCATGCCAAAACGTACAGATATAAAAAGCATCCTGATCCTCGGCGCTGGCCCGATCGTTATCGGCCAGGCGTGTGAGTTCGACTACTCCGGTGCCCAGGCGTGTAAGGCGCTGCGTGAAGAGGGTTACCGCGTTATTCTGGTCAACTCCAACCCGGCAACCATCATGACCGACCCGGAAATGGCCGATGCGACCTACATCGAGCCTATTCATTGGGAAGTGGTGCGTAAAATTATCGAAAAAGAGCGCCCGGATGCGGTGCTACCGACCATGGGTGGCCAGACGGCGCTGAACTGTGCGCTGGAACTGGAGCGCCAAGGTGTGCTGGCCGAGTTCGGCGTGACCATGATTGGTGCCACGGCGGATGCCATCGACAAAGCGGAAGATCGCCGCCGTTTCGACATCGCCATGAAGAAAATCGGCCTGGATACCGCGCGCTCCGGCATTGCGCACAATATGGAAGAGGCGTTGGCGGTGGCCGCTGACGTCGGCTTCCCGTGCATTATCCGCCCGTCGTTCACCATGGGCGGCACCGGCGGCGGTATCGCTTACAACCGCGAAGAGTTTGAAGAAATCTGCGAGCGCGGTCTGGATCTGTCGCCGACCAAAGAGCTGCTGATTGATGAATCGCTGATCGGTTGGAAAGAGTATGAAATGGAAGTGGTGCGCGATAAGAACGACAACTGCATTATTGTCTGTTCCATCGAAAATATCGACGCGATGGGCATCCACACCGGCGACTCCATCACCGTCGCCCCGGCACAGACGCTGACCGACAAAGAGTACCAAATCATGCGTAACGCCTCGATGGCGGTGCTGCGTGAAATCGGCGTTGAAACCGGTGGTTCCAACGTGCAGTTCTCGGTAAACCCGAAAACCGGCCGCCTGATCGTGATCGAAATGAACCCGCGCGTGTCACGTTCTTCTGCGCTGGCGTCGAAAGCCACCGGTTTCCCGATTGCCAAGATTGCCGCCAAGTTGGCGGTGGGTTACAC
>JBAQHZ010000521.1:0-1595 GCA_049288585.1 Chania sp.
ACCATAAGCCACACCGACGGCAAACAGCACCGCCATATTGTCGATGATGGCTGCACCAGATTTGATAAACAATGCTGCCAGAGCGTTATCACCGCCCCAACTAACAGGGTCAATCCAGTACCCGACGCCCATCAAAATGGCAGCGGCAGGCAACGTGGCGACCGGAACCATCAAGGCCCGACCTACCTTTTGCAAATAACTAAGAATGTTCACCTTTTCCCCCTATTCGTCCGCGGACGGACCCTATTAGTAGTTTATTGAGAAAACTCACTACCTTTTTAGAAATAAACAACGCATGGTACCTAACAGACCGTATCTCAACCGGATTAATGGTGGGATACATTCTCTTAATGCGGAGTGTAAAAAAATTATTTCGTATCGCAAATTAAAACCTCCTTTTTTGTGATTTACATCACCAAAAAGCAGTCTTAAGCTGCCACATTGCTAGCCATCGCACAAAACTTATTTTATCATTCAAAAAATCAAAGGGCGCTGACGTTTAACGCGAGCTTCGCAAAGCTGGGTTACGCTTATGACTCCAGCTCTGACCCATCACAGTATAGCCACAGTTTATTTTACTAAGAGGTGTATGATGAGACTTATCCCACTGAAAGATACTGCACAAGTCGGCAAATGGGCTGCACGCCATATCGTCCAGCGTATTAATGCGTTCCAGCCAACGGCCGATCGCCCATTTGTACTTGGTCTGCCGACCGGTGGTACCCCACTTGAAGCCTACAAACACCTGATTGCCATGCACAAAGCAGGGGAAGTCAGCTTTAAGCACGTGGTCACCTTCAACATGGATGAATATGTTGGCTTACCGCAGGAACACCCTGAAAGCTATCATACCTTTATGTACAGCAACTTCTTTAATCATGTTGATATCCCAAGCGAAAATATCAATCTGCTGAACGGCAACGCGCCAGACGTGGACGAAGAGTGCCGCCAGTACGAAGCCAAAATCAAGTCCTATGGTAAAGTCCACCTGTTCATGGGCGGCGTGGGCGTCGACGGGCACATTGCCTTTAACGAACCAGCCTCTTCCCTGTCTTCACGTACGCGCATCAAAACGCTGACGGAAGAAACCCGCATCGCCAACTCTCGCTTCTTTGACGGCGACGTCAGCCAGGTACCAAAATACGCCCTGACCGTAGGCGTCGGCACTCTGCTGGATGCGGAAGAAGTGATGATCCTGGTCACCGGCCGTGGCAAGGCACAAGCCCTGGAAGCCGCCGTAGAAGGCTGTGTCAACCACATGTGGACCATCAGCTGCCTGCAGTTGCACGCGAAATCCGTCGTGGTCTGCGATGAGCCTTCCACCATGGAGCTCAAGGTGAAAACCGTTAAATATTTCCGTGAATTAGAAGCGGAAAGCGTTAATAGTCTTTAATTTTTGCAGGGGGCTACATGTTCGCTTTAACCCAATGCCGGATTTTTACCGGCCTAGACGTGCTTGATAACCATGCGGTAGTGATTGCTGATGGTCTGATTGAACGGGTCTGTCCGCTGGCTGAACTGCCTGCGGGTATTGAAACGCGCGATCTGGGTGGTGCCATCCTAGCCCCCGGTTTTATTGACGTTCAGCTGAATGG
>JBAQHZ010000522.1:0-4619 GCA_049288585.1 Chania sp.
CCTTTAACCTCAGCGTCAGCTATCTGCTGGTCTTTCTCTTCCAGCGCTGAGAGTAGCTCAAGTACAACAGCAGGGCTGGCAGCTGCGATAAAGGCGGCATAATTAGAACCGTTCACTTCTGGCGCGATAGATTCAACAACCAGCATTTCACCGCACTTTTGATAGCCAGTAACCAACTGATCGTTTCCATCCCACATAACACCGACACCGTAAGTATCGGTATCACCATGTGGCTCATACGCCCACGGTTCTTGAGGGCAAGCCAGCGCCAGTGCTTTCAGTTTGCTATGGTCGCTCATCATCATCTCCACGCATCTATTCTAGCTTCTACCATACCGTCAATATCAACGGTGCTAGCTTCATCGTTGAGATATTCACGGGCCTCCTGTTCATATTTATCCCGCCTGCCGTCGTACCAGGTTGCGAATTCGGGTGACCAACCAGTGATGCCATAATGCACCTGAGCATTACGCTCGGCCATTTGATGCACCATTAGAGTGGCTGTAAGTCGGCCAGTTTCCCGGCAAAACTTACCCAGATCACGCTTATGCCAGTACGGGTTTACTTTTGAGTCACACCAGGGTTTCAGTGCAACGCGCCAACGGCGGATACAGCGACCTATTAATGTTTTTTTCATAGGACAAGCTCCAGTTTATTTTTCCGATTAGCCCTTACCTCATCACCCAGGGCATAACGAGCGTCTATCGGGTCGATCGGGTCTTCGTCACTTTCCAGGTCATAATCACAAGTAACGCTCTTGGCCATAGCATCAACGCAGGCGGTGCAGCAGTAGTACGAATGCAACTCACCACTAAAGACATATGTAGCCGAGAGGGCTTTCTCACCTGGTACGGTACTTCCTTCACAGATGTGGCAACGGTGTGCCTTGCGGCATTTGACTATCTTGTTACTGAGGCACCTATCACCAGGCTCGCCAAAATCCCCCGCGAACAGGTCAAAATCCAGCGCATCTTCCGGTTGACTACTCATACTGCCTCCAGTTGATAGACAAAGAACTTATCCATTGCAGCGTTAACCAGGTTGCGGCGGTCATACTGCTGAATACCCCAGACGATGGCGAACAGGCACCAGACAAAGCCAGATGTGACTTTTCGGCAGTTATCTTCCCAAAAGTCGGCTAGGTCGATGTGCTCTGAGCTGAAATCGTTGTATGCAACAGCGGCTTCAAACTCGTTATATGAGCCACTTTTAAGGTCGTTGATCTCTTTCAGCACATCGGCTTTGATTTCTTCAGTTATGCCGTCGCCATCTTCGATATTTTCAAGCCAATCGTTGTAATACTCCTGGGCGCGGGCCTCAAAAGCATCTGAAGACCACTCGGTATAGATATCACTGGGGTGGCCTGACCCCATTTCCAGCTTTTCAGCCCAATATGTGATGTTGATCGCCGGATCATCGCCGTGGCGCTGGTAGTCACGATGATCCATGCGGAAGAAGCTGAACATATCGTGCAGGCGGCGGAAAACGTAGGTTCCCATATCACCGCCAATGCACAAATGGCCGGGCCAGGTAGTGAGGGTGAAGTGATAGCAACTGCTGCCACGCCGTGAAAAATGCAGATGACGAAATACGCCGTTGTCGTTCTCTACTGACATTGAATGATCACGGGTATCGCGCTTGAAGCGTTCAAGGGTATTTTCTTTTTTCATTCCCGGCCCTCCGTAGGCTCTTCATCTTCATCGGTAGCACCAAGTACCCAGACCAGCACCCAGGCAACCAAAAGCGCCAACACTCCCCAGCAGTAGCCATCAATATTTCGAATTGCATCCCACATGGTTCACCTCGCTGATCGCGTTGTAATCATTATTGGTAAGCAGTTGCCAATTCTTGCCGCCGTCCTGAGACAGTAAGCGCCAACGCTTATTAACGCGAAAGGTTAGAGAGCCTTTCACTTTGGTTCGGCGTGGGATTAATCGACGGCTGCTGAATTGGGTTAGGATGTGAAGCGCCTTTGCTGTTATCCACAAAGGCGCATTATTAAAGTTAACTTTGCTCATCGCTGGTGGCCTTCATTTCGATAGCTGAACAGATTGCAGAACGCAGTGTTCTAATATTCCCCCAACTGTCACAGGGTATGCTTTCCACAAGCGAAATAAAGTCACCCATATTTATTATCGGGCTTTCTGGGTCGCCCATTGTTTCAGCCGATACGTCGCGCATCCGCTCATACATTGAGTCGGGAACTTCATTATCGAACTTGTTATTCAGCCAGGAACGCAGCTCTTGATCTTCCTGAAATTGGGTCATCAGATTTTTTGCCTTATAGACAATATCTGTTGGCACAACAACGGCTTCAGGGTGTTCGAACGAGTCAGCCGCCCAGGTGTGAGCAAACTTCGATTCGTGGAACAAAAAATCATCTTTATCGCCAAATGCCGCTGCTGCGCATGCCCACACCTGAACACCACTCTTGCTAATAATGTCGGCTTTCAGCAAAGGAAGTTGTTCATTATCCGCCTGTTCAGGTTCATTTGTAGGTGCTGCGGTGTTAGTGGTAACAGGCTGCGTTTCTTGGCGATAATCACTGATGATCTGCATTACTTCATCTTTGACGCCTTTATTCAGCATGAGCATGTCGCTTTCACCCTGGACGATTGGAACAGCATCAAAAAGGAGTTCCAGCATACGGCGGGCTTTCTTCGCGCTGAATTGCGGTTGAGCCATACTCTTTGTAACTTTTGTCTTCCCTGCGTCCTCTGCTTTTTTCATCAAACGCGCAGCTTCACGGTCAGCATAAACACCGTGTTCGCGATGGATACCAATCGCAATTGCATAGTTCATTGAACCAGCGCGGACAAGGCTCTTAATATAACCAGAACACTCGGCTAATTGGATGTGCTGAATAATATCCGATTCTGACCGTTTAACTTTCTTGGCTATTTCAGGCATGGTCCAGTTTTGATTTAAAAGACGCTGGTATGCTGCTGCACGTTCCAATGGCGTTAATGCTAGCCCTTGAGAGCTGGTAACCATGAAGGCTATTTTATCAGCCTCTGTACCTACAAAATCTTTACACTCAAGACGTGGTATTTCACACCCGGCCTCAGTCGCAGCCAGCGCACCATAATAACGGTGGTGGCCGTCAATAACTTTCACACCACGTTCAGTGACTTCTACCGCCAATGGTGGAATATACTCACCTGCTATAAATGCATCGCGAAATTCTTCAACGTGTGGCTGGTTTAATTCACGAACGTTATAGCCTTCTTCTGCATAAATTTCAGAGAGAGGAACCAGAAAAGTTTTTTTAGTCGATATCTCTGAGTTTTCCGCTTTCTTATTTGCATAGCGTTGACTTAAGGTTGCCATAATGACTAATTCCTTAATTTTTTATGATGGGAAAGTGCTTCACGATGCGCCACATCGCGGTGGCGCATCAGACAGCACTTTATTCAGTGGTTAATACTTAAATTGAGCCTTCATAAACCGGGATACTTTGTAACTGGTTCTCCAGGTCAACAACGATCTCAGTGAATGCATGCTCAATGATTTTCTTCGGTTCGATCAATTCGAACCAAAGTGCCAATTGCCCATCACGCAGCCGGTAGCGAATACGGGCATCAACTTGATATGCATTGCCGTTATGGAATGGCGCGATAGCCAGGCTGATTTTTTCAGGCAGAGAAGCATTGCCGCCACCGTCTTTCTCGTCGGTATAGGCCATCTGGAAAGTTCCATCTTGCAGGCGGCGAACAGATTTAAACTCAGACTTACGCGTTTCTTGGAATACGAGCACCATTTCAAGAAGCTCGGTACCTGATGGCCCTGAGTAGGTATCACTGACGGGGGCAATATTTTGAATATGGTTTTCAATAAACTCCGCAAACTCAGTTTGCCCCATCCCTTTCTTGTTGCTTTCAGTCCATTCCTTCCACTCATCAGAGAACGGGCAGTCGTAAACGGCTGTATGCTTACCCCACTCAGGACAATCAGGGGCCGAATGATAGTCCAGCACGGCATTAATGCGCGTTTTAACTTTATCGGCAAAAATAACGGTGCGTTGGTCTTGATACTTTTTCACATACGCAATCAGGGAAGATGCCGAAATCAGGTCAACTTTCTGGCGAATAAACGCAGGTTGAACCCGGTACTGCTCCAAAGAAACAACGCTGTGACCTTCTGGAATAACTGCGGTAGGAATGTAAGTATCTGGCCTGTGTGCGGTAATTGCTAAATCACAAATATCGCGCACAAAGTGATTATCAATAGTATCTTTCATGCTTATTCCTTTTAATTAAGCGGTGGTTGTAAAAATTAACCCTGTGATTGCAACTTAATTGGAGCAACGGCAGGGGAGGTATTGATAACGGTTAAATCCATTTGAACCTGTGACGGGTCATCGCGCATTAAACCGCCATCGTTGGTTGAAAACATGATTGTTTCAGCCATGCCAAGCTCAGGAATTGATAGCTTGATTGATGGGGTGATTTTAATGGTATTTTCGTCCCGACCATTAAGTTTTTGGCACTTAAGCGTAATGGTAATAGAAGCTGCCTTTCCAGTTTCACGCGCTGCTTTAACAACCTCAATTAAACCTTCGGTTGCCTCAACATCAAAAGTACCTTTATTAATAAAGGCTAACTGCTGGCTAAATGGGG
>JBAQHZ010000523.1:0-1968 GCA_049288585.1 Chania sp.
GTTCTGGGCCTTATCTGCTGGTGATCCTGGCGTCACTGATAGGATTTTATCTGCGCTGGCTGCATCCGTTGCCTGATTGGCAGCAGCGTGAACAGGCGGCTCTGCTGCGCATTCCGCTGATTTCTTCGCTGATAAAAGGCAACTGTCTTAGCCAGATATTCCGCATACTGACCATGACCCAACAGGCTGGTCTGACGCTGGTCGAAGGGTTGCATGCCGCCACGCTGTCGGTAGGTAATTTATTTTATCGCCAGGCACTGGAAACTATTCAGCAACAGTTGGCGCAAGGGCACCCTTTCCACAGTGCCTTAGCCCACCAGGTGTTGTTCCCTTCCCTATGCCAGCAACTGGTTCGGGTTGGGGAGGAATCCGGCACTCTGGATACTCTTTTAGGAAAACTGGCACTCTGGCATGAACAACAGACTCACGAACTGGCTGATACGCTGGCGCAAACGCTGGAACCCATGTTGATGATGGTGGTAGGCGGCATTGTCGGTGCGTTAGTCATCGCCATGTATTTACCCATTTTCCAATTGGGGAACGTGCTGGGGTAGTGCAGAAATAAAAAACCCGGCGTTAACCGGGTTAAAAAGGGTTATTGGGGGCTTATTTGCTGCCGAAAACGCGATTTTCCTGCTCCGCAACGCGGATAAAGGTTGTGCGCTTGGTCAGCTCTTTCAAGCGCTCTGCACCGACATATGTACAGGCAGAACGCAGGCCACCCAAGATATCGCGCACGGTAAACTCAACTTCACCACGCAGTGGCAACCTGACGGTTTTACCTTCTGCCGCACGGTACCCGGCAACACCACCTACGTGGCGTTTCATCGCAGATTCAGAACTCATGCCATAGAACAGCATGAATTTTTCACCGTTTTCTTCCACTATGGTGCCTTCGCATTCATCGTGGCCCGCCAGCATGCCGCCGAGCATCACAAAGTCTGCGCCGCCGCCGAAAGCTTTAGCGACGTCACCCGGCGAAGAACAACCGCCGTCACTGACAATCTGGCCACCCAAGCCGTGTGCCGCATCGGCACACTCGATCACGGCAGAAAGCTGCGGATAACCCACGCCAGTTTTCACACGAGTGGTACATACCGAGCCAGGGCCGATCCCCACTTTGATAATATCCGCGCCCGACAGGATCAGTTCTTCCACCATTTCACCGGTGACCACGTTACCCGCACAAATCACATGATTAGGGCAGGCTTCGCGCGCTTTTCGCAGGAAGGCAACAAAGTGCTCGGAGTAGCCGTTAGCTACGTCGATGCAGATAAATTTCAGCGCAGAGGATAAAGCCAGAATCTGCTTCATTTTCACAAAGTCAGCTTCAGAAGTGCCAGTAGACACCATCACGTGGCGCAGAGTGGATTCCGGCACGCGCTGCACAAACTCAGCCCATTGTTCAACGGTGTAGTGTTTATGGACAGCAGTGAGGATATTGAAAGATGCCAGAGCCTCAGCCATGCGGAAGGTTCCAACCGTGTCCATATTGGCGGCGATAATCGGCACACCGGACCAGTTCCAACCTGAATGTTTGAAGGTAAACTGGCGTTCCAGTTCAACTTCTGAGCGGCTTTTCAGCGTGGAACGCTTTGGGCGGATCAACACATCTTTAAAGCCCAACTTCAAATCTTCTTCAATACGCATGACTAATAATTTCCTGGTTTTTGGCGACGGATCGCAGGGGAATATTCGAACCTATACCCTATGAATTTCAAGTTGCAGCCAGGCGGCCAGCTTGTCCATCCCCAGGAGCTTACTCAAGTAAGTGACTGGAGTGGGCAAGCACAGCAAACAACGCTGCGGCTTGAAAGGCGACGGGTAGATTAATGCCAGTTCCAGTGACGTTATCATACGCACTAATAATCGCTCGGCAAGACTGCGATTTCGCCTTTATTTGCGCTACAATCCCATAAATTTACCTACGACACTGCAATGTGATTCCTGCATCACTTTATTCGCCCC
>JBAQHZ010000524.1:0-12946 GCA_049288585.1 Chania sp.
TACTCTAAATAATTCGAGTTGCATGTAGGCGGCAAGTCCGCGAGTCGCCAGGAGCATAGATAACTATGTGACTGGTGCGAACGGACGCAGCCAACACCCATGCAACTTGAAGTATGACGGGTATATACCACCCGAAGTACGATGTGAATTCAGGGCAGGTTTTGGTATGGGTTTTTATGCGGGGAGTTTAAGCGTGTCTGCGTGGGGATTGGCTTAACTTAAATAGGGGTTCACCCTGCTTTGCAAGGTGAACCCCAATGACTGAGGTAAAGGGATGGCTAACTCTCTGATTCAAATATCTGAGTCAGATTTTCCAGCTGTTCTTGCGCGTCTAGCCAGGTCATTTCGGTCTCTTCCAACGCGGATTTAGCCTGGCTCTGCTTTTGCAGGCATTCGGTCAAATCGGCTTTACGGCTGATGTCATACAGCGCTGAGTCTGCCAGTTGTTCTTCCACCGCCGTCAATTCGGCCCCCAATTTTTCCATTTGCTGTTCCAGCTTGGCGATCTGCTTGCGCAGCGGCTGGGTTTGCGTGCGGAATTCGGCTTCACGGCGCTTTTGGTCTTTACGGGCCTGCGCGCTGTTGCCGTTATCCTGTTTGGGCGCGGCATCCTGCTGGGCCTGCTGCTTTTGCAGATCGCTCAGCCACTGTTGGTAATCGTCCAGATCCCCGGCGAATTGCTCCACCTGACCGTCGTGTACCAGATACAGATCGTCCGTGGTGGAGCGCAGCAGGTGGCGATCGTGCGAAACCACCACCAACGCGCCTTCGAAATCGATCAGCGCTTCGGTCAGCGCTTGGCGCATATCCAGATCCAGGTGGTTGGTCGGTTCATCGAGCAGCAGCAGGTTAGGGCGCTGCCAGACGATCAACGCCAGTACCAGCCGCGCCTTTTCTCCACCGGAAAAGCGCTCGGTCACTTCGGTGACTTTGTCGCCCTGGAAGCCGAAGCCGCCGAGGTAATCACGTAACTGCTGTTCCAGCACGCGTGGAGCAATGCGGCTCAGATGTTGCAGCGGTGATTCATCGGCGCGCAGGAATTCCAGCTGATGCTGGGCGAAATACCCGAGCTTGATGCCTTTTGCCAAGCCAATCTCGCCGCTCAGCGGTTCGAGCGTGCCAGCCAGCAGCTTGATCAGCGTCGACTTACCGGCACCGTTACGCCCCAGCAGGCCAATGCGTGAACCGGGCACCAGATTGAGTTTGATCGATTGCAGGATCACTTTGTCGCCATAACCTGCACTGACTTTTTCCATCCGCAGCAACGGGTTCGGCAGGCTTTCGGGCTGGCGGAAGCTGAAGCTGAACGGGTTATCGACGTGCGCTGGAGCGATCAACTCCATGCGTTCCAGCATTTTGATACGGCTCTGCGCCTGTTTGGCTTTGGTGGCCTGGGCGCGGAAGCGATCAATGTAGCTTTGCAGATGCGCCACTTTTTCCTGCTGGCTCTGATAAAGCGACTGCTGTTGTGCCAGTTTGGTGACGCGCTGGCGCTCGAACGAGGAGTAGTTACCGGTGTATTCGTTGATGGTCTGATTTTCGATATGCAGAATTTTATCGACGATCGGATCGAGGAAGTCGCGGTCGTGCGAAATCAGCACCAAGGTGCCTGAATAGCTTTTCAGCCAGCGTTCCAGCCAGATCACCGCGTCCAAATCCAGGTGGTTGGTCGGCTCGTCGAGCAGCAGCAGATCGGAGCGGCAAACCAGCGCTTGTGCCAGGTTAAGGCGCATGCGCCAGCCGCCCGAAAAGGCGCGTACCGGGCTTTGCAGTTGTTCGTTAGAGAAGCCCAAACCGTGCAGCAGGCTGGCGGCGCGGGAACGGATGGTCCAGGCATCGATGGCATCAAGTTTACCGTGCAGCGTGGCAATGGCATGGCCGTCATTGACATCGTTTGCCAACTGTAATTCGGCTTCGAGCTGACGAAACTCCCGGTCACCATCGATCACATACTCAAGAGCGGGGACATCCAGTGCTGGCGTTTCCTGATTCACCCAGGCCAGTGCCCAGTTGCCAGGGAAGGTGTAGCTGCCGCCATCTGCGGCGAGCTCGCCTTTCAGCATGGCCAGCAGCGTGGATTTTCCACAGCCGTTTTTACCCACCAAGCCGACTTTCTGACCGGGATTAACCGTCGCCGTGGCGTTGTCCAATAGGACGCGAGTGCCGCGTCGGATTTGTAGCGAGGAGAAAACAATCATAAAGCGCCGTATGTTCAGAGTATGTTAAATTGAGATGATTGTAAGTTAATAGGACGCTTGCTGTCCTATTATTAGCCTTTTTGGTCTTTGCGCTGCATGGTAACGGAAATCCGCTACCCTGACGACGCTTTGGAGGGGAATGATGTCGCAGCCGCCTAAGGTTTTGCTGCTGTATGCCCATCCGGAATCCCAGGACTCGGTAGCAAACCGGGTTTTGTTACAACCGGCACAGCAGTTGGAACATGTCACCGTGCACGATCTCTACGCGCACTATCCCGATTTTTTTATTGATATCCACCATGAACAACAACTGCTGCGCGAACATCAGGTTATTGTTTTTCAACATCCTATCTACACTTATAGCTGCCCGGCCTTGCTGAAAGAGTGGCTGGATCGCGTTCTGGCGCGTGGTTTTGCCAGCGGCGTGGGCGGTAATGCGCTGGCAGGTAAATACTGGCGTTCGGTGGTCACCACCGGCGAACCGGAAGGCGCTTATCGTACCGAAGGTTATAACCGCTATTCGATCGAAGATATCCTGCGCCCGTTTGAGCTGACTGCCGCCATGTGCCATATGCACTGGCTGACACCGATGGTTGTCTATTGGGCGCGTCGGCAAAAACCCGAAGTATTGAAAAGTCATGCCAACGCGTACGGCGATTGGCTGCGTAACCCGTTACCGCATACAGGGAGAGTGTGATGGAAGGGTCGTCTTTATTGACAGCGATACTGCTGTTTTTGTTCGCTGCCGTAGTGACCGTGCCTATCGCCCGCCGTCTGAGGATTGGTGCGGTATTGGGCTATCTGATCGCCGGTATCGCGATTGGTCCGTGGGGGTTAGGGTTCATCCGCGATGTGGATGAGATCCTGCACTTCTCTGAGCTTGGCGTGGTATTCCTGATGTTTATCATCGGGCTGGAGTTGAACCCGGCCAAGCTGTGGGAACTGCGCCGTTCGATCTTCGGAGTCGGAGCTGGGCAGGTGTTGCTCACTGCGGCGATACTGGGAGCGCTGCTGTATTTCAGCCATTTTGCCTGGCAGGCGGCGGTGATCGGTGGGATTGGTCTGGCGATGTCCTCCACCGCGATGGCACTGCAACTGATGCGTGAAAAAGGCATGAATCGCAACGAAGGGGGGCAGTTGGGGTTCTCGGTGCTGCTGTTCCAGGATATGGCGGTGATCCCCGCGTTGGCTCTGATCCCGATTCTTGCCGGTGGCGGTGGCACCAGCGATGACTGGGCGGAAATCGCTCTTAAGGTGGCGGCGTTTGGCGGCATGTTGATTGGTGGCCGTTTTCTGTTGCGCCCGTTGTTCCGCTATATCGCCTCTTCTGGCGTGCGTGAAATCTTCACTGCCGCAGCATTGCTGGTGGTGCTGGGGGCGGCGCTGTTTATGGAGACGCTGGGCCTTTCCATGGCGCTCGGGACCTTTATCGCCGGTGTATTGCTGGCCGAAAGCGAGTATCGCCACGAACTGGAAATCGCTATTGAGCCGTTCAAGGGGCTGCTGCTTGGGCTGTTCTTTATCTCGGTGGGGATGGTTCTTAATATTGGCGTGCTGTATACCCACCTGGCGGAAGTGCTGTTGGGCGTGCTGATTTTGGTTATGGTGAAATCAGGCGTGTTGTATGGATTGGCGCGTATTTTCGGTTTACGCAGTTCGGTTCGCCTGCAGTTTGCCGGCGTGTTGAGCCAAGGGGGGGAATTTGCCTTCGTGCTGTTTTCTGCCGCCTCGGCCCTGCATGTGTTAGATAGCGAGCAACTTGCGCTGTTGATGGTGGTGGTGACGATATCAATGATGACCACGCCGATGCTGATGCAGGTTATTGACCACATTCTGGTGCGCCGCTACAACGCCAGAAAAGATGAGGGTGAAGAAGCACCGTACGTTGCAGATGACAATCCGCAGGTGATCATCGTCGGTTTCGGGCGCTTTGGCCAGGTGATCGGCCGTTTGCTGATGGCCAACAAGATGCGCATCACCGTGCTGGAGCGCGATGTTAGTGCGGTGGGTGTGCTGCGCCGCTATGGCTATAAGGTCTATTACGGTGATGCGACGGAACTGGAACTGCTGCGCGCCGCCGGGGCAGAGAAAGCCAAATCTATCGTGATTACCTGTAATGAACCGGAAGACACGATGGCGATTGTTCATCTGTGCCAGAAACATTTTCCGCATCTCACTCTGTTGGCGCGCGCCCGTGGCCGTGTGGAAGCGCATGAGCTGTTACAGGCCGGGGTGAAGCAATTTAGCCGCGAAACCTTCTCCAGTGCATTGGAACTAGGGCGTAAGGCATTGACGGAGTTGGGGATGCATCCGCATCAGGCTTATCGTGCACAGCAGCATTTCCGTCGGTTGGACATGCGAATGCTGCGTGAACTGATGCCTCCACATCATGGTGACGTGGCACAGATTTCCCGCGTGAAAGAAGCTCGGCGTGAACTGGAAGAGCTGTTCCATCGCGAAATGCAGAAAGAAAAACGGCAGTATGACGGTTGGGATGAACACGAATAACTTGGAGCGCAATGATGTCTGCAACACGTAAAAGATTTATCGCTGGGGCTGTGTGCCCAAGCTGTAACGCAATGGATACGCTGGCGGTCTGGCGTGAAGATCAGGTTGAAGCGGTGGAGTGCGTCAAATGTGGCCACCATCAGCGCCAGACCGAACAGCAGGTGGAAAAGCACGTTCGCCCGCAGGAACAGGTGATCGGTATTTTCCATCCTGAGTAGCGTTATCTGCCGTGATTTTTTATGCTGAAGGGTACAGCGGTGCAGATTTCCTATACAATCTTCACCGATTTAGTTTCCAACGGTAGGAGATATCATGAAAGTAGCAAAAGACTTGGTGGTCAGCCTGGCTTACCAAGTACGTACAGAAGACGGTGTTTTGGTTGATGAGTCTCCGGTGAGTGCACCGCTGGACTATCTGCATGGGCATGGTTCTCTGATTGCAGGTCTGGAAAAAGCACTCGAAGGCCACGATGCGGGCGATAGCTTTGATGTACATGTCGGTGCTAATGAAGCTTACGGCGACTATGACGAAAACCTGGTGCAGCGCGTGCCGAAAGACGTCTTTATGGGCGTTGACGAACTGCAGGTAGGTATGCGCTTCCTGGCTGATACCGATCAGGGCCCGGTCCCGGTTGAGATCACCGAAGTGGATGGCGATCACGTGGTGGTTGATGGCAACCATATGCTGGCCGGCCAGAACCTGAACTTCCATGTAGAAGTGGTTGCGATCCGCGAAGCCACTGAAGAAGAGCTGGCTCACGGGCACGTGCACGGCGAACATGACCATCACCACGAACACGGTGACGGTTGCTGCGGTGGCCACGATCATGACCATGAAGGCCATGACCATGGTAAGAAAGGCGGTTGTGGTGGTAACGGTGGTTGCGGCTGCCATTAATCCCGGCATCGTCACTGTAAAGAAAGGTCGCTTCGGCGGCCTTTTTTAGTAATGTGGCGGCGGCGTTTCTTCTGACTGCGAGGCGATCATTGAAGGCTGTGTCGCGCGCAGCTTATCGGTGAGTAAACGCAGATGCTCTTGCAGCTTCAGCATTTCAAGCTGATGCTGTACGACGGTTTGATTAAGTTCTTCAATCGTGACTTCCTGAAAAGCCTGACGGCTTTCCAACTCTTCCAGCCGTTTTAACAGACTTTCGTTGTCGGCATTGTGCATGATATTACCTCTGGCACTGTTCAATCTGGGATACTGGCGCTATGTTAACAGTAGCTGTCAGCTTTGCGCTGCGCTATTTGTGAACGTGGTGTTTGTCGCTCCCGTCGCATCTCTGGGATGTGCTGAGAATAAAGAGCGCTTCAAGCCGTAGGGTTGATAATCCAGCGCGTCTGCCATAGACGAAAATTCTGAATTATCAGCCAGCTAGGCAGAGGCTGGAAACTTATAGGCAAATCTAGGGTCACACTTTGACTCGATTGGTTAGCTGTGTGACTGTTTTGTTTTGTTTCAGGCAGCTATAGTAGCCCGGTTAACTTACTTAATGATCGTTTGAGGCACTGCTTCAAACACTGGAGAAATGGATGAAATCTTTGTTTAAAGTCACGCTTCTGGCAACTACCATGGCTTTCGCTTTGGGTACCACTCAGGTAATGGCTGCTGATGCCGCTAAACCCGCTGACGCTGCACCCGCTGCTGAAGCCGCTAAACCAGCAGAAGCACCAAGCACTGGCAAGTTCAAAAATGACGATGAGCAGGCTGCTTATGCGCTGGGTGCCTCACTGGGCCGCTACATGGAAAACTCGCTGAAAGAACAGGAAAAACTGGGTATCGCACTGGATAAAGATCAGTTGATCTCCGGTGTTCAGGATGCATTTGCCAACAAGAGCAAACTGAACGATGCAGATATCGAGAAAACCCTGCAGAGTTTTGAAGCGCGCGTGAAGGCTTCTGCTCAGGCGAAGATGGAGCAGGACGCGAAAGAAAATGAAGCAAAAGGCGCTAAATACAGTGAAGCCTTCGCCAAAGAGAAAGGCGTGAAAAAAACTGAGTCTGGCTTGCTGTACCTGGTAGAGAAAGAAGGTACTGGTGAAGCACCGAAAGACAGCGATACCGTGGTAGTGAACTACAAAGGGACTCTGACCGACGGTACTGAGTTTGACAACTCTTACACCCGTGGTGAGCCGCTGTCGTTCCGTCTGGATGGGGTGATCCCTGGCTGGACCGAAGGCCTGAAGCAGATCAAGAAAGGCGGCAAAATCAAGTTGGTTATCCCACCAGCGCTGGCCTACGGTAAAACGGGCGTCCCGGGTATTCCTGCTAACTCCACTCTGGTCTTTGACGTTGAGTTGCTGGATGTGAAACCAGCGGCTAAAGCCGACGAGAAAGCCGTGGAAGAAAAAGCCGTAGAAGAAAAAGCAGCAGAGAAAGGGGCTGAAGAGCCAGCAGCAGACGCTAAAGCAAAATAAGCGTATTTTTCCCCCAACCGCCGCGAATGCCCTTCGCGGCGGTTGTCATTTCAGCCTCACCGAATAATGCAAAATTCCCTGCAACTTTTATTTCTCCCCTTACTGATCGCTTGACGCCTGCCGGGCATCGGGCTTAACGTCACTATCACGCGCAAATGCAAGGATTTTGATCTGGCAGTTTTGCTAGACTCAGGGTCTGGATTTATGAATCATGCGTCTGCCCCTTAGGGCGTGTATCTAAAGCTGTTTCTGGCCTCCCGCTGATGGAACGGAATCTGCACGAGCAGTTTTAGCTGCGTCCCCTGGCACAGGCGATCTATGAGGGTGGTATCTTCGATGTCTAATTCGCTTTTATCCAGCGAAGCCAGCGAACTTGATTTGCTGAATGAGCGTCCGTTTAGCCAGACGGATCATGAAATCCTGAAATCGTATGAAGCCGTGGTCGACGGTCTGGCAATGCTGATCGGTGCCCACTGTGAAATCGTACTGCACTCGTTGGAAGACCTGAAATGTTCCGCAGTGCGTATTGCCAATGGTGAACATACCGGACGTAAAATCGGTTCGCCAATCACCGACTTGGCGCTGCGTATGCTGCACGATATGGCGGGTGCTGACAGCAGCGTCTCCAAAGCCTATTTCACTCGTGCCAAAAGCGGCGTGCTGATGAAATCGGTGACTATTGCTATCCGCAATCGCGAGCAACGCGTGATTGGCTTACTGTGTATCAACATGAACCTTGATGTACCGTTCTCGCAGGTGATACAGACCTTTATGCCACCAGAAATGCAAGAAGTGGCCTCTTCGGTCAACTTTGCCTCTTCGGTTGACGATCTGGTCGCACAAACGTTGGAATTCACCATCGAAGAGGTGAATGTCGATCGCAACGTGTCCAATAACGCCAAAAATCGCCAGATAGTGCTCAATCTCTACGAAAAAGGCATCTTTGATATCAAGGATGCAATTAACCAGGTTGCCGAGCGCCTGAATATCTCCAAACATACCGTGTATCTGTATATCCGCCAGTTTAAAAGCGGCGATCTGCTGGGAAGTGAGCGTTGATGCTGAATTACTGCCTGTTGGTCACCGGCCCGGCGTATGGTACTCAACAGGCCAGCAGTGCCTGGCAGTTTGCTCAGGCGTTGCTGGCGGCAGGGCACAAGATCTCCAGCGTGTTTTTTTACCGCGAAGGTGTCTTGAACGGCAATCAACTGACTTCTCCGGCGAACGATGAGTTTGATTTGGTACGTGCTTGGGCAACGTTGTCCAGGCAGCACGGCATTGAGCTTAACGTCTGCGTGGCTGCCGCTTTGCGGCGTGGTATCACCGATGAGCAGGAAGCCGCACAGCTTGGGCTGGTAGCGGCCAACTTGCAGGAGGGATTTACCCTCAGCGGTTTGGGATCGCTGGCGGAAGCCGCGTTGAGCTGCGATCGCCTGGTGCAGTTTTAAGAGAGCAACATGAAACGAGTGGCGTTTGTTTTTACTCATGGACCCCATGGCAGTTCCGCCGGCCGAGAGGGGCTGGATGCGCTGCTGGCCACTTCGGCACTGAGCGAAGATATTGGCGTGTTCTTTATCGGCGACGGAGTGTTACAGCTTTTGCCGGGTCAGCAACCTGAAAAGATTCTGGTCCGTAATTACATCGCGACTTTTGGCGTATTGCCGCTGTATGACGTTGAAAACTGTTATCTCTGCGAAACCGCGTTGCGGGAGCGTGGGTTGCAACAGGTCACTGACTGGGTGCTGGAGGCAGAGATTCTGCCCGCCGATACGCTGCGCCAAAAGCTAGCCAGCTATGATGTGGTGCTGACTTTCTAGTAGGATATTTTGATGCTGTATACCTTGAGCCATTCTCCGAGTCATTGCGATCTGCCCGCCTTGCTACGACTCACCACGCCAGATGATGCCTTGCTGTTGTTGCAGGACGGCGTGTTGGCGGGCCTCACCGGCAGCATCCACCTTGATTTGCTGCTCAATGCCCCCATATCCCTTTACGCGCTGCAGGATGATGTGGATGCCAGAGGGCTTTGTGGTCATATTTCGCACAATGTCACGCTCATCAGCTATACTCTTTTCGTTGAATTAACCGAAAAGCACCGCAACCAAATGAACTGGTAATGCACGGGATGTTGTATATTTCTTGACACCTCTACTGGTCAGCCATAAAATTCTGCGTCCTCGTACTTTGCCAGTAGTGCATACGAGGGGATTTATCACATGTTTACGAAGCAACAAACGAAGCAAAACCAGGAGCTTTTTAATGGCGACAATTAATCAGCTGGTTCGCAAACCACGCTCTGTGAAGGCTGCTAAAAGCAACGTTCCAGCGCTGGAAGCCTGCCCGCAGAAACGTGGTGTATGTACCCGCGTATATACTACTACCCCGAAAAAACCAAACTCCGCACTGCGTAAAGTATGCCGTGTGCGTTTGACTAACGGTTTCGAAGTGAGTTCTTACATCGGTGGTGAAGGCCACAACTTGCAAGAGCACTCCGTGATCCTGATCCGTGGCGGTCGTGTTAAAGACCTGCCAGGTGTGCGTTACCACACCGTTCGCGGCGCACTTGACTGCTCCGGTGTTAAAGACCGTAAGCAAGCTCGTTCCAAGTACGGCGTGAAGAAGCCAAAGGCTTAATGGTTCTTCGTTAAGTAAGGCCAAACATTTTCACTTTAATGTCAAAATAAACTCGTAGAGTTTTGGACAATCCTGAATTAAAAACGGAGTATTTCCATGCCACGTCGTCGCGTCATTGGTCAACGTAAAATCCTGCCAGATCCTAAGTTCGGATCCGAGCTGTTGGCCAAATTTGTAAATATCCTGATGGTAGATGGTAAAAAATCTACTGCAGAAGCAATCGTCTATACCGCGCTGGAAACCCTGGCCCAGCGTTCTGGTAAAGGTCACCTGGAAGCTTTCGAAGTCGCTCTCGACAACGTTCGCCCGACTGTAGAAGTTAAGTCTCGCCGTGTTGGTGGCTCTACTTACCAGGTACCAGTTGAAGTTCGTCCGGTTCGTCGTAATGCCCTGGCAATGCGTTGGATCGTTGATGCTGCTCGTAAACGTGGTGATAAATCCATGGCTCTGCGCCTAGCGAACGAACTGTCTGACGCAGCAGAGAACAAAGGTTCTGCTGTTAAGAAGCGTGAAGACGTTCACCGTATGGCAGAAGCCAACAAGGCGTTCGCCCACTACCGTTGGTAATTACCACGCGGTAGTTATGCTAACCAAGCGGGCGCTTCAAGAAGCCCACTTGGTTTCACCGAACCGCCTAAGGCAATAGAGGAATCAAATGGCTCGTACAACACCCATTTCGCGCTACCGGAACATCGGTATCAGTGCGCACATTGACGCTGGTAAGACCACTACCACTGAACGTATTCTATTCTATACCGGTGTAAACCATAAAATTGGTGAAACGCACGAAGGCACCGCGACCATGGACTGGATGGAGCAGGAGCAGGAGCGTGGTATTACCATTACTTCTGCAGCGACGACGGCTTTCTGGTCTGGTATGGCCAAGCAGTTTGAGCCGCACCGTGTAAACATCATCGACACCCCAGGGCACGTTGACTTCACTATCGAAGTAGAACGTTCCATGCGTGTGCTTGATGGCGCGGTAATGGTTTACTGTGCGGTTGGTGGTGTTCAGCCACAGTCTGAAACCGTATGGCGTCAGGCTAACAAATACAAAGTGCCACGTATTGCGTTCGTTAACAAAATGGACCGTATGGGTGCCAACTTTCTGAAAGTTGTTGGTCAGCTCAAATCTCGTCTGGGCGCGAATCCAGTTCCATTGCAACTGGCGATCGGCGCAGAAGAGAAATTCACCGGTGTTGTTGACCTGGTGAAAATGAAAGCCATCAACTGGAGCGAAGCAGATCAGGGTGTGACCTTCGAATACGAAGAGATCCCGGCTGATATGCAAGAACTGGCTGCCGAGTGGCACCAGAATCTGGTTGAGTCTGCCGCTGAAGCGTCAGATGAGCTGATGGACAAATACCTGGGCGGCGAAGAGCTGACCGAGGAAGAAATCAAGAAAGCTCTGCGAAGCCGCGTGCTGAACAACGAAGTGATTCTGGTTACCTGTGGTTCTGCGTTTAAAAACAAAGGCGTACAGGCAATGCTGGATGCGGTTATCGAATACCTGCCAGCACCAGATGACGTTGAAGCCATCAACGGTATTCTGGATGACGGTAAAGACACGCCGGCTGTGCGTCATTCTGACGACGCCGAGCCGTTCTCTGCACTGGCGTTCAAAATCGCTACCGACCCATTCGTGGGTAACCTGACGTTCTTCCGTGTGTACTCAGGCGTGGTTAACTCCGGTGACACCGTTTTGAACTCCGTGAAGGCTGCGCGTGAGCGCTTGGGCCGTATCGTTCAGATGCACGCTAACAAGCGTGAAGAGATCAAAGAAGTTCGTGCCGGTGATATCGCTGCGGCTATCGGTCTGAAAGACGTTACTACCGGTGACACTCTGTGTGATCCGAACAACGTGATCATTCTGGAGCGTATGGAGTTCCCTGAGCCGGTAATCTCCGTTGCGGTAGAACCAAAAACCAAAGCTGACCAGGAAAAAATGGGTCTGGCTCTGGGCCGTCTGGCGAAGGAAGACCCATCATTCCGCGTATGGACTGACGAAGAATCAGGTCAGACCATCATCGCAGGTATGGGTGAACTTCACTTGGATATCCTGGTTGACCGTATGCGTCGTGAATTTAACGTTGAAGCGAACGTGGGTAAACCACAGGTTGCTTACCGTGAAGCGATTCGCGCGAAAGTTACTGACATCGAAGGTAAACACGCCAAGCAGTCTGGTGGTCGTGGTCAGTATGGTCATGTTGTTATCGACATGTACCCACTGGAGCCGGGCTCAAATCCGAAAGGCTACGAGTTCGTCAATGACATTAAAGGTGGTGTGATCCCAACGGAATACATCCCTGCCATTGATAAGGGTCTCCAGGAGCAGCTTAAGTCTGGTCCACTGGCCGGTTATCCGGTAGTTGATCTCGGTGTGCGTCTGCATTTCGGTTCTTTCCACGATGTTGACTCCTCCGAATTGGCGTTTAAACTGGCCGCGTCTATCGCCTTTAAAGATGGCTTTAAGAAAGCGAAACCCGTTTTGCTTGAGCCTATCATGAAGGTTGAAGTTGAAACGCCGGAAGAGAACACTGGTGACGTCATCGGTGACCTTAGCCGTCGTCGTGGTCAACTGAAAGGTCAGGAATCCAACGCTACTGGCGTTCAGATTCACGCTGAAGTTCCGTTGTCCGAGATGTTTGGATACGCGACTCAACTGCGTTCTCTGACCAAAGGCCGTGCTTCTTACTCCATGGAGTTTCTGAAGTACGATGATGCGCCGAACAACGTCGCTCAGGCCGTTATTGAAGCCCGTGGTAAATAAGCTTTCGGGTTTAACACATTGATCAGTGCTCTCTCCATGAGGGGGGAGCATAAGAGTAAGGAATATAGCCGTGTCTAAAGAAAAATTTGAACGTTCCAAACCGCACGTTAACGTTGGTACTATCGGCCACGTTGACCACGGTAAAACTACCCTGACTGCTGCGATCACCACCGTACTGGCTAAAACCTACGGCGGTAACGCACGTGCTTTCGACCAGATCGATAACGCGCCAGAAGAAAAAGCCCGTGGTATCACCATCAACACTTCTCACGTTGAGTACGATACCCCGAGCCGTCACTACGCGCACGTTGACTGCCCAGGGCACGCCGACTATGTGAAAAACATGATCACCGGTGCTGCTCAGATGGACGGCGCAATCCTGGTTGTTGCTGCGACTGACGGCCCAATGCCGCAGACCC
>JBAQHZ010000525.1:0-1824 GCA_049288585.1 Chania sp.
TCCTATCACCTGCTTTCTACCATTTTAGTGCTGTTTGTCGGGCTTTCTTCTCAGCAGGCTCTGGCGCATGCCCACCTTAAAGTGCAGACTCCTGCGGCAGATACCACTGTCAGTTCGGCTACGAAAATGCTGACGCTGAATTTCTCTGAAGGTATCGAACCAAGCTTCAGCGGTGTGAAAGTAACCGGCCCTGAGCAAAAGGTAGTGAAAACCGGCAAATTGAGCCTGGAGCCGAATAACAGCACGCAGATCAACGTGCCGATTGAAGCGGAGCTGACGGCGGGGAAATATAACGTCAGCTGGCATGTCGTTTCAGTCGATGGCCACAAAACCAAAGGCCAATACAGCTTTACCGTAAATTGACCGATGACTCTGGCGACTCTTTTTACTCTGTGTCGCTTTGCGCACTTTGCGGCGGTGATGCTGATGTTTGGCATCAGCCTGTTCACCGCCTTACTGGCGCCGCAGCGTTTCTCTCCGCTCATTATCCGCGATTTACATCCGCTGTTGCTGGTATCGACCTGGTTCGCTGCGCTTACCGCGCTGTTGATGCTGGCGGTACAGGCTGGGCTAATGGGGGAAGGTTGGGGCGATACCTGGCAGATGGCAATCTGGTGGGCGGTGCTAGGTACTACGTTTGGTGAAGCCTGGCGCTGGCATTTGGCGGTGGCGTTGTTGGCTTTACTGGCGCTGCGTTTGCCCGATCCTAAACGTGCCAATGTGCTCACCGGATGCTCGGTCTTGTTGCTAATCAGTATGGCGTTTATCGGTCATGCCGCGATGCACGATGGTGCACTGGGCCTTGCGCACCGTTTTAACCATGCGTTGCATCTGCTGGCAGCGAGCTATTGGTTTGGTTGTTTGTTACCGCTGCTGGTTTGCCTGCGTTACCTGTCACAGCCACAGTGGCGCAGCGATGCGCTGGCGACGCTAATCCGCTTTTCCCGCTGGGGCCATGTGGCCGTAGCGCTGGTGATCCTCACCGGCATCGTTAATAGCCTGATGATCCTTGGTCATTGGCCGTTGAACGTTGATTCGGCCTATCAGCGTCTGTTATTGCTTAAAATCGCGTTGGTGGCTCTGATGGTTTTGGTGGCGCTGGTCAATCGTTACGTTATCGTGCCAACGATGCATAGCACGCCCACGCTGGCACAACGTGGGTTAGTCATGGCCTGCTGGTGTGAAGTGGTGTTGGGGGCCTCAGTCCTGTTGTTGGTCAGTTTGTTTGCAACCTATGCGCCGGTATGACAATGCAGCTTGCCGGGAGCCCCTGACTTGCGGGAAAATCGAATCAAATCGCAACATAAGGCAATATCATGAAATCTGTAATTCTTGGCATCGCACTGCTGGCGATGGCGACCGGCACATTGGCGGCGGATAAACTGGTTAATGTCACTAAGCTGGAATACGGAAACCAGTGGGCGTTTACCAAAGAGGAAGTGACGCTGCAATGCCGCAAGGGCAATGCGCTGTTTGTGCTCAACAACAGCACCCTGATGCAGTATCCGCTGAATGATGCGGCGCAGGCCCAAGTGAAAGCAGGGCAGCAACGTGCTCAGCCTTTGGATGTGCTCTTGCTGGATGATACCAATAACCCAGGTAAGAAAATGAGCGTTGAAATTTTTCGCGCAAGAGCAGAAAAGCTCTGTGCTGACTAAGCGCTTATCTACCAACGGGTTATGAAATGGTTGACGGAGTGAGTGAAATTTACGTAATTAATTTCTACATGAAATTATCACTTAGCGTGCGGCTGGCTGGCAAAAGTAGCATGTTCAGCTACTCTTAAAGTGCATGGCTGAGTAAGCCCTGCACAAATGCCAACTT
>JBAQHZ010000526.1:0-8237 GCA_049288585.1 Chania sp.
GGCGGCAACGGAGTGAAGCCCTGGGAGCATAGATAAGCTATGTGACCAGGGTGAACGAAGGCAGCCAACACCCAAGCAACTTGAAGTATGAAGGGTATATAACTTGAAAGGTTTTGGGTATTGCAGACCCTAACGAAAAACGGGAAGCCATTGGCTTCCCGTTGTTGACGCACTGTGTAGCGGCCTAATCGATCTGCTTGATATCTACCCGCAGCTCTTTCGGTACTTCAAACACGATATTCTCTTCACGACCGCTGATTTCATGAACATCCAGACCGCCCAGCACTTTCAAGCGGCTGATCACGTCCTGAACCAGCACGTCTGGTGCAGAAGCACCTGCGGTCACGCCGATGGTAGCGGCATCTTTCAGCCAAGACTCCTGGATATCTGCCGCAGAATCGATCAGATAAGCCGGTTTACCCACGCGCTGCGCCAGTTCGGCCAGACGGTTGGAGTTGGAGGAGTTTTTTGACCCCACCACCAGCACCACATCAGCATCCCCCGCCAGATTACGCACCGCTTCCTGGCGGTTGGTGGTGGCGTAGCAGATGTCGTCTTTGCGCGGCCCGATGATATTTGGGAACCGCTCGCGCAACGCATCGATCACCTCAGAGGTATCATCCACCGACAACGTGGTCTGCGTCATAAAGCACAGGTTACCTTCGTTCTTTACCTGCAACTTGCGGACATCCTCCGGCGACTCCACCAGGTACATGCCCCCTTTCGGGTTACTGTACTGGCCCATGGTGCCTTCTACTTCCGGGTGCCCGGCATGACCAATCAGAATCGCCTCCGTGCCCTTACGGCTGGCACGGGCTACTTCCATATGCACCTTGGTCACCAGTGGGCAGGTGGCATCGAACAACATGGTCAATTCGCGCGCTTTCGCTTCGGCACGTACCGCCTGAGAAACTCCGTGCGCCGAGAAGATCAGGATCGAGCCGTCCGGCACTTCCGAGATCTCTTCAATAAACACCGCACCGCGCTCGCGCAAGCTGTCTACCACATAGCGGTTGTGCACCACTTCGTGGCGCACATAGATCGGTGCGCCGTAAATCTCCAGCGCACGCTCCACAATGCTGATCGCACGATCAACCCCGGCACAAAAACCGCGTGGGTTAGCCAGCAATATTTGCATGCGTGTCCTCCTGCTGCGGCTGCGGGTCGATCTCCAGCACTTCAATATCGAAGGTGACCGGGTGCCCCGCTAACGGATGGTTAAAATCAACGGTGATGGAATCTTCCGCCACTTCACGCACGACGCCCGGCATTTCACTGCCGTCGATGGCGGTAAACAGCATGATGGTTCCTACGTCCGGCACGCCAGTTTCAGCAAAGTCACGGCGCGAAAAGAACTGGATCAGATCCGGGTTCTCTGTGCCGAACGCCGCTTCCGGTTGCAGGGTGAAAACACATTTATCACCGGCCCGCAAGCCCAGCAGTTGCTGTTCCAGCGGGGCCGAGAGGCTGCCATCACCCAAACGGAACAGCGCCGGCTTGCCATTACCACGGGTGGATTCTGCGGTCGAACCGTCCGCCAGTTTCAGCGTAAAATGCACCAGTACCGCGCTGTTGCTATTAACCTGAGCCGTCATATTACTTACCTTCGCTCTTCACGCTTTTCTTCGCTGGCAGAAAACCCTCCAGCACAATCATGGCTGCCCCGACGCAGATAAAGCTGTCTGCCAGGTTGAAGGTCGGGTAGTGCCAGTTACCGATGTAGAAGTCGATAAAATCAACGACAAAACCATGCCACAGGCGATCAAACAGGTTACCGAGCGCACCGCCGATAATAAAGGCATACGCGATATTGCTCAGCTTCTGCTGCGCGCTGTTGCGATACATCATCACCAGCAGTACCGCCACGATCGCGATAGCAATACCGGCAAAGAACCAGCGTTGCCAACCGCCGTGATCCGCCAGAAAACTGAACGCCGCGCCATAGTTACGCGCGTAGTACAGGTTGAATGACGGGAACAACGGCTGGGACTGGCCCAGCACGAAGTTATTCAGGATCCACTGTTTGCTGGCAAGATCCAGCGCCAACACCACCACTACCAGCCAAAGCCAGCGCAAGCCGGTCGAACTTATCGGTCTACTCATCAGGCACTCATTTTTCAGGCATTCAGTTATCAGGCAAAGTTACGCTTTTCACCGTCACCGGCGACGTTGGTGACACAGCGGCCACAGAGCTCCGCATGTTCCGCCACCTGGCCGATATCGGTGGTGTAATGCCAGCAACGTGGGCATTTCTCACCAGCCGCGGTGCTGAACGCAATTTTCAGCCCTTTAAGCAGTTCGCTTGGCTGCGCATCCGCCGGAGCATCGGCCAGTGGTGCCACCGTGGCAGCCGAGGTCAACAGCACAAAACGCAGTTCATCCTGCAGGCTATTCAGGCGTGCAGCCAGATCGTTATCCGCATACAGAGTGACTGCCGCTTCCAACGAGCCGCCAATGCGCTTATCCGCACGCGCCTGCTCCAGCACCTTGTTGACTTCACCACGCACTTTCAGCAGATCGTCCCAGAAACCATCGTTCATGCCTTCGCCTTCGGCCAGCCCGAACAGGCCGCCGTACCACTCTTCAGTGAATACGAACTGCGCGCGCTTGCCTGGCAGGAAGGCCCAGATTTCGTCGGCGGTGAAGGACATAATTGGCGCCATCCAGCGCACCATCGCTTCAGCAATGTGGAACAGCGCAGTCTGGCAGCTACGGCGGGCGATACTGTCGCTCTTCGCGGTGTACTGGCGATCTTTGATGATATCCAGATAGAAGGAGCCCATTTCGACCGAGCAGAACTGCATCAGGCGCTGCACCACTTCATGGAAATCATAGTTGGCATAAGCCTGCTCGATATCCTGCTGCGCCGCCAATGCACGGCCAACCGCCCAGCGATCCAGCACCACCATCTCATCTGGAGCCACGCAGTCGGTGCTTGGTTCAAACCCGTTCAGGTTAGCCAGCAGGAAACGCGCGGTATTGCGGATGCGGCGATAGGAGTCGGCTGCACGCTTGAGGATTTCGTCAGAAACCGCAATCTCACCGGTATAATCGGTAGAAGCCACCCACAAACGCAGGATATCGCCACCCAGCTTGTTCATCACGTCCTGCGGGCTGACGGTGTTGCCGATGGATTTCGACATCTTGCGGCCCTGGCCATCCACGGTGAAACCGTGGGTCAGCACTTCTTTATAAGGCGCTTTCCCCTTCATGGCGGTCGAGATCATCAACGATGACATAAACCAGCCGCGATGTTGGTCAGAGCCTTCCAGATACATGTCGGCACCGTGGCCGTTGAACTCAGGGCGCACATCCACCACCGAAGAATGGGTTGAACCAGAGTCAAACCACACGTCCAGCGTGTCTGGCACTTTCACGTAGTCAGCCGCTTCCGCGCCGAGGATATCGGCGGCGTCCAGATCCCACCACGCCTGAATACCCTCCTGCTCAACGCGCTTCGCCACTTCTTCCATCAGCTCAACGCTGCGCGGGTGAAGTTGCTCGGTATCTTTGTGCACGAACAGCGACATTGGCACGCCCCAGGTACGCTGGCGCGAGATACACCAGTCTGGGCGGTTTGCCACCATCATTTCGATACGTGCCTGGCCCCAATCCGGGATCCATTTCACGCCTTTGATCTCGGCCAACGACTGCTGACGCAGGCCCTTCTGCTCCATGCTGACGAACCACTGCGGCGTAGCACGGAAGATGATCGGCGTTTTGTGCCGCCAGCAGCACGGGTAGCTATGCAGCAATTTCTCAACGTGCAGCAGCCCGCCTTTTTCGCGCAGCAGCTCAACGATCAGATCGTTGGCCTTAAACACGAACTTGCCATCCAGTGACGGGTAGGTCCCCGGCAGATAGCAACCGTTCGGGCCAACCGGGTTAGCCACTTCCAGGCCGTATTTCTGGCCGATCACGAAGTCATCCGGGCCGTGCCCTGGCGCGGTGTGCACCGCACCGGTACCGGCGTCCAGCGTGACGTGATCGCCCAGGATCGCAGGCACATCAAAGCCCATAAACGGATGCGTGAATCGCATCAGCTCCAGATCGGCACCTTTACAGTCGCCCAACACGGCCCAACGGGTAATACCGACGCGCTTCATCACGCTTTCAACCAGATCCGCCGCCAGGATCAGGCACTGGCCTTCAACCTGCACCAGCTGGTAGCCAAATTCCGGATTCAGCGAGATCGCGCGGTTGGCGGGCAGAGTCCAAGGGGTCGTGGTCCAGATCACCAGAGAGATCGGGCCATCAACGCTGTGCACACCAAATTTAGTCGCAACCGCCGCCGCATCCACCGCGTGGAACGCCACGTCGATCGACGGGGACGCTTTGTCGTAATACTCCACTTCAGCTTCTGCCAGCGATGAACCACAGTCGGTACACCAATGTACCGGCTTGGCACCTTTTAACAGATGGCCGTTGCTGATGATCTTGCCCAGCGCACGAATGATGTTGGCTTCGGTTTTGAAGTCCATGGTCAGGTACGGATGTGCCCAGTCGCCCAACACCCCCATACGGATAAAGTCTTTCTTCTGGCCTTCGATCTGTTCGGCTGCATACTCACGGCATTTCTGGCGGAACTCTGCCGGGGTCAGTTTCTCGCCCGGTTTGCCATGCAGTTGCTCAACCTTCAGTTCGATCGGCAGGCCGTGGCAGTCCCAGCCGGGTACGTAAGGCGAGTCAAAACCGGCCATCCCTTTGGACTTGATAATAATGTCTTTAAGAATCTTGTTAACGGAGTGACCAATATGCAGGCTGCCATTCGCATACGGAGGGCCGTCATGCAGAATAAAGGATTTCTTGCCCTTCTTGGCAGCACGAATAATCCCGTACAGATCCTGCTCATACCAATGTGCCAGCATGCCAGGTTCGCGCTTGGCGAGATCGCCGCGCATCGGGAACCCTGTTTCCGGCAAGTTCAGGGTATTCTTATAGTCACTCATTAGATTCTCGGTTCCGTTTTCGGCTATATACCCGTCATACTTCAAGTTGCAGGTGCGTTGGCTCTGTTACTCGGCCCATCCATGGGCCTCTCCCCTTCGGGGCCGCTGTAAGCAGCGTTCAAATCTGCTCCAGGCAGATTTGTCGCTCACCCCAGTCACTTACTCATGTAAGCTGCTGGGGACTCACTGCGTTGCCGCCTTCCTGCTACTCGAATTATTTAGGGTATAGACATTAAATCGGTGTCTGTAGCCCGAAGAATTTCCGGGCCGTCACCACATCATTGGCGATTTGCTGCTTCAGCGCATCGAGCGAAGCAAAACGCTGTTCATTGCGCAATTTTGCGCGGAGCACCACGTCTAAATGGCACCCGTAAAGATCCATCGTGATATCCAGCAGATGGACTTCCAGTTGCTGACGCACGCCAGCCACGGTTGGCCGCGTGCCAATATTAGCTACGCCCGGCAGAGGCTCAGGACCAAGGCCATAAACATCAACCGCATAAACCCCTTTCACCGGTGCCACCAGGCGCTTGAGCGGCAGGTTAGCAGTGGGGAAACCGATGGTCCGCCCCAGTTCATCGCCATGTACCACACGGCCTGAGATACTGTACGGATGGCCAAGCAACGTTTCGGCCAGCGGCAGATCGTCATCACGCAGCGCATTACGAATCGCTGTGCTGCTGATACGCAGCTCTCCTTCACGGAAGGTTGGCGTGCGGACCACCGCAAAATCGTACTCTTCCCCGGCTTTCTGCAACAGGGTGAAATCACCTACGCGGCCAGCACCAAAGCGGAAATCATCTCCCACCATCAGGAATTGCACGCCCAGTTTTTCTACCAGCAGTTCGGCAACAAACGCCTGTGCGGTATTGGCGGCAAAACGGGGATCAAACTTGACACACAGCAGGTAATCCACCCCAGCCTGCGCCAGATATTTAGCCTTGTCACGCAAGCGCGTGAGACGTGCAGGGGCCTTGTCAGCGGCAAACAGTTCCAGCGGCTGCGGCTCAAAGATCATGACGATCACCGGCAGCCCGAGGCGTTGCCCCTCATGTTTCAACTGCTCCAGCAGCGCCTTGTGACCGCGGTGTATGCCGTCAAAGTTGCCGATGGTAAGCACGCAACCATGGTGGCGCGCCCGGATATTGTGGATGCCGCGAATTAGCTGCATAGCTGGCTCAAAACAGTGGAAATCGGCGGATTATACCTTGTACAGCGGTTAAGGTTAACCGGCGATTGTTTCCTTTGATGTATATAGTCATACCATACCCGAGGAAAATCGCCTTAACTACCACGATTATCCGGCCCAATGCGTGGTATATTAGCCGACTGATATCAAGCTGGCCTTCTGGCAGCAGCTTGAAAGACGGGGGATAATCTATTACCACCAGCCGCTTGCAGAGTGTGATGCAAATCACATGGCGATTTTTCTCGCGAAACACTGTATTCCCATGGCCGAAGCTGGTAAAATCCTGCGCCATCACAACGTAGCAAGTGCCGCCCGTACAAACGGCGCTTATTTGCACAAATCCATTGACAAACGAAGGCTAAAAGGGCATATTCCTCGGCCTTTGAATTGTCCTCAATAGATATATTTGGGAGTTGGACCTTGGCTAATATCAAATCAGCTAAGAAACGCGCCGTACAGTCTGAGAAACGCCGCAAGCATAACGCTAGCCGTCGCTCAATGGTGCGTACCTTCATTAAGAAGGTAGACGCGGCTATCGCAGCTGGCGACAAAGAAGCAGCACAAAACGCATTCCTCGTAATGCAACCACTTGTGGATCGCCAGGCTTCTAAAGGCCTGATCCACAAAAACAAAGCAGCACGCCATAAGTCAAACCTGACTGCGCGTATCAACGCAATGCAATAAGCCTTACGTTGTCTGCTTGTTAAAAAAACCGGCCTCGGCCGGTTTTTTTACATCTGCAATCTGCTGCTAGAGAGCAAACAGCGCCGAGAAGTCTTTGTTACACACCCGCTGTACCGCCGGATGCTGGATCATACGTTCAGCAAAGATGATGTAATACTCTTCCTGCACGCTGTCGATCCGCCCAATCTCCACCACCTCATCATCGCTATAGGTATCCTGCGCATACAGCGTTGGGGCGACGAAGATCGCGTTGTGATACAAGCCAAATGCCTTCATCAATGCCGCATCGTCAAACTCCCCGAGTATTTCAACTTTAATACCCTGAGTATTAAACCAGTTGAGCAGTTTACGCCCCAGCATCGAACGCCGGCCAGGGATCAGTAAACGCCGTTGCTCCAAACAGGCTGGGAATGGCAAATCCGGTGCCGGTTGGCGGCAGAAGAAGCTGATACCACACTCCCCCAACTTCAGTGAGAACAACCCTTCCTGCTGGCTCGAATCCACCGGGCAATCCGACAGGATCATATCCAACTTGTGTTGGCTCAGTTGCTCAAGCAGCATCTCATGCGTTGATTCAAAACAGCGCAGATGAATTTGCTCATTATCCACCACTGCCGTTTCCAATACCTGGCTGACCAGGCGTTTGGATAAAGCGTCCGCTACACCAACATCAAACAGCAGATTGGACTCTTTGCGATAGTTGACGATATCCAACATTTCCTGGCTGAGCATAAACATTTTATCGGCATAGCGGAAAACCAGTTGTCCCAGTTCGGAAGGCACCAGCCCGCGCCCTTGGCGCTTGAACAATTTGCCATTGAGCCGCTCTTCCAACGCCTTGATTTGGCCGGTAATGGTCTGTGGGGTAAGAAACAGTGCTTCCGCAGCACCCACCACCGATCCCGCCTTACAAACCTGCCAGAAGTAATACAGGTGATTAAAATTAATATGTGACATTCTCACGAGGTGCTCTCCTTGGGGTTCTCATCGGCACAGGCTCTACCCTGATGAGAGACAAATTCCCTTTCCTTTATGTAGACAACACAGAGTTAGAAACAGACGGGGCAGCACAGCATTCATTCTGTGCTGCCCCGGCCCGGCCCGGCGCTATTGTAATACCTCAGTAGCGTGGCGGGATAACCCTTAAGGGTTATCTACCACGGGGTAACGCGAGGCGCAACAAACCATAACCCACCACGGCGGCGCTGGTTGAGCCCAATAGTATTCCCAATTTGGAATAGGTACTGAGAGCCGCATCCGCATCGGCAAACGCCAGTGAGGCAATAAAAATCGACATGGTGAAACCAATACCGCAGAGCACCGCAACGGCAAACACTTGTTTAAATCCAATGTCTTGCGGTAATTTCGCGATCCCCAACTTCACTGCTAGCCAGCTAAAAGTGAAAATCCCCAGC
>JBAQHZ010000527.1:0-6036 GCA_049288585.1 Chania sp.
GGATTATCGTACCCAACTGGGTATGGCACTCTACCTTCAACGGATCGGTGATAACGCCGCCGCTGAGCAGCGTTATCAGCAAGCGCTCAAACTTGCGCCTGCCAATGGCACCGTTCTGAATAATTACGGTGCGTTTCTCTGTAGTTTAGGGCAGTATGTACCGGCCCAACAGCAGTTTAGCGCTGCGGCACTGGCGCAAGATTACGGCCAGGTTGCCGACAGTCTGGAAAATGCAGGTTACTGTTTCCTCAAAGCCGGGCAAAACGACGAGGCACGCAAGTTGTTGTCGCGTGCGCTGAAGATTGATCCGGACAAGGGCGCTCCACTGTTAGTGGAGGCAGAAAAGCAATTTGGAGAAGGGAAACGCGCGCAGTCGCAACTTTTATTGGATAGTTATCAACATGTTCTGCCGGCCAGTGCCGACAGCTTATGGTTACAGATTCGTTTCGCCGCGTTAGCAGGCCGTCAGGATAGCGTTCAACGTTATGGCAAGCAGTTAGCGCGAAGTTTTCCACAATCCAAACAGTACCAGCAGTTCTTAGCTAATGAATACTGAAGACTCCCAAGATAAAACCGTATCTATGACGACAGGCCAACGTTTGCGTCAGGCCCGTGAACAGCTCGGGCTGAGTCAACAGGCCGTTGCAGAGCGCCTGTGTCTCAAAATGTCTACCGTGCGCGAGATCGAAAGTGACACGCTTTCTGCCGATCTGGCTTCGACCTTCGTGCGCGGTTATATCCGTTCCTACGCCAAGCTAGTACATGTACCAGAAGATGAACTGTTGCCGATGTTGGCAAAACAGGCACCTGCCAGAGTGGCCAAAGTGGCTCAGATGCAGAGCTTTTCACTGGGCAAACGCCGTAAAAAGCGTGATGGCTGGTTGATGAGCTTTACCTGGTTGATCGTGTTTGTGGTCGTTGGCCTGACCGGTGCCTGGTGGTGGCAAAACCACAAGGCGCAGCAGGATGAGATTGCCACCATGGCTGACCAATCGTCTGCCCAGCTTTCCCAGCATAATAATGATGGTGAACCGGTTCCCTTTAACGATGGTGCTGCTTCTGCGGTTGGTAACGGAGCTGTGCCAGAAAATAGCACAGTTCCGGTAACCAATAATGCGGCAGTTGCTCCTGTTCCTGAGCAGACCCCGGCCGTTACAGTGGCACAAACGGCTCCGCAGCTTGTTGTAGCGCCAAGTCAGGCGACTATCCCTACAGCCACTCCGGTGGCTCCTGTCACGCAGGCTCAGTTACCGACCGGTGAAGCTGCCGTTGGTGCACCTGCTGAAGAGACTAACGGATTGGTGATGGATTTCTCCGCCGACTGCTGGTTGCAGGTGACGGATGCCACGGGCAAAAGCTTGTTCAGCGGTATCCAGAAAGGGGGAACCCGATTGAACCTGGCTGGAACCGCGCCGTATAAACTGACCATTGGCGCACCGGCCGCAGTACAGATTCAATATCAAGGTAAGCCGGTCGATTTAAGCCGGTTTGTTAAGTCAAACCGTGTTGCTCGTCTGACCGTTGCCGCGCAGTAATTGCGCGGCCATTGTCGTTACGTCAGAGCAACAATGGAGAGTAAGTGATGCATAACCAAGCACCCATTAACCGCCGCAAATCAACACGTATTTACGTCGGCAAGGTGCCTATTGGCGATGGCGCACCGATTGCCGTGCAGTCGATGACCAACACGCGCACCACCGATGTTGCAGCAACGGTGAATCAAATCAAAGCGTTGGAGCGTGTCGGTGTCGACATCGTCCGCGTTTCCGTTCCCACTATGGACGCCGCTGAAGCATTCCGGCTGATCAAGCAGCAGGTTAACGTGCCGCTGGTGGCCGATATTCATTTCGATTACCGCATCGCGTTGCAGGTTGCAGAATACGGCGTTGACTGCCTGCGCATCAACCCTGGCAACATTGGCAACGAATCCCGTATCCGCTCGGTGGTTGACTGCGCGCGCGACAAAAATATCCCTATCCGTATTGGTGTTAACGGCGGTTCGCTGGAAAAAGACATTCAGGAAAAGTACGGCGAACCAACGCCGGAAGCGCTGCTGGAATCGGCCATGCGCCACGTCGATATCCTCGATCGTCTGAACTTTAATCAGTTTAAGGTGAGCGTAAAGGCATCTGACGTCTTCCTGGCGGTGCAATCTTATCGTTTGTTAGCCTCCCGTATTGACCAACCGTTGCATCTGGGCATTACCGAAGCCGGTGGCGCACGCAGCGGTTCCGTGAAGTCGGCGATTGGCCTTGGCATGCTGCTGTCGGAAGGCATTGGCGATACCTTGCGTATCTCGCTGGCTGCCGATCCGATAGAAGAAGTGAAAGTCGGTTTTGATATCCTGAAGTCGCTGCGCATCCGCGCACGCGGCATCAATTTTATCGCTTGCCCAACCTGTTCACGTCAGGAGTTTGACGTGATTGGCACCGTCAATGCGCTGGAACAGCGCCTGGAAGATATCATCACGCCGATGGATGTTTCCATTATCGGTTGCGTGGTGAACGGGCCGGGGGAAGCGCTGGTGTCTACCTTAGGCGTGACCGGTGGGCATAATAAGAGCGGTTTTTATGAAGACGGCGTGCGTCAGAAAGAGCGTTTTGACAACGAGCAGATGATTGACCAACTAGAAGCGAAGATTCGCGCCAAAGCGGCGATGCTGGATCAATCCAAGCGCATTGCGGTCAACTTGCTGGAAAAGTAAGCAATGAAGTCGGTGTAGCGGGCATTTAGGCCCGCTTTTTGATGAGCCCTGTGGGCTTAAAAGCGTATCCACGTTGAACCGTGGGTGGCAAAGTCCCTATAATCGGGTTCATTTTTATATAAAACGGACAGAGAACTCACGTGGCAAAAAACATTCAAGCCATTCGCGGCATGAACGATTACCTGCCGGAAGACACGGCATTATGGCAGCGAATTGAAGGCACTCTTAAACAGGTGCTGAGCGGCTACGGTTATAGCGAAATCCGGTTGCCGATTGTAGAGCAGACCCCGTTATTTAAACGCGCCATTGGTGAAGTGACCGATGTCGTAGAAAAAGAGATGTATACCTTTGACGATCGCAACGGCGAAAGCCTGACGCTGCGCCCGGAAGGGACGGCTGGCTGCGTGCGCGCCGGTATCGAACATGGTCTGCTGTACAATCAAGAGCAGCGTCTGTGGTACATCGGCCCGATGTTCCGCTATGAGCGTCCACAAAAAGGCCGTTATCGCCAGTTCCATCAGTTAGGGGCAGAAGTCTTTGGCCTGCAAGGGCCGGATATTGATGCCGAGCTCATCCTGCTTAGCGCCCGCTGGTGGAGAGCCTTGGGTATTGCCGAGCATGTTCAGTTGGAACTGAACTCAATTGGTTCGTTAGAAGCGCGTGCCAACTACCGTGATGCGCTGGTCGCCTTCCTTGAACAGCATCAGGAAAAGCTGGACGAAGACTGCAAACGCCGCATGTACAGCAACCCGCTGCGCGTATTGGACTCCAAAAATCCTGAAGTGCAGGCCCTGCTGAACGATGCGCCGCGCCTTTCTGAGCATCTGGATGCAGAGTCCAAAGAGCACTTCAATGGCTTATGTGAGCTTTTGACGCTGGCAGGTATCCCATATACCGTCAACGAACGTCTGGTTCGTGGTCTGGATTATTATAACCGCACGGTCTTTGAGTGGGTGACCACCAGTCTCGGCGCGCAGGGCACCGTGTGTGCCGGTGGCCGTTACGACGGCCTGGTTGAGCAACTGGGCGGGCGTGCTACTCCTGCAGTGGGTTTTGCCATGGGGTTGGAGCGTCTGGTGTTGCTGGTTCAGGCCGTTAATCCAGACTTCAAAGCTCCGGCTACTATTGATGTTTATGTTATCTCTTCCGGTGCAGGCGCGCAGAGTGCAGCGATGCAACTGGCAGAAAGTGTGCGTGATGCAGCACCGCAGATTAAATTAATGACCAACTATGGTGGCGGTAACTTTAAGAAGCAGATCACTCGGGCGGACAAATGGGGCGCTCGCATTGCCCTGATCCTGGGCGAAAATGAAGTTGCGGCACAGCAGGTGGTGGTTAAAGACCTGCGCAGTGGTGAACAAGAAACGCTGGCGCAAAGCGAAGTCGCAACGCGTCTGGCCTTGATGTTAGGTTAAGGAGAAGGACACCGTGGAAGTCTATACCACTGAAAACGAACAACTTGATGCCGTGCGTAATTTCTTTATCGAAAACGGTAAGGCATTAGCCGTGGGCGTTGTGCTCGGTATTGGTGCCCTGTTGGGTTGGCGCTATTGGCAGAGCCACCAAAACGCCAACATGATGGCGGCTTCGGATGCTTATCAACAGGCCAACGAACATCTTGCAGCCGGAAAAGCGGATGATGTGGCTGTGGCTGAGAAATTTATCCAAGCCAACAGCAATAACTACGGCGTACTGGCAGCGTTGCAGTTGGCTAAGCACTTTGTTGAACAAAACGATTTCGCGAAAGCAGAACAGCAACTGGTGATGGCGCAGAGCCAGGCCAAAGATGAAAGCCTGCTGGCGATGATTAACCTGCGTCTGGCGCGTGTTCAGTTGCAGGAGAAAAAGCTGGATGAAGCGCTGAAAACGCTGGATGGCGTGAAGGGCGATGGTTGGTTGGCCATGGTACAAGACGTACGCGGTGACGTACTGTTGGTCAAAGGCGATACCAAAGGTGCCCGTGATGCTTACAGTAAAGGCATCGAATCTAATGCTTCTCAGGCGCTTGCAGGGTTGATGCGCATGAAATTGAATAACTTGTCCAGCTAAGGGGAATTCCCATGCAATTGCGTAAAACACTCTTGGTCGGGCTGGTTTCCGTTGCCCTGCTGAGTGGTTGCTCGCTGTTTAGCAGCGAAGAAGACGTGGTTACCATGTCGCCGCTGCCAACAGTTGAAAATCAATTCACGCCAAATAAAGTGTGGAGCACGTCGGTCGGTGATGGAGTCGGTGAATACTATTCCCACCTGCGCCCGGCGTTCCAGGACGGTACCGTATATGCGGCCGATCGCCGTGGCACCGTGAAAGCGATGGATCTGCTGGAAGGTAAAGAGAAGTGGGCGGTTGATCTTTCAGAAAAAACCCGTTTCTTCTCCAGTAACCAACCTGCGCTGCTGTCTGGCGGCCTGACGGTTTCTGGCTCTAACGTGTACGTTGGCAGCGAGAAGGCGATCGTTTATGCGCTGAATACCTCAGACGGTCAAGTGACCTGGCAGACCAAAGTGGCAGGTGAGGCCATTTCCCGTCCGGTTGTTGCCGACGGCATGGTGCTGATCCATACCACTAACGGCCAGTTGCAGGCATTGAATGAGTCTGATGGTGCGATCAAGTGGACGGTAAACCTGGATATTCCTTCGTTGTCACTGCGTGGTGAGTCTGCGCCTGCTGTCGCGTTTGGTGCAGCGATCGTCGGTGGTGATAACGGCCGCGTCAGCGCAGTGCTGATGCAGCAGGGTCAGTTGATCTGGCAACAGCGTGTTACCCAACCGAGCGGTGCGACCGAAATCGATCGCCTGAACGATGTGGATACCACCCCGGTGATTGTTGATAACGTGGTGTACGCATTGGGTTACAATGGTAACCTGACGGCGCTGGATCTGCGTTCTGGCCAGATCGTGTGGAAGCGTGAGATGGGCTCAGTGAACGATTTCATCGTTGACGCTGGCCGTATCTACCTGGTTGATCAGAACGATCGTGTTGTGGCAATGAATACCGATGGTGGTGCCAGCCTGTGGCGCCAAAGCGATCTACTGCACCGCGGTTTGACTGCACCTGCATTGTATAATGGCTATCTGGTGGTTGGGGATGCCGAAGGTTACCTGCACTGGATCAACACGACCGATGGCCGTTTTGTGGCTCAGCAGAAAGTGGATAGCTCCGGCTTCCTGTCTGCACCGATCGTGGCTGGCGATAAGCTGCTGATCCAGGCGCGTGGCGGTAAAGTTTACGCTTTCACCCGCTAACGTACCGGTTTGTCTACCCAACAAATTTCAAGTTGCGGCTAGCTGGTAAGCGAGTATTACCAACAGTACCGCAGCTTGAAAGAGTAAGGG
>JBAQHZ010000528.1:0-4808 GCA_049288585.1 Chania sp.
CTTGTGCACATAACGCACGCAGCTATAAAAATGCAGTCTTGTCTGTGCTGCAGGAGCAATCAGCACAGACAAGGCCATCTATACCACCAGTCACCTCGATCACAGTCAGCGGCATCCATGCTTCAGAACAAACTACTCAGCGAACTGGATACTGAATTGATCGCCTTGGTCGCACTGGTGCGCAGCTCGCCCAGCACATCACTGGCCGACGTCGTTTGCAATTTCTCCCTGAAATCACTGTCAACCCGGCTCAGACTGATCGTAAATTCGATTTTCTTCGCGTTGCCGTAGCGGTCAAACTCCGATTTGCCACGCTCCAGGCGCGTCATAACGTACATCCCATAGATCCGGCCATCCCCTTCAATCAGCGGCCAGGGCCGTCCGGCGTAGCCGATTGTCTCCAGGGTGTAGAGCGATATCCCGCCGCCGGTGATCTCCGGGTACAGAACGCCATCCAGCGTAATGTTATCTTCCCCCGAGCCAATGTACTGCCAAGCAGCAGACTGGTTGATGCGCTCGTTCTTAACGTGCCGCCACTCCTGCGAATGGCGCAACTGCTGATAGGGAATTGTGCGTAGCGTGAAAACAAACATTCCAAAAATCATCATCATGATTGCGACCCCTGTTAGTCTCGATCGCGGAACGACCCGCGGTTACTTCTGGCTGTGCTGGCCATTGCATCACGCACCGCATTGCGGGCGATGCGCTCCAGCTCTTGAGCCGAAAACTTGCCAACCTCATTAAAAATAAGCTGGAAGACGGGCGCACCACCGCCCGGCGCAGATACCGGAGCCACAGCGGCAGGTTGTGACGCAGTAGGCACCGAAAGTACACTGCCGGCGGCGGCCGCAACGCGCGGCACGGGCTGGGGAATGACGCGCGTTTCCTGATAGGCTCCACGCAGTGCCAGCGCATTGGGGAGATTTTTAAAGATGATATCCCCAGGGCCGATCCTCTTGGTGGGATTGGTGTTATCGGCGGTTGCCTTGGTGTTTCCAGCGATTTCATTTAGACGCCGTAAGGTTCCACTTTCACCGGTCAATGCTGGCTGAGTTGGTTTATCAGAAACTGAAATTACAGGTTTCTTTGCCGCATTAAGATCGCCAATCAAGGTATCAACCCGGCCCTGTAGCAAGGCTTTCCCTTCCGGCGTCAATTCCAGCTTCATCTTTTCAGCTTTGAGGCGCGCTTGCTCTATGCCATCCGGGATCAGGCCGAGTTTTTCCAGCAGCCAGCCCACTGAATCCATCAGGAATGTGATCGGCGCAAACAGCAGTTGCAGCGCCGCACCAAACACCCGACCAAAAGACTCACCGGCACTGGTGCATTTTTCCAGCGTCTCTTTGCTGACCTGCATCGGCGACAGCAGTTTTGTGAACCAGTCCCATACACGGCCAATGGCATCACCAATCACACCGAAAATCGGAGCCAATCGGGAAAACGCGTCTCGCAACGGCGCCAATGCCTGCATAACTCCGGCACCAAACCCGATAAAGAACGCTTTGATCGGCTCCCAAAAGCGCCAAATCAACACCCCAGCAGCGACAAAAGCTGCACCTACCAGCCCGATCGGACTCAGAAGGAAAGCCAGTACGCCGCCAAGTGCTGACGCGGCGCCAGTGATTAACCCCCAAATGGCAGGTAAGCCGCTAAGCCTTAGCACCAGCCCACCAATACCCCGCGCCAATGAGCCCAATGCCGCCGCAGGCGATAGGAAAACCCCCATCAGCATGCTGCGCAGCGGCACTATCAATCCAGGCAACCCCCGAAATCCTGCCGATAACGAGCCCAGCACACGCGACCAGCCACCCATTCTCGCCATGGCGTTTCCGCCTACACCAACGAAGCCACGCAGCGCGTTAACGGTTCCTATTAACCCACGCCCACCGGTCAGCAGCGTAAAACCAAGATGCAGTTTAGCCAGTGGCCCGATAAGCAGGCCGGTTGCAAGACTGGCAGCCCCCAGAGCAGCCACCAGAACGGTGAGAGTGCCAGCAACTAAGAGGATGGTTTGGGCCAGTTTTGGATTTTCCTTCACCCATCCACTGACGGAAGTGATAGTGTCGCTCAGCCCCTGCGCCAACTTACGCAGCGGGCCGTCAATAGTCTCTTCAACCTGAATACGAAAACCTTCCCAGGCACTGTCCAGATTTTTCAGATCACCGCTGAGGTTGTCCGCCATCTTCTTGGCGACAGCGCTTGATTCTCCCCCTGATTTTTTGAGTTCACCGATCAGTTTTTGCAGCGCGCCGCTACCTGCACCAGCAACCAACGTTTGCAGACCAACGAAGGCTTCTTCGCCCGCGATATCCTTGAAGAAGCCAACCTGATCAACCTCACCATATTTTTTGGTCGCCTTGTAGAGATCAAGCAAGATTGTTTCGGCGGGGCGCATTTTCCCGCTGGCGTCTGCAACAGAAACGCCCAACTCTTTCAGCGCCTTGGCGGCGGCTTTAGGAGGCGATGCCAGCCGTGCCAATGAGGCCCGCATCGCCGTACCCGCATCACTGCCGCGGATACCGTTATTGGCAAGAATACCGGCCATCCCCGCAGCTTCTTCCAGGCTGATGCCTAGTTTCGACGCTACCGGGCCCGCATACTTCATCGTATCGCCAAGGTTGCGCAGATCGGTGTTGGTTCGCGTAAATGCGGCAGTCAACACATCACTCACGCGATCCATTTCACCCGCGGGTAACGTGAATTGAGAAAGGATATTTGAACCAATATCAGCAGACTCGCCAAGCTCCATCCCGCCAGCCAGCGCCATATTAAGCACACCAGGCAGAGCCGCCTGAATCGACTGCGGGGTGAAGCCAGCCATTGCCAGGAATGCCTGACCGCTGGCCGCATCGCGGGTTGTGAACGCCGTTTCCGCACCGAGTTTTTTCGCCTGGTCACGCAAGCCAGCAAGTTGTGAAGAGTTTTTATCAAGCCGCGTTAACGCCTGAACGCGCGACATTTCCGCATCAAAACCCACGGCGGGCGCCAGGAATCTGCCGCCCGCATACCCCCCCGCCGCCGCACCTAATGCCATACCAATACCGGAACCGCGCAACCTGCTGCCGGTATCTTTAGCGCGGGAGTAGCTGGCTTGCGCCTTGCTGACCGCAGCCAGTTGGCGGCGCTCCCGCTCCAGTTGCTGGTTGTATTGCTCGGTGCGTCGGATAGCGCTTTGTATCGCACCGCTACCGGAAGACAGATTGACGCCATGCTGCCGGACTGCCTGCGCCGCCTCACGCAGCTTGGCTGTCTGTTGGCCGTAGGTCTGCGTCAATCGCGAGAGTTTGCCGCGCAGGGTTTCAAGGTGTACAGCCTGAGCCTCTGTCAGTTGGCCGCCTTCGCGCACCTTCTGATTAAGACCGTTGAATGCACGTTGAGCGCTGTTGATTTTTTGCGCCGTGTCGTTCGCCTGCATCCGCAGTTTGTCAAAACTGGTCGCTTGTTTATCCAGGTTCTTTACGGCACTTTGCGTTTTTTTGAGGGATTCAGAAAGGCCGCTAACTGCTTTGCTAGCGGCTTTAACCGGGCGGGTGATTTTATCAATCGCGCTGAAGGCAACGCGAATATTAAGATCCATGGTCGTCCTCTTCGTCGTCATGGTTGCCGCTGCGGATGGCGGCGCGCTGGCGCCAGGCCATCAGCTCGCGCAGCTCCATGCCGTACATCTCGGAGGGCGGCCAGTGGAAAATAACCGCAACGTCGGCGATGAGATCGTCAACGCTGGTAAAAAGCGGTTCTCTTACTTGCTCCCCGTCTCCGCTCCGTTCGTTACGGACGGCGCCGCTTTGGTCAAAAAAGGCGTTAACTCTTCAATGAACGCAACAAAATCACCGGTATCGAGTTCAGCAATATCTGAAGGGGTAAGCGCCGGTGCCGTTACGCGGGTTAACAGCGTCGAAATAGCGTCATAGTCAAAATTGAGCACATCAACCAGGCGCAGGCCGCGCAGTGAGCCAGCTTGTTTGATGGTGTCCGTAATGCGAACTGTGGTGATTTCGGTAGTGCCACGCTTGATAGGCGTAGTGAGAGTGACTGACATAATAATGTTCTCCGGGCGGCAACGCGTGCCGCCTTAAAGTGAATTGAGGTTAGGTGACCCGATCAACTACCTAGGCCGAGCGCAGAGACGATGCGATCCGGGTACAGGTTTTTCCCGTCGCGCTTGTAGATGAAGTTCAGCAGGTCGATTTCCAGCAGTTCCCTGTCATCTACCGACAGCTTGTAGTAGGTGTTTTTGATGGCGTAGGTGTGGTTGGTATCATCACCTTGCTTTGCCTCACCCGGATCGATTTCAGTAAACCGCCCGCGCATTTCCACTTCCATCAGTGAGCTGGTGCCGCCGCTGTAGATCTCCCCAGCAAAGCGCAGGCGAAGTTCATCAATATCACCGCCATACTTCAGTATTAGTTCCTCAACGACACCACCCACCACCATGGAGGCATCCAGCGCGCCACCATCCAGGCCAAGATCCACCGCCGCAGAACCTATCATCCCGCCCCCTTGAAAATCCTCCGTCTTGCGGGTGACTTTTGGCAGCGTGACGCTGGGGATTTTCCCGATGTAGTTGGTGCCGTCGATAAACAGCGTAAACAGCCGGAGCTTTTTAGGAATAGCCATTTATGCACCCCCGAGCGACGAGAAGGCCGCTTCATAGTATCGATCGGTGAAGGTCTGGATCATGGTCAGATCTTCCAGCGGTGGCACTGGGCTGTAGTTGTAACGCACCACCGCCCTACCCTGGCGAATGTTGGTGGTTGGATTATCAACGATATCAAACCAGCACGCCGCGCCGATCAACTTGCCCGCAG
>JBAQHZ010000529.1:0-5782 GCA_049288585.1 Chania sp.
TGCTTGTAGGCGGCAAGCACTGGAGACCCCAGGAGCATAGGCCACTATGTGACTGGGGCGACAGAGCGCAAGCAACTTGAAGTATGACGGGTATATAGCGGTAGCTCATTTACCTTACGCTCTTTGACCGGGTCAGTAACCAGATAAATAGCGGTGCGCCCAGTGTGGCAGTCACTACGCCGATGGGGAGTTCTGCTGAAAGTAGCGTGATACGTGCAACCACATCAGCCGCCAGCAATACTCCGGCCCCTGCCAGCGCGCAACCGGGCAACAGGAAGCGCTGATTGGTCAAGCCGCTGAGCCGCAGTATATGGGGGATCACCAACCCCACGAAACCGATCACCCCCGCCAGTGCCACACTGGCACCCACTAACCAGCCTATCGCCAGCACCAACAGATTGCGCCACAGATGAAGAGAAAGCCCCAGTTGCTTAGCCTGAACTTCACCCAGTGCCATCAGATTGAGCACTTTGCCCTGTGTACATAGCCACAACAGCACCGGCAATAATATCAGCAGCAACCATCTTTGCCGCCAGTCGACCCCGCCGAAACCGCCCATCATCCAATACATCAGTTGGCGTAGATCGAGGCTGGAGCTGAAATAAACGGCCCATGTCATGATGGCGCTACAGACGATGCCCAACGCAACGCCCACCAGTAGCAGGCGTGCATTACTCATTCGGCGGCGGCGGGCAAAACTCAATAATAGGAAGGTCATCACCAGTGCGCCGAGGATCGCACTCAGGCTCATCAGGGCAACCGGCAATAATCCGTTGCCGAACAGCACCGTCAGAACCAGCGCCACGCCAGCGCCATTGGCCACCCCAAGCAACCCAGGCTCTGCCAGCGGGTTTTCAAACAGCGCTTGCATCGCCGCTCCCGCAACTGCCAAGCTGGCCCCCACCAACATGACCGCCAGCGCTCGCGGCAGGCGCAGTTGCCAGACAAATAGCTGCGCAGACTCACTCAGCCACTGAGTGGGCCAGATCCAGACATCCCCGGCGCTCAGGCTGAAGACAAAAGCCACCACAACGCCCAGCGTCAACAGTGATAAATGGCGTTTATCGCGTTGGCGCTGATTTTGCTGCAATAACGTGAACGTTTGGTGGGTCGGCATAGGCGTAACAATTCCTGCAGACCGTTGTCATGGCCTGATAATTAACATCTTGCAGCGAATATTAGGAGGTTAGCGCCGTGAGGGAAAGGGCTGTGTCGCAGATCGGCCAGGAAAACAGCATTTAGCACTGCCGATCACCCAACAGGTGATAGCAATACTAACCGCTAGTGAATCAATCAGTGGCGCGGATCGTTGTTGTTCTGTGGATAAGGCCGACTGTGGGCATTATGGCTATCGTTGTGGTTATTGCCACGCTCGCCATCATCGTGTGAATTGCGAACATTGTTACGATCGCCATGGAACGGATTCCTGCCGCGCTCAGCATGGGCCGAGTAACGCAGCCAACACCCAAGCAACTTGAATTATTTTGGGTATAGCAAGAAATATTATCAGTAAGATTATTTAATGCTTACATGCTAGCGAAAAAGCAGGGTGGAATAGTGCGTTACAGAGTAATGAAATCAGCTATGCATAATAAGAGTGAGAGATAATAAAAACCAGGTAACAATATATTACCACATAACGTCATTATTCAAATTATGACTCTGTTAATAAAGAAAAAGGCCGCAAACGCGGCCTTTTTGGTGTTGCGCAACTTATTCTTTTGGGCTCGCGTTTTCCACCCGGCTTTTTAGTTTTTGCCCCGGACGGAAAGTGACCACGCGGCGCGCCGTAATCGGAATGTCCTCACCAGTTTTAGGGTTGCGTCCCGGACGTTGGTTCTTGTCACGCAAATCAAAATTACCAAAACCTGACAGTTTTACCTGCTCACCGTTCTCCAAAGCCCGACGGACCTCTTCAAAGAACAGCTCTACCAGATCTTTGGCGTCCCGTTTGCTAAGCCCAAGCTTCTCAAACAGGTGTTCTGACATTTCAGCTTTAGTAAGCGCCATAGGTTCAATCCCTCAAGGATGCTTGGAATCGCTGTTTTAGAGCCTCTACGCATCTTGCAACGGTAGCGGCGATCTCCTCTTCTTCCAGTGTACGAGCGGTATCCTGCAATACCAGACTGATAGCCAGGCTCTTGTAACCCTCTGCTACGCCCTTGCCACGGTACACATCAAACAAGTTTACGCCAACTACCTGATTTGCGCCAACTTTCTTACACTCTGCCAAAATATCTTCTGCGGCGACGTTTTCAGCCACGACAACCGCGATATCACGACGGTTTGCAGGGAAGCGAGAAATTTCACGCGCTTGAGGTACGGCGCGGGTTGCGACCTTATTCCACTCCAGTTCAAACACCACAGTACGGCCGTTAAGATCCAGTTTACGCTCAAGTTCTGGGTGAACCACACCGATGAAACCTACGCGCTCACCGTGCAAATAAATCGCCGCACTTTGACCCGGGTGGAGAGCCGAATGGGCCTCTGCCTTGAACTGAATTTCAGATAACTTACCTGTCAGCTCAAGCACAGACTCCAGATCCCCTTTCAAATCATAGAAGTCCACCGGCTTTCTCGCCAGATCCCAGTGTTCTTCATGGGTATGCCCGGCAATGACGCCAGCCAGCATGACATCCTGACGGATCCCCAGATTCGCCGTAGTATCAGGCACAAAGCGCAGGCCGCTTTCGAACAGGCGCACACGCGTTTGCTGACGATTCTGGTTGTACACCACCGCAGACAGTAAACCAGTCCACAGCGACAGGCGCATAGCGGACATCTCTACCGAGATTGGGCTTGGCAGGATCAGCGCTTCTTCACCCGGATGCAGCAGCGCCTGTACTTTCGGATCGACAAAACTGTAAGTAATTGCTTCCTGGAAACCGTGATCGACCAGCATGGTTTTTACACGCTTCAGCGCCAGATCGGATTCATGATGCTTAGTCATCACCAGATCGGCACGCACTGGTACGTCTGGAATATTGTTGTAGCCGTATACACGAGCCACTTCTTCCACCAGATCTTCTTCGATCTCCATATCGAAACGCCAGCTTGGCGCAACCGCCAGCCAGTTGCTGCCCTGCTCAGTCACCTGGCAGCCAAGGCGGCGCAGAATATCGCTCACCTGTTCGGCGGGTACCACATGGCCAATAAGGCGATCCAGCTTTTCACGGCGCAATGTGATAGAGGCACGTTTCGGCAACGCGTTCTCATCGGTCACATCAATGATAGGCCCAGCTTCACCGCCACAGATATCCATCAGCAAACGAGTTGCACGCTCCATAGCCTTATACTGCAACGCAGGATCCACACCACGCTCGTAACGGTGGGAGGCGTCGGTATGCAAACCATGACGACGCGCACGGCCAGTAATCGACAGCGGGCTGAAGAACGCGCACTCCAACAGCACATCCTGGGTTTCATCGTTCACACCAGAGTGCTCACCACCAAAAATGCCGCCCATCGCCAGCGCTTTGTGATGATCGGCAATCACTAAGGTATCTGCGCTTAATTTGGCTTCATTGCCATCCAACAGGCGCAGCGTTTCGCCTTCAGATGCCATACGCACCACGATCCCGCCTTCAATGCGGTTCAGATCGAACGCATGCATCGGCTGGCCTAGTTCCATCAACACATAGTTGGTGACGTCAACCACCGCATCGATAGAACGGATCCCGCCACGACGCAGTTTTTCACGCATCCACAATGGTGAAGGCGCCTTTACGTTGATCCCTTTCACCACACGGCCCAGATAGCGCGGGCACGCCTGCGGCGCGTCTACACGGATTGGCAGCGTATCAGTGATGGTAGCAACAACCGGGCTCATATCTGGCTCGGTGAGCGGCAACTGGTTCAGCACGGCAACGTCACGCGCAACGCCAATGATGCCCAGACAATCCGCGCGGTTAGGGGTGACGCTGATTTCGATCGCGTTATCATCAAGTTTCAGATAGTCGCGAATATCGGTACCGATCGGCGCGTCTTCTGGCAACTCAATAATGCCGTTATGATCGTCAGAAATCGCCAGTTCGGAAAACGAACACAGCATACCTTCAGAAGGTTCACCACGCAGTTTGGCGGCTTTGATCTTGAAATCACCCGGCAATACCGCGCCAACGGTGGCTACCGCTACTTTTAAACCAATACGGCAGTTTGGCGCACCACAGACGATGTCCAGCAGACGCTCGCCGCCTACATCAACCTTGGTTACACGCAATTTATCGGCGTTAGGATGCTGCCCACATTCCACCACGTGGCCAACCACCACGCCGTTGAAAGCACCGGCTACTGGCTCAACGCCGTCCACTTCCAGGCCTGCCATGGTGATTTGATCGGATAATGCTTCGCTGCTGATGGCCGGGTTTACCCACTCGCGCAACCAGAGTTCACTGAATTTCATGTGATATTCCCGCCTTACTTAAACTGTTTGAGGAAACGCAGATCGTTTTCGAAAAACGCACGCAAATCGGTGACACCGTAACGCAACATTGTCAGGCGTTCCATTCCCATGCCGAAGGCAAAGCCGGAGTAAACTTCCGGATCGATACCTACATTGCGCAGTACGTTCGGGTGCACCATGCCGCAACCCAACACTTCCAACCATTTACCGTTTTTGCCCATCACATCAACTTCTGCGGAAGGCTCAGTAAACGGGAAGTAGGAAGGACGGAAACGAACCTGCAAATCCTCTTCAAAGAAGTTGTTCAGGAAATCATGCAACGTGCCCTTCAGATTGGTAAAGCTGATGTCTTTATCGACAATCAGCCCTTCCATCTGGTGGAACATCGGGGTGTGCGTTTGATCATAATCGTTACGATAGACACGGCCCGGTGCGATGATGCGGATCGGCGGTTGCTGGGTCTTCATGGTGCGGATCTGCACGCCAGAGGTTTGAGTACGCAGCAGACGCGTAGCGTCAAACCAGAAGGTATCGTGATCGGCACGTGCCGGGTGATGAGCTGGAATATTCAGCGCGTCAAAGTTGTGATAATCGTCTTCGATTTCTGGGCCGGTTTCGACAGAGAAACCCAGTTCGCCGAAGAAAGTTTCAATACGATCGATAGTGCGGGTCACCGGGTGCAGACCACCATTCTCCAAACGACGACCTGGCAGCGAAACATCGATAGTTTCAACCGCCAGACGTGCGTTCAGTACGGCAGACTCCAGCATATTCTTGCGCGCATTCAGTGCATCCTGAACGTCCTGTTTTGCCTGATTGATCACCGCTCCGGCGGCCGGGCGCTCTTCCGCTGGCACTTCGCGCAGTGACTGCATCTGCAAGGTGAAATGACCTTTTTTGCCTAAATATTCGACGCGTACCAAATCTAACGCGGCAACATCCTGGGCATCTTCTACGGCTGCCTTGGCTTTGGCAACCAGCTCTGCGAGATGTGACATTGCTTTCCTCTTCCTCTGGCCGTGACGGCCCGCTAAGTTATGATTGATTATTATTCGAGCACGCCTTTGGCCTTATCCTCAATGAATTTCACGTTGCAACCCACAGCGCTACGGTTTGAAAGGCAAAGGAGATAATCAAAAACAAAAAAGCCTCCACAGTGGGAGGCTAAGGCGCTACTTTTCGTTTCTTTTCTTACGCCAAGGCTCCCTTAAATCAGGCGCTAAAGTAAAAAAAGAAACGGAAAATGGCAGAGTGCATAGTTGCATTACCTTGTCGAATGATTGACGAATAGTGTGAGCGCCGAGGCCAATAAAAGTCAATATTTGTCTCTGAAAAATAACAATTAAAAGAGGGAGCAAGCTCCCCCTTTCGTCTTTCTTA
>JBAQHZ010000530.1:0-9311 GCA_049288585.1 Chania sp.
TTCCGTCTCGATCGCATCCGCACGCTAACGCCGTTATCGCAACGCTATCCGCGCGGCCGCCGTGCATTGATGAAAACCTGGCGCGAAACCGAAGGGATTTGCTCATCGTAATGGGCTACTGCCAGAAACTGACAGTCGGGCAGCTTAGGCTTTAGCTATCGGGAACATTGAGGTTCCTTTCATTACCAGGAGAGAACATGATAACGCCAAGCATGACCATCATTTATGTGGATAGCCCGGAAAAAAGCGCCGACTTCTATCAGCAACTGTTGGGGGTTGCACCCGTTGAAAAGTCACCCACCTTTGCGATGTTTGTCTTCAGTAACGGCTTCAAGCTGGCGATGTGGTCGAAGCACACCGTGGAGCCCGCCGCGAAGGCCGTTGGCGGTGGGACGGAGATCAGTTTCCTGTGTGAACAAGCAGAACAGGTGGATACACTCTGTCAGCAATGGCAGGCCAAAGGATTGACGATCGCGCAGCACCCGGTAGAAATGGATTTCGGTTATACCTTTGTGGCTGAAGACCTTGATGGGCATCGTCTGCGTGTTTATAAGTTTTACGGCTAATCCGGCACGTTTGTGTACAAATGCAGGCGTTTTACCAATAATCGCAGCGGTTGAGCATCCGGCTTGTACTTATGCTTCACCGTTGCCGCATCGTAATTAAGTAACTCACCCATTTTTGGCACTTTCGCCCCGGCTTCCAACTGGCATAGGGCTATCAGCGGCAGCGGGCAGGGGTGTTGCACCTGTTTTTGCTGCTGCTGATACCACACTCGAGCGATCGGCTGTACCTTCACCGGTCGTTTGATTTTCAACACCGCATTTTGCGGCAGGCGACTGACATCATCAATTTCGCGGCTGACCAATTCGGCCCATTGCTCGCGATCAAAAGGCGGCACCGCACGCCCGGCCTTCAGGCTTTTTTCCAACTGCGCCACAATATCGTCCCGCTTCACGTTCTTGATGATGTGCTTGTTGGCCCAGCCGAAACGCACGGAATCAGGATTGGTCAGTAATGTCAGCGAGCGATAGGCGCTGAGGGTGATTAAGCCGTGCAAGCGGGTGTGCACAAAGTCGAAGCGTTGTTCTGGAGATAAACCGGATTCAACGGTGATGATCTGCTCCAGTTCGGCTTTCAGGCGGTTGATCAGCGCAATTTGCTGCTGTAGGGCGAGGTATTCGGCGTTATCAACTGCCAGGCAGATCACACCGGGCAGGCGTACCGCAGCCTTGCTGCTGACGTGCGGCAGGTTATGGTGGATAAATAACCGTTGGTAATGTTCCAGTGCCAGATCGCGTGCTGCTTGGCCAACATGCTGCTCTACGTTGATTTGCTCTACCGCTGCATGTTCTTTACCTTTCTCTATTTCCGGTAGGCTGAATACTCGCGCTGCGACTAAATGCAGCGTCAGGATCTGCTGGTGGAGTGCCGCCAAAGCCTGTTCCAATTCAGCAAAGCACATATTCATTCTGCCAATAAGGCTATATTTATCCATTACACCTCCAATTTTAGTTACAACATACATTGTAAGTTCATACAAAAAAAGGGGCAACTTCAGCCCCTTCCTAATTTTCAACTCTGAGTTGTTCAAGCCTGGCAGGGAAGGTAAGGACACTTTCGCTAAATACGAGCGGCTTCCGGCAGTTTTTTCAGGTTGAGGGCGACCAATAGGGCCAAAAGCAACATAGCGCTGATAAAGGTTACTACACCACCCCAACCAAAACTGTGCCAGAACACGCCACCCAAGGTTCCGGCCACGCTGGACCCGACATAATAACAGAACAGATACAGTGATGAAGCCTGGCCCTTAGCGCGGCGTGCGCGGCGGCCGATCCAACTGCTGGCAACCGAGTGGGCGGCAAAGAATCCGGCGGTAAACAGCATCATACCGATAAAAATCGTCGTGAGCGGTGCCAGCGTGGTGATCAGGACCCCGGTCAGCATAATCAGGATTGAAACCAGCAACACCGGCCCGCGCCCGAAGCGGGTCGTCAGGGAGCCGGCCTTCGGTGAGCTGTACGAACCGGTGAGATAAACCACCGACAGCAACCCAACGGCGGCCTGGCTGAGATGATAGGGATCGTTCAACAGCCGATAGCCAATGTAATTGAATAGGGTGATAAAACTGCCCATCAGCAGGAAACCTTCGGCGAACAGCAGCGGTAACCCTTTATCATGCCAGTGCAGCCTAAAGTTGATCAGCAGGGTATGTGGGCGCAACGAGCTGGCACGAAAATGTTTCGATGCAGGCAGAATGCGCCAGAACATGAAAGCTGCGGCCAGCGCGAACAGCCCAATGACCGCCAACGCAATTCGCCATGAGAAGAAATCGGTCAGCACCCCGGTCACTAAACGCCCGCTCATCCCGCCAATGGAGTTACCACTGATGTACAGCCCCATTGAAAAGGCGACAAAGCTGGGGTGAATCTCCTCACTCAGATAGGTCATGCCAACCGCGGCCACGCCACTCAGTGAAAGGCCAATCAGGGCGCGCATGAATAGAATGCTGTGCCAACTGGTCATGAAGGCACAAATCAGCGTACAGATCGCCGCCAGTAACAAAGCCACTACCATCACCGGTTTGCGGCCAACGGCATCGGACAGTGGGCCGGTGAACATCAGGCCGATAGCCAATAATCCGGTCGAAAAGGAAAGCGAAAGGCTGCTCTCAGCGGGGGAGATGCCAAAGTCCTGCGAAAGTACCGGCAAGATCGGTTGCACACAGTACAACAAGGCAAATGTGGCCAATCCGGCAGAAAACAGTGCCAAGGTGACGCGCGTAAATTGCGAGGTGCCACGTTCAATAAAGGGGTGTTTATTCAGCGTTGAGCGCCTGGCTTTGGGCACTTCATCGGGGGGCAGCGCTTGCGATGTGGTGGCCGCAGAACGCACAGGGGTTGTCACAGCATTTCCTTACCGGGTTCGGAAGAACAAAAACACGTCTTGATTCACAAAATGATAGGGAGAGGGCAGTTTTTTGTCTAATATATTAATAATTGCAATTGAGACTTTAAAAATATGAATATCGAACTCAGACACCTGCGCTATTTTGTCGCCGTTGCAGAGGAATTGCACTTTGGCCGCGCGGCGGAGCGGCTGCGTATGTCCCAGCCACCGCTGAGCCAGCAGATCCAGGTGCTGGAAGAGATGGTCGGCGCACGCTTGTTGGCGCGTAATAACCGCAACGTCGGGCTGACTCAGGCCGGAGAGATGTTTCTCAAGGAGGCCTATCAGGTACTCGATCAGGTTAATCGTGCGGCAGAAAGGGCAGCTCGGCTTGAGCGCGGGGAGATCGGCGAGTTGACGATCGGCTTTACCTCTTCAGCGCCGTTTATCAGCGTGGTGTCACGCAGCCTGCGGGCGTTCCGTCAGTTGTCACCGAATGTGCATATCAAAATGCGTGAGATCAATACCAAACAGCAGCTCGAGCCTTTGTTGAACGGTGCATTGGATCTGGGGGTGATGCGCAACACCCGCTTGCCGGATGCGCTCCAGCATCAGTTGCTGCTGCGCGAACCTTTGTTGGCGGTGGTGCCGAATGGTCATCCGCTCACTCATGTTGCGCCTGGCACGCTGCGTTTCACCGATCTGGCGCAGGAACCGTTCGTCTTCTTTTCCCGTGAGGTCGGTACGGCGCTGTACGACGAAATTCTGGCGCTGTTGGCCAATGCCGGAGTTGCTCCTTACATTACTCAGGAAGTGGGCGAGGCAATGACGATTATCGGTCTGGTAGCCGCTGGGTTAGGGATTTCTATCCTGCCGACGTCATTTGGCCGGGTTAAAATTGATGGCGTCACCTATCTGCCGCTGGCTGAACCGGAGGCGATGACCGAAGTCTGGCTGGTGCATCATCGTAACCGCCCAGTCACGGTTGCGGCCCAAACCTTGATGGAGCTAATGCTGAATCTGCACAAATAAGACGCGCTTCCAGGCTAAATGTCGGTGAATTTGTGCTGTTAATCACATAACGAATCAAATAGTTGACGCTGTATTCCAAAAGCCCCACCATAGCCCTTAGTCTTTATTTAGAAGCGCGAAAAATAGTAGGAGCAGGTTTGTGATTGCGGATGGGCAGCCTGGGCATATTGATCAAATCAAGCAAACCAATGCAGGGGCAGTTTACCGGCTGATTGATCAGCTGGGGCCTATTTCGCGCATCGAATTATCCAAACGCGCCCAGCTTGCGCCTGCCAGTATCACCAAGATTGTGCGTGAGCTGCTTGAAGCGCATCTGGTTAAAGAAACCGAATATCAGGAAATCGGCAGCCGTGGCCGCCCTGCGGTCGGGTTGGTGTTGGACACCGAAGCCTGGCATTACCTTTCTGCTCGTATCAGCCGTGGAACCATTACGCTGGCGCTGCGCGATCTCAGCAGCAAAATGGTGGTAGAAGAATTGCTGCCGCTCGATGCTGAACACCCCGACCCCTTACTGCAACGTATTGTAGGTGAAATAGACCGCTTTTTTATTCGCCATCAAAGCAAACTGGAACGTTTAACGGCGATCGCCATCACCTTGCCTGGCATGATCGATACCGCGTCTGGCGTTGTTCACCGCATGCCGTTCTACGATGTGCAAGAAATGGCACTCGGCCCGGCGTTAGCAACGCTCACTGGGCTGCCGGTCTACCTGCAACACGATATCTGTGCCTGGACCATGGCCGAGGCGCTGTACGGTGCTTCGCGCGGTAGCATGAATGTGATTCAGGTGGTGATTGATCATAACGTCGGTGCTGGGGTGATCACCAATGGCCGTGTGCTGCATGCCGGTAGCCGCAGCGTAGTGGAAATCGGCCATACCCAGGTCGATCCTTACGGTAAACGCTGCTACTGCGGGAATCACGGTTGCCTGGAAACGGTAGCCAGTATTGAAAACATGCTGGAAATCGCCCAACAGCGCTTGGGGGGCTCAATGACGTCATTGCTGCATGGCGCGCCTCTGACCGTCGAATCCCTGTGCGATGCGGCTCTGGCTGGGGATCAATTAGCCAAAGATATCATTCTCGGCGTTGGGCATAGCGTCGGGCGCATTGTGGCGATCATGGTCAATTTGTTTAATCCAGAAAAAATCCTGGTGGGTTCGCCGCTAAATCGAGCCGCCGAGATCCTTCATCCGGCGATTGCTTCCTGTATCCGCCAGCAATCTTTGCCAGCATACAGTGAGCATGTGCAGGTTGAATCCACACAGTTTTTCAATAAAGGTACCATGCCGGGTGCTGCGCTGGTGAAAGATGCGCTATACAACGGTTCGCTGCTGGTGAAACTGTTACAGGGCTAATGTAAATTCTTCCTATCAGAATTTCTTAATGTTTACCGCAAAAATATTGAGCTACCTCAAGCCCCTGTAAGTTCGCATCCCCTAGACTTTTCCCTGTCAGGCTACTCGCGCCGCGATCGGCGGCGATCCTTTTGTTAACGGAGCATTTTAGGGCAATCCATTCATGTTAAAGCGCTTATTTGTAACAGGCACGGATACCGACGTAGGTAAAACCGTGGTTTCCCGCGGATTGTTGCAGGCATTTGCTGCACAGGGCCGCTCAGCGGCGGGGTATAAGCCCATAGCGGCACGTTGTCAGGAAACCAGCGAAGGCATTCGGAATAAAGACGCTTTGGTGCTGCAGGCTTCGTCCACTATGCCTTTGTCTTATGATGAAATTAACCCGATAACCTGTCTGGATGAAGTCTTCCACGCCCATGCCACACAGGATATTGATTACAGCGTGATGAGCCGTGGGTTGCAGCACCTTGCCACCAAGGCCGATACCGTGGTGGTAGAGGGCAGCGGGGGATGGCGCGTATTGATGAACGATCTGCGCTCTTATTCTGAATGGGTGGTGCAGGAACAGTTGCCGGTGATCCTGGTGGTTGGCATCAAGCTGGGCTGTGTCAGCCATGCGCTGCTGACCGCACAATCGATCCTTAACGATGGCTTACCATTGTTGGGTTGGGTCGCCAACCGTATCAACCCCGGTTTAGCGCACTATGCTGAAACCATCGACGCGTTGCAGCAACGCATTCCCGCACCGCTGTTGGGTGAGATCCCCTATTTACCACGCGCCGAACAGCGCGAACTGGCGCAGTATCTGGATATCTCCGGCCTGATGGATCGCTACGCGCTGTGATAGACCGACTGCGCGCGTAACCCGCGCGCGATAGTCGTGGCGATCACACAAGCCAACAGAATGCCGGGGAGCAGGGTATATTCCCCGGTCATTTCAAACACCATCAGTGCCGCCATGATCGGGGCATGAGTGGTCGCGGCCAGCAAAGTCGCCATACCGGTCAACGCCATCAGTATTGGCACCGCGCTTCCCAGCTCCGGCCACAAGGTACAGAGTTGCCCTAACAGCGATCCCAGCGCGGCACCCACGAATAATGTCGGGGTAAATACGCCGCCAGGAGCACCAGAACCACTGCTGGCCAGCACCGCCAGCAGCTTGCAAATCAAAATCGCGCCCACCAGCAATATGCCCGGCGGTGCGCTGAGCAATGACTGCACTACGCTATAACCATTCCCCCACACTTCAGGGAACAGCAAGGAAAGAAGCCCGACGATCAACCCACCCAACGCCAGTTGTAATGGCGGGTTGAGATTCAGCGATCTAAATGCCCGACTGCTGGCGGACATTGCCCACAGGAACAGCGGGCCACATATTCCTGCCAAAACGCCCAACAGTGCCATCAGCAGATATTGTACCGGTGAGGGGGCAGCCAGGGGTTCCACAAGGTATAACGGGGCTTGGCCACCGTTGAGCAGGTTGGTGACCAGCAGGGCACTGACGGCGGCAATCACCACCGGCCCGAGAGAGGCCAGCATCAGCGTGCCGAACAGGATCTCGGCAATAAACAGGCTGCCCGCCAAGGGTGCATGATAGGCGCTGGCCATCCCCGCTGCCGCAGCGCAGGCTACCCATAGCTTCCATTCCCGCGCATGGGTAAAGCGTTGGGCGAAGATCGATCCGACCAGCGCTGCCAGCAAGATCATCGCCCCTTCACGGCCAATTGCGCTACCGCTGGAAACCACCAGTAACGATGCAAGGCTTTTGACCAGGCTGGCAGCAACGTCCAATCGCCCATCACCGGTTTCTATTGCTTCCATATAATCGGTAGGGGCCGCAGGGTGCTGATGCCGATAGCGCTGATAAATCCACAGCAGTAAGCCCGCCACCAAGCCACCCAACGCCGGAGTCAGTGCCCGGCGCCAGCCGGGAAGTGCCGCAGCCGCGGCCACCAGACTACCGCTATCATGCCCCAGCAACAGCCACTCCAGCCCAAGCATGCTGCGGTGGAATAGCCAAACGACCAGGGCAGCAGAAATGCCAAGAAAGATAGCGATAAACAAGCGGCGCAGCAGGGCGCGATAGTGGTGCAGGTGGACCAATCGTTTCATGCTTCGGGAAATCGTGAGAAAAATGAAAGGGTCAGGTGGGCATTGTGCTTGTCTGCCCACCTGAAAACCAGTGAATCTTTACCGAGTCACTGGTGTAGTGCTGAAAGTGTTAACTGGCAGGTGGTGTTGCAGGCTGATATTTGCCGCTCATGCTTTCCAGCAGGGCCACCAAGTCGTTGACGTCGTTCTCAGGCAGATTAACGCCGACCTGATATTTCAACATATCTTTCACCGCCTGGTTAAGAGAGTTGACGCTGCCGTCATGGAAATAAGGCGCCGTTTGGGCGATATTGCGCAGCGTTGGCGTTTTAAAGCGATTGCGGTCCGCTTCATTCTTCGTGACGTTGTAACGCCCAAGATCAACCTCGGTAGGTTTACCACGCACGGCAAGGTAATCCGCTTTGACACCCATGAGTTCGTAAGACTGGCCGCCCAGGTTAACCCCGGTATGGCAGGTGCCGCATTTGTTCTGCTGGAACAACTGATAGCCGTGTTTCTGTTGGGCGGTCAGGGCACTTTCATCCCCTTTCAGATAGCGGTCAAACGGGCTGTTTGGCGTGATCAGCGTTTTTTCAAACTCGGCAATGGCATCGGTAATGTTATCGCCGGTGAAACCGTTGGCATAGACCCGTTGGAAGTCAGCCTTCAACTGCGCATCTTTTTCCAGTTTACCGATAATATCGTCCCAGGATCCTGAGGCCATTTCGATCGGGTTCATTGGCGGGCCACCCGCCTGTGCTTGCAGGTCTTTTGCTCGGCCATCCCAGAATTGCGCGATGTTGAACGCGGCATTGAACACCGTTGGCGCATTGATTGGGCCTGGTTGGTTATTCACCCCAAGCGAAGACACGCGGCCATCGACACCCCCGGCACCCAGTTGATGGCAGTGCGCACAGGAGATGCTGTTATCTTTCGACAGCCGTGGATCGTGGAACAACCGGAAGCCCAACGCCACTTTCTGAGGGTCGGTCGGCAGCGATTCTGGCAACGGTTGCAGTGCCGCACCGCGCAATGCAGCTGGAGTGTCTGGGTGAGTATAATGTTGCTCACGTTGCTGACGGATCCAACCGAGCAATTCCTGCCGGTCACCATCGCTCATATTGCCAGACCAGTGCATCACTTTGTAAAGCGCTGGCGGCATTGTTTGATTTTTCAGCACAAATTCCAGCTTGGCCAGATCGGCTTCTGGTACGGCGGTATTTTGCTGCAGGGCAGCGCGTGTGGCATCAAGAGTAAACTGCCTGCTGCCAGTTCGAATATCATATTCCATAAGTTGTTTAGCGATAGGCAACTTGGCATAGAAGGGCAATTCCGCCGAAGCCGTGTGGCAATAGTCACATCCATAGCGGGTTAACAGAGTGTCTATTTTGTTGTCAGCAACCGCAGGCGCACGCTGTTGATCGTAATGATAGATATAACCGACGAACCCCAGATAACCGACAACGGCCACGACGGCACATCCCAGAATGACTTTTTTAATCATGATCTCGCTCCAATGAGTTTAGCTTCCAAATTGCCCGACATCCGATCATGCTGATGAAAAAATGGGCATCCGAGGTTGCCACATCGAAGAGCATTACAGCTTGACCGAAATCAAATACTTCAATAGCTCTTAACTATCGTTCGAATAGGTTTTAACGATGAGTCAGGCGTGGCGCGGCTCGCAGGTTGCTTCTAAGAAATCACTTAGCATTCAATATACTGTATATAAAATCGCAACATAATGGCTCGACAATGATTTGTGACGCCGTCACAAAGCGTTCAAGGCTATCTTATTGAGATTTTGGCATTTTTACCATTTAGCGACGGTCGCTCAATCGCATTTACAATCAGACTATTCTGGATGATTTTCAATCATCCGAGGTGCATTGTAAAAAGATAGATTGATAGGGCTAATGATCTTAATCGGTTGCGTTTGCCC
>JBAQHZ010000531.1:0-13140 GCA_049288585.1 Chania sp.
GGCTCGGCCTGGTCGGCAGTCACCTCCAGCCCGACCACTACCGTAAGGGGCCGTGTACCTATTGTGACGCAAAGCACCATTATTTCTGACGATGCTGGCGGCAACGGTCTGGTTGATGTCGGCGATACGTTAAGTATTGGTACCGCAGGGACGTTCAGCGATGAGGATGGCGATGCGGCGATACCGCAAACCTATCAATGGCAGGCCGATGGCGCCGATATTCCTGGTGCGACCGGCAATAGCTATACCATTGTTGCCGGTGACTTGGGTAAAGCCATTACGGTGGTCGTGACTCCACATACCGATCCGACCATCACCGATCCGGCCGATGGTTTGGCCGTTGCGTCTAATGCTCTGACGGTGGTTGAGGGCGGTATCGTTACTAGCGTGGCGGTAACCGGTGAAGTGGGTGGCTATCCACAAGTTGATACGGCTCTGACCGCAACAGCAACCTGTGCGGGCGGTACCTGTACCGGTGTGACCTACCAGTGGCAGATCGAAACTGGCGTAGGTACTAATACCTTCACTGACATTAGCGGAGCAACCAGCAGTACCTATACACCAGTGCGGACCGACCAGAGACTGAGAGTCCAGGTGGTTGTAGGTAATTCACCAACTCGTTAATAAAGCGTCAGCCCAGGCAGGTGTGATCACTGCCTGGGCCTATTAATTTAATCAATCAGTATGATGGATACGCTGGATGCTGCGCCGCGACGATATCTTTAAGGGTTTTTTATTCAGGATATTACTGGCTCTGATTGTCGTCATGAGCCAGGCGGTGCAGGCCGTCCAGCAATCCACTACGCCAGTTCACGGGCGAGCGCCAACGGCGACGCTCTCGGTAAATAATACACAACCGCAGGCTGGGGATATTATTACGGTCACCTCGGCCTTCAACGATGCAGATGGTGATGCCGAACAGGGCACCACCTATCAGTGGACGCTGGACGGTGCCGCGATCGGCGGGGCGACAGCGCCAAGCTATACCCTGGATCTCAGCGATATTCTGGCGGGCAGTGAACTGAATGTGATCGTCACCCCGCAGACCGACCCCAATATCACCGTACCCAGCGAAGGCTTGCCGGTACAGCTCGCTAATCCGATCAATATCAAATGGCAACGAACTATTGCCAGCCTGACGTGGGCGGAAGCGCCATTGGGCGTGGTGGCCGATGGGCAGGCGGTGAATACCGTGCGCGCTAGCGTGCAATATCTGGATGGTACCCCCGTCGTGGGGGCCTCCGTGCTGTTTGATGCAGACAACATGGGCATAATCTCCGCCACTGCGCAAACTGGCGTCGATGGCGTAGCGACGGCCTACGTGACCAACGTGATCGCCGGTATCACCCACGTAACGGCCAGCATTGATAATGACGTTCAGTCTATCGATACGCTGTTTGTGGCTGGCGCGGTCTTTGTCGTCGATGCAGAAGTAACTCAGGATAACGCGTTAGCTAACGGTGTTGACAATAACAATTTGCTGGTCAGCGTAGAAGATAGCCATGGCAACAGTGTGGTAGGCGAAACCATTACTTTCAGTGCCACCAACGGCGTGACGCTGAATACTACCAGCGCTCAAACCGACAGCGACGGTGAAGTGACCTTATCATTGACCAGCGAATCGGCGGTCAGCAGTGAGGTTACGGCCACCGCCAGCAACGGCGTGTCTTCTACGGTGACCGTTAATTTCTCTGAGGAGCTCAATATGACGCAAGTCCTGGTCAACGGCGCTTCTTTCTCGGTCGATGACGGATTCCCAAGAACGGGGTTTGTTGGCGCGGCATTCCAATTGGTCATTGGCGAAAGCCCGGCAAATAACAGCGCCTATAACTGGAGTACCAATCAGAGCTGGGCCAACGTGGATGGCAGCGGCAACGTCAGATTCAATCAGGAGCCGACATCGGGCAATAACAGCGTCACCGTTACGGCTGAAAACCCTGACAATGGCACTACATTAACCTACCAGTTCACCGTGAATCGCTGGTTTAGAAATAATAACTTCAACATTATGACATACAGCGCTGCCGCAGCCTGGTGCAGCTCCCAAGGCAGCGGCTACGCCGTTCCGGGGTATGGCCAGATTACCGATAGAACCCCGGCCAGCCAGACCGGTGCCAACCGGGATGCCGACGGTAGACTGTGGAATGAATGGGGCACGATGAACAGTTACTCTAACGGCTGGTTCGCCGGTAACTATTGGGTGACTGAACTGGTCAGCGGCGGCAATGCCCGGCATTACGTCTATCTGGGGAATGGCAGTTTGTTCGATTTCCCGCTGGATGGCGCAACCTATGTCACCTGTTCGACATCGCTGTAAGTCAGTATGGGGATGATCCCACACCGCTTCTTCTAACGCCTCTGCCTGCTCGACAACCAGCTCGAGCATTTGAGCCAAACCGGGGCTGTTATTTTCTTTGTGCCAGGCCATCAGTAACTCGATCTGCGGGGTATTGGCCGGTAACGGCCGGAACACCACGTTCGCCGACTGAAAATGGCAGACATAGCGCGGCACAATGGAAATTCCGAGCTCCATCCCCACCAGATTCATGGTGACCAGAATATTGGTGGCGGCCTGCACGGTATTGGGCTTGCTGTGGGCTTGCCGCCAGGTAAGTTTCTACCATCTGATACAGCGCGCCAGAGTGAGCCGGATCGGTGCTGATAAAGTTTTCGCCATCAAGATGCTGTGGGCTGAGCTGTGTTTCTTTGCTCAACGGGTGATTGACGTGCATCACCACCATCAGCGGTTCACGATAAACCACCCGATAGTTTAACTGGTTACTGATAATCGGCCGTCGCATAAAGCCGACGTCAATTTCCCCTTTCAATAATTTCTCTTCCTGCTGAGTGGTAATGATGCTGACCAATTCAATACCGGCGGCGGGGAGCTGCTGGCGCAACTTTGGCAGACCCTCGGGCAGGATATTCACTTCCGCACAGGGAACAAAACCGATAGTCAGCCGTACCTGTTCTTCCATCGCCTTACGCGCCAACTGTTTGGCCTGTTTGGACAGTTCAAGAATATTGATCGCCTGCTGTAAAAACACCTCACCCGCGCGGGTCAGTGAAACCTGACGACTATTTCTGGCCAATAACGGCACGCCGATGCGTCTTGAGCGTTTGTTAATGCAGGAGGAGAAAGTGGTTGGCCATGCGGTCACCTACTTAAATAGCCGGGTGTATAACGATCTGAGTCATGTCGACAGTAGCAGCCCTTTATATGGGCAACTGCGGGAAACCTTCGGCTATTCCCCGACCAAGGCAGCGGAGCGCTATTCGCCGGCCAAATTAGCCAATCTGTTAAACATCGAGCAGGGTTGCGCACTGTTTAGAATCGAGCGCATCGCCAGTAACCTCGATGATGTAGTACTGGAGTACAGCGTTGCACATATGCAGGATGCGGCATTATCGTTACAGATCGTCGCTAATCAGAGCGTGGTGAACCAGCAGTGGAATTGCACCATCGATAAAGCCCGGTGAGCTTTATCGATAGACCAGGGAATTACACTATCGGGCGGATGATTGCCCACATCCGTTCCCAGTTAATCAGCACCAACAATACTGCGGCAGCGAACAGGACAAACATAATCCTCGAGAACATATCAACACTCCTTGTTAATAAAAGTAGAACTTTTCACGCCAAGTGGCCGATAGGCAGTGTACAACTGGATCACGAGGTTATATATACCTGTTTGATGATTTCAGAATTGACTAGGTAAATAGGTAGGCACTTGTCTAGGGCGGCGAGTTTGCCGCCCTAGACATAAGGGAGTTAATTCAGAATACCGTTCAGCACCAGCATGGTAATCATCCCACCTGCTGCCGGGATCAGCGTGCGGCGCACGATCATAAATGGCGAGCACTCACCGGCTTTACTGACCGCAATAATCACGCCAGCCACCGGGGAAATCGATCTTCCCATTCCCGCCATAAGTTGCATCGGCAGGATCATGCTCACGGCGCTTTCACCAAACTTGGCGGCAATACCGGGTGCCAGGCCGGAAAACGAGAAGAAAGCGGCCACGCCAGAACCGGTCAGAGCAGCGGTTACGCAGACCAACAGCGCCATCACAACGGTCATATTGCCGAAGCCAAAACCGGCAGCCTGAACGGTTTGGATGATAAAGTCCACGGCACCGATGATTTGCAGCCCTTGGGCGAAAACGTCGGCACATACCAGCAGGGAAACGATGCTGGTAAACATTGAGCCCATCCCTTTGAAGAACACCTGAATGCCTTTACAGGCCGCTTTGAAATCCCGTCTGACCAGCAGTTCGCAGAAAAAGGCCAGCAAAGTACCGATAATCATCGCGGTGACTACGTCGATCTTGATACTGCTGACAACCAGCGGGCTGAACACAATCACCAGAATCACCGGGAAAACCGGCAGAAAGGCGTAGAACGCCGGTACTTTTTCGCTGCTCTCATCGGTTTGTGGCTGGTGGTGTTGCTGGGCAACCACGTGCCCGTCTTTGGCATCAAAATAGCGCGCGGTGAAGAAAATTAAGACGGCCACCACCAGCATGACCCCGGTAGCTACCGGCAGTTGGTAGTGAGCAAAGTAGATCGCTGTTTCCATACCGGCATGTTTCGCCGCCAGGTTCGCGGTGCCCACCGCCGGGCCGAGATCCATAAATGCCGACATACCGATCATTGATGCGGCTGCGGCTTTACTGACCCCTAAACGCACCAATACCGGGAAGAAGGTGACCAATAACAGCATGGCCAAACCAGCCGCGCTGGAGATCGCCACATGCAGCAATTGAGACAAGATGTAGCCGATTGCCAGGATCAGATAGGGCGCCTTGATCATCTGCAACGGTTTGATGCACAGATTCACCATCGAGTTCGAGGCTTTAATGTGATCCATATAATCGGCAAAACCGCCTGCCGCCATAATGATCAGACCGATACCGGCGATCTGGGTGGTCAAAGACTCTTTAACAAACGCGAAAATATCCCCGCCGACCCAGCCGATGGATTTTGCTTTGCCGTACAGTATTGATTGTTCAGGAAAGAATATTGCCGTGATGAGCAATAAACTCAACCCGGCCAACAGCAGTACGGCCTGTGGTTGATAGTTTTTGATAATAAACCAGGCGGCAAGTACGGTAACGATTATGCCGATTATAAATCCAGTCATCATAATCCCCTATATTCAGTGATTGGCGATAAATTCATGCAGCAAAGCGTTGTAATATTCCGGAGCCTGAAAATAAGGCGCATGACCCAGACCGGGCATATCAATGTGTTGGGTATAAGGCACCAGTGCTAACAGATCGGCTTTTAATTTCGGCTGTACAACACCATCTTTTTCGCCGGTCAAGATTAACGTCGGCACGGCTATTTGCGGCAGTAGAGGCCGGTTATCAGCCAGTTGCAGCATCCGCGTTGCGCGCCTCAGGCCTTCCAAGTTGGTTTCGGCTGCAATTTCAGCGGCATAATCCAACACCGAAGCTGGCACCTCCGGGAACGGTAACAAATCACGCGCGCGGTTTTTGCCATAGGCTTCACGGCCGATTTCAGCCAACTCTCTAAGCCGTACTTCCAGCTTTTCCGAGATAGGGGCCGTCTCTGGCGCGCCATAGCCCGGATGGGTGCAGGACAATACCAGATTCTTTATTCTGTTGGGATGACGGGCAGCGTAGCGGCTGGCAATAGTTCCCCCCATCGAGTGCCCGACCAGGGATACTTTTGGGTCACCAAGGTGCAAAATCAGGTTATGCAGCATCTGTTCGTAGGCATCTATATCGGCGGCTACCAGCGCAGAACCGGCGTAACCCGGCGCATCCCAGGCGGCAACGCGGTAATTAGGGGACAGTGTGGCAAATTGGAATGGCCAGGCTTTGGAGCTGCCGAGAATACCGTGTAAGAAGATAATTGTTTCACCCTCTCCGCAGGTGCGGAAGGATAAATTCCCCTGGGATGTGGTGAGTGTTTGTTGCTCAGGACAAACAGGAATTGCTCTGTTTTCACTGCTCATAATAAAAACCTCGTTGAATAAAATAAACGCCAATGCGGGGTGTGGCTAATTTCAGATAAAAGCTGTCCGTAGATAAAGAAGTTATTTATCCTAACGTTAATTAATGCCTATTTATTTGTTGAAAACATTAAAGGCTTCAAATAAGGATTCCATAACATGGAAGTTGTCACCCAATTCATTATCGGTTACTTCCCCCATGTAATTCACCAGCGCTTCAATCAACACAAATCCGGCGCTGCGGCTACTGAACAGCCCGCTGTGCTGGCTCTCCATCAGCAGCAGTGCGGTAGCGAAGTGGCTGAAAGGATTGACCGCGTTATCGGTGATCACGATGGTATCTCCGCGGTTTTGATAAAACCATTTTATCAGCCGCGTGGTCACGCTGGAAAAGCGGTAATAGGAGATGGCAAGCAACACATCACCTTTGCGTGAGTCGATTAATTTATGCGGCAGATTGGCAATATTGGCGTCAAGCAGCACAATGTCCTTCTTGATATATCGACCAAGCAGATAAAAATATTCTGCTAAAGCGTGTGCTGTTGCGCTGCCAATAACATAAAGCCGCTTTTCCGGATCGCAAATCAGCGCAATGGTTTTCTCCAGATCCTTTCTATTAATGTTCTTTAGCGTGTTGTTAATATTATTGGTGATTTCGCTACAGTGTTTCTCAATATAGTCAATGCCATTTTTTGTGCTGTTCTTTTTATTAAAGCGCTCTATGGGCGAAATGTTTCTGCGCAGCTCCGGTTCACCGGTGGATTCTTTAAAATCTCGGAACCCATTGAAGCCGATTTTCATCATAAATCGCCCCAGCGTTGACTTGGCAATATCGACTTCATTACAGATATCAACGACTTTACTGTAGGGTATTGACTCAAAATGTTTGTCAAAGTAGTCAATGATGCGCCTGTCGGTATCGGTAAGGTTACCCAGGCTGGCAACGCGTTGAGAGAAATCAGATCTGTTCATGTCACCTTTCCCTCTGCGCTAATTATTTATCCATTAATAACAAAACCCAAGGTAGAAAAAAGGGGAATCAAAAATTCCCTTGTCGGAAGTGTGTGCCATCTCTCATTCCCCCGCAGATCTGCGCCGCTGTTGTGCTACGGTTTGTTGTTCAAAGCAAGCAGTGGGTAAGAGAGGGGGAGGGCGGGAAGCCGCGCTATAAATGATGTCGGTAGGATTTCAAGTATCTTAACTAACCCCCGCACAATATCAGCGTTCAGCATTGTGCGGGGGTGGATTCAGCCTTGTGGCAGAGTTACTTTTTTTCTACGGCAGTCTGGATGGCATCAGCGAGAGAGCCAATGTATTTTTCTGCCGTCTTTAATTGGTACTCAACACCGTTGCCGTCGTTGGTGTCAGACAGCGTTGCCTTCAAGAGTTCCAGTGCCGCCTGTACGGCCAGTAATCTGCGCTTTTGCTCTTCTGTTGGTACGAGCCCGGAGCCAAAATAATTCTCTAACATATTCGTTTTCCTTTGCTAGACCTACCGAAATGGCAGACAACATGCTGTATATTGAGGTTGTCTCCGCATTTTTCAAGGTATTTCCTAAACATTTTGCTGCTTATTCAAGGGTTACCCCCCTTTGCTGCTGAATCGGGTGGGGACCGTGCTGGTAGCCAGCAAAAGCTAAGTAATACATTTACGTGCGGTGTGAAAATCAGGGGGCTTATTTATTAGCCAAATTGCCGCAACTCGCTGATGATTCCACCAGAAGTTACATTTATCAGATTAGACTTACTTTTACATGACAGTTCTATACATTTTTGCTGGTAGTTTAGAACTTACCCGATGATGTTGTGTTATTTCTTTTCTGTAGCGTATAGATATCCCTAATTGACGTTTATCCCGCCTTTTGCGGGATTTTTTTATGCTACGCAGGCTCAGCCGCCCGGGGGAAGAGCCCCTGTGCTGCCTGATGGTTGCAGCAGCAGTGAAGCGCAAGTGCGCCGTCGTGAGGTGGGGCCTGAAGGACCCGTAAATCATGTTAATGATTATGGCTGGCTTTTTTGATTGCGCTTTGGCGAGACTTGCAGGAAAGTAAGCAGTGATTTAGAAACATCTTAAAAATAAGTTATATCCTTTTAATTTATCAGTGTTAACTGTTTTTCGAGCTGTAACATTTTAAGCTATGCTTTCATTAGTCGTGTGTTATTAAGGATTAATCCCTGTATACCCGTTACACTTCAAGTTACCTGGGTGTTGGCTGCGCCCGCTCGCACCAGTTACATAGTTATCTATGCTCCTGGCGACTCTCGGACTGGCCGCCTACATGCAACTCGAATTATTTAGGGTATAAACGTGAACCTCCAATTCCCCAATAAGTGAATTAAGCTGATTCCGTTCAATAAGGAGCTGTACAGTTTTCTGATTGATTAATTTGGTTTTTTTAGATGAAAACTGGATTTGTCATTCTCACTTTGTCGGGTAAAGATAATATGCACAAAATATTTATGATTATTCACACGCTGTGGTTCAAGTTATGAACGCCCGATTACATTCGACGCAACGTTTGCCTGCCATGATCCTGCTGATAAATCTTTTTATGCTGGCCTTTGTGCTTTCTTTGGTGGGTATTTTTACTCGCCCTATGGGAGCGCTTTCGCTGTTTTGGCCCGTGAATGCCATTCTGCTTGGGTTGCTGCTGCGCAAACCCGGTTATGCCACTTTTGTGGGGTGGGGAGCCATCTACTTTGGTATGGTTACTGCCGATTTGGCCACCGCTGAGGGATGGTCGCTCGCGCTTTGGCTCAACGCCTGCAATATGGCGCTGATTGCTATCGGTTATGTGGTGATGCTGATGTTGCCACAATCCCAGCGACGGTTAGGGAAACCGCAGGCAATTTTATACATGTTCACGGCGTGTTTTCTCGGGGCTGCATTCTCTGCCACGCTGTCGGTGCTGCATCATGACAGCCTGTACAACAATACGGTCTTTATCGCCTGGGGAGCGTGGTTCAGTGAGCAATTCTCGACTAACCTGCTGATTTTGCCTGTGATCCTGGCTGCTCCACGCTTGAAACAACTGCTGCGTATTCAGATACATTGGCAATGGCGTACCAGTATGCCGTTACTGGCTTTGCTGTGTTCACTGGCGTTCAGCGTGTATATCGGTGGGCCGGGAGCGATAGCCTTCCCTATTCCGGCATTGCTGTGGTGTGCGGTGAGCTACCAGCTGTTTACCGTCACTTTGCTGACGTTAATCACCGGGGTGACCCAGATTATCAGCGTTTCTACCGACATGATGTTGTATGAAATACCGGGGCCTCGTGTTGCCATGCTTGATACGCTGATGTCAGCCCGGTTGGGTATTGCCATGTTGGTGATGGGGCCGCTGATCCTCGCCAGTTCGCTGGTCGTGAACCGCAAGCTGCTGCGCCAACTGAACCACACTGCCAATCATGATCTGCTTACCGGCGCATTGGGGCGTAGTGCATTTATGCGTAAAGCCAGGGAATTGCTGGAACATAAGTATCAAGCGAAAGAGGCGGTGTCATTGCTGTTGATCGACATCGATCATTTTAAATTGATTAATGATATGTATGGCCATGTGATCGGCGATCAGGTGCTGGCAACATTTTCTCATCTCCTACGGCGTGAATTGCGCCACGATCAGCTATTTGGCCGCCTAGGTGGTGAGGAGTTTGCCATCATGATGCCGCGTGCGCTGGCTTTGCAAGCCGTTGCATTAGGGGAGCATCTGCGCAGGCGAGTGGAAAATGCAGATATGAACCCAACGGGTAAAACACCGCTGCGGATCACCATAAGCGTCGGGGTTGCCAGCTTGGCAATGAATGAGGTGAAATCCCTCGAGCAACTGATGAATATGGCGGATATTGCGCTGTACCGTGCCAAGTCTCAAGGCCACAATCGTGTTGAATCCTTTAACATGCTCAACAGTAATACACTGAATTGTAACATGTTCAAATAATATCAACCCTGTTTTGGTGTGAACTGTGTGCCGCAATTAGGGCAGATCAGTGTGATATTCTTACGCAGTTTAGAACATTGCTGTTTGGTAACATAGCTGCACTTAGGGCAGGCAATCTGGGTGGTGCGGTTGTTGAAACCTTTGACGCTAATGGATTCAGACATGGCATATACCTGTGTCAGGTGAAAGCCCACGCTAACACAGGTGACATTAAATAGCTTTGATTGTTTTTCTACCGCGTTACAGTGCTTTTAATGCCTGTAGCGTTTCATCAATATCGACTTCATGTTCTGAGAAGGTGTGGGTCGCATTCTGGAATGTGGTAATCGACAGCATACGCAATGTCTCCATCGCCTGCGGTGTTTCAGCCACTTGCGGGCGGATACGGTTCATCAGTAAACCGACCGAGAGCACGGTGTTTTCTTTATCAATATCTGCCTTTACCGGAACTTCTTTGCTGAAGGTATGAAAGGATTTGATGCTGGATATTTTGATTCTTTCATTAGCAATGGTGATGTATTTGCTGAGCGCCTGCACTTTAACCGCATAAGCGGATGGCCCTTTGGTATTGTTGGTGGGTTCAAAAGTCACCAGCGCATTTTTCTTAATCAGCTCTGGGTTTTGCACTTTAATCACGTGAAAATAACGATTTTCCCCGTTCTCGTCGGTGATAAAGCCGAAGCCTTTGTCTTCAAAAAAAGTCGTTATCTTGCCGTTCATCATCATTCTCATAAAGTCGTTCGTAACAGTGTTTATAATAGCGCGGAATGCCCTGTTGCGACAGGGGCGCGGTATTCTACGGTAAAAGCAGAGCGGTTCTCAGAGGATCTGGCTGCTTTGCTAAAAATTGCCGACTGTAACAATCAATTTACTGCGCCGACTGCGGACTTTTTCACTTTTTATCGATTTTATGTGATCTCGGTTGTGGACAAAATCCCATCTAATTGCTGTACTGTATTTGACACACATTTTGTGTCTTACATTCACGTTAAAGGTAAGTTTGATGTCTAAGATTAAAGGTAGCGTTAAGTGGTTTAATGAATCCAAAGGTTTCGGCTTCATTACTCCGGAAGATGGTAGCAAAGACGTTTTCGTCCACTTCTCTGCCATCGCTAGCAATGGTTTCAAAACTCTTGCTGAAGGCCAGCGTGTAGAATTTGAAATCACGAACGGTGCCAAAGGGCCATCTGCTGCTAACGTTATCGCTATTTAAGCTACAGTAGCCAAAATTCTTAAAACCCGCTCTATGAGCGGGTTTTTTATTGCCCGCTAAGCCAACTGACCAGCATGAATGCCAGCAGCGTCATGGCCAATGAGCCAGCCAGGTTGAGCAGCATATTAGCGATTGCCCAAACCAGACGCCCATCCTGCAACAGATAAACCACCTCGACGGAGAATGTAGAGAAAGTGGTTAATCCACCACAAAAACCGGTGGTGATCAGCAGTTTCCAGGTTGAATCTAGGTGCGTCATACGCGTAAACAGCGCAAGGGCCAAACCGATAATGAACCCTCCGAGCAGATTCACGGTCAGCGTGCCCAAGGGAATATGCTGGTGCAATGGATTCATCTTCATACTCACTATCCAGCGCAGCGCACTGCCTAAACCACCGCCAATGAATACTGCCAGTAAAGAACTCAACATGATCGAAAACCCTTTCACAAAAAATTGAGGAAACTCAGAAAGGTTCAGGCATAACGCTACGTACCCCTCTGAGAGGTTACGTAGACATCATCAGCCTGTGAGGGCGGTTATGGAGGAATGTCATCTCCGTCTGTCGGCTCAGGTATTTTCCGGGCCTGGGAGATTTTACACGCTGCGGCTGCCGTTTTGTAGTCTGACCATTCAGTCAGGATTGAGGGATCGCAAGTTCTTGACGGTTGCGGCCATTATTTTTAGCTCGGTACAGGGCACTATCAGCCGCTTTCAGCCATTCCTGATAGCCACGCATCTCTGGTTGATACTCAGCGATGCCGGCACTGATGTGCAGCCTCAGCTCAGGGGCTTCGCGGAAAATGATTTCGCTTAAACGCTCCTGAATGCGTTTCAGGGCCAGGCTGGCTTGATCGGAGGTAGTGTTCGGCAACACGGCACCAAATTCATCACCGCCGTAACGGCCTACGATATCGACCACGCGTAACCCCAAGAGCATCTCTTCCGCAAGAACGATCAGCGCTTCATCCCCCACAGCATGGCCGAAGGTGTCATTAATGGTTTTGAAGCGATCGATATCCATCAGGATCAGCGTGGCTTTACGGTCATAACGTTGGCAGCTGTCAAACTCATTGTGCAGCAGGTGTTCCCAATGACGACGGTTATAGAGGCCCGTCAAACCATCTCGCATACTAATGCGCAGCAATTCTCGCTTTTTTTCTGCCAGGTGTTTGGCGGTATGATAGGTGACAAAACCAAGAAATGTTGGGTAGATGAAGATCATGGGCAAACAAAGATACACCTGCTGTGGTGTGGTTTGTGGGTAGAACGGGAAACCGAGTGCGGCACTGGTCAGCACGGCCCCAACAATCTGTGCTAACAACCCTTTGAAGAACAGTGACAGCCCACCGGAAGCAATATTGTTCATACCCATCATTGACAGGATCACTACCGCAGGCAGAGCATTAAAGCCCATGACGGCCGCCCAGACACCGCCCATCAAGGCATCTATCAGCAGATTACGGGTTTCGGTGGCAAAGGGATTTTCAGAACGGATCGACCACTGGTAAGCGATGTGTGGCCAGATAAAGCCATTAAATGCCAGTAGGATCCACATGCCAAACGGTAGGTGTAAGGGGATGATTGCGGCGAGCACACAAAAAAAACCAATCCCTAGGCCGACGATACGTGGCAGGTAAGTACGTTTGGCAAAACTGATACCCGAACGTCGGGTATTGGTCGCTGATGGAGCGATTGGCATCCAACGCCTCCCTGGTGATTAATGATGCAGCGTATCATGCACTTGAGAAACGCTAAATATACCCTTCATACTTCAAGTTGCTTGGGTGTTGGCTGCGTGACTCGACCCATGCTGGGCCTCGCCCCTTCGGGGCCACCGCAAGCGGTGTTCAAATCTGCCAAGCAGATTTGTCGTTCACCCTAGTCACATAGTTATCTATGCTCCTAGGGGTTATGAGCCTCAAAGAGGCTCACCCTTCGGGTCAGCGCAAGCGCTGCTCAAATCGGTCTCTGACCGATTTGTCACTCCGTTGCCGCCTACAAGCAACTC
>JBAQHZ010000532.1:0-7504 GCA_049288585.1 Chania sp.
CTTCTGCTGCCAGGGCGCAAACCAGCGCAAATTGTCATCCAGTACATCCCCGCCGATAAAGCGCACCAACGGATTGTTAGCGGTGACGATCGCGTGTACCGGTAATTTGGGCTTCTTCTGCTGTGCATCGCGAACGGCTGCGGTGTTGGGCTTGGCATTATGCACCGGGCGGCTGTCAAGGATCACTCGGTTGATGCCGCGCTGATGCAACCCTTGGTTAAGCGCTAACTCGTCCTCGCCTTTGGCGAAAAATGTTGGATGGCGCACTTCCACGCCGTAGGTAAAGGCTTGCGGCAGGGCATCGAAAAACTGCCACAGGATGGGTAAGTGCTCAGGGCTGAAAGCGGCAGGTAGTTGCAGCCAAAGTTGCCCAATGCGTGAATGGATCGGGCTCAGGCAATCATAAAACGCCTTGATTTCGGCGGCGCAGTTGCGCAGCGCGGCTTTATGGCTGATATCTGACGGGAATTTGAAACAAAAGCGGAAATCATCGCTGGTCATATCGCGCCAGCGATGGACTATTTCCAGCCTCGGCAACGCGTAGAAGGTGGTATTGCCTTCCACGCAGTTAAAATAACGGCTGTAATCTGCCAGATCGCGCAGCCCGATGCGATTCCAGGCTGAGTGTTGCCACTGTGGTAATCCGATATACATCAATCTGTTGTCTTCCTGGTATATCCTTCGTTTTCCAAGCCACAACCTAGCAGGTTTTCAGATTGCGTTACAGTGCCGCCAGGATCTCGCTGGTGCTGCGCACGCGGGCAATGCGTGGGAAGATATGATCGAAGGCAAACTGGTGCATCTCGGTGCTATAGGTGCTGCACATGTCTTCGGCGATCACCAGTTCATAACCCAGCTCCCAGGCGTTGCGGGCGGTGGATTCCACGCCGATGTTGGTGGCAATACCGCCCAGCACGACTGACTTGATGCCACGGCGGCGCAGTTGCAGATCGAGATCGGTGCCGTAGAACGCGCCCCACTGGCGCTTGGTGATCAGGATATCGCTGTCGCTCACTGCCAGTTCCTCTGGGAATTGCCACCACGAATCTGGCAGGCCGCCGACCGGTGCTGGAGAAGGTTTATCCACCGGCTGTTTCAATGCTTCGGCAAAAGAGTCTGACCAGCCGACGCGCACCAGAAATACCGGCGCACCCAAGGCACGGAAGCGGCCTGCCAGGTGGGCGGCATGGGTGACCACCTGGTTGGCACTGTGCGGGCCAACGGCGAAGGGCAGAATGCCATCTTGCAAGTCGATAAGTACCAAGGCGGTGGATTGGGGGGCAAGTTTCAACATTGGGATCCGTCTCATAGTGGATAAAATTTGTGCCGTCAGGCACATGGGGCAATGGCTGGGCAGCAAGCCGTTGCGTGAGGCTACGTGAAAAAACGGCGGTGAGTTAATGGGAAATTTGTTAACTAATGTGTTACCCCTGGCAAAGACTCCCTATATCTACCCAAAATACGTGGGGTTGCAGGTAGGCGGCAACTGAGTGATTCCCCAGGGGCTTACATAAGTAAGTGACTGGGGTGAGTGAAGGCAGCCAACAACCCTGCAACTTCACGTATGAAAGGGATAGCGTTGCAACAATGCGGTGTTCGCTCTTATCTGGCGCATGAATTTCCTTTATAATGACCGCCTTTTTTCACCAATCTTTAATCCAACGACCTATACCAACGGATTTCACGTTTCAGCTCTGGTTGAACACGGGCGATCACGCTGCGACAGGTATAGATAACCGCCGTGCGGACAAGAGCAATAATGCAACACTCCGGCGGAGTCGGCTTAAGTCAAAAGGATAGCGTATGCGTACTGAATATTGCGGGCAGTTGAACCTGGCCCATGTCGGCCAGGAAGTCACTTTATGCGGTTGGGTCAACCGTCGTCGCGATCTGGGTGGCCTGATTTTCATTGATATGCGTGACCGCGCAGGCATCGTGCAGGTGTTTTTCGACCCAGACCAGAAAACGGCGTTCGACAAAGCGTTCGAACTGCGTAACGAGTTTTGTATCCAGATCGTTGGCACCGTCCGCGCCCGCCCGGATACTCAGATCAATAAAGATATGGCTACCGGTGAAGTGGAAGTGTTCGCTCACGGCCTGGAGATCATCAACCGTTCCGAGCCGTTGCCGCTGGACTCCAACCAGATCAACACCGAAGAAGCACGCCTGAAATACCGTTATCTGGATCTGCGTCGCCCGGAAATGGCCGATCGCCTGAAAACCCGCGCCAAAATTACCAGCTTCGTGCGCCGCTTTATGGATAGCCACGGTTTCCTCGATATCGAAACCCCGATGTTGACCAAAGCCACGCCAGAAGGTGCCCGTGACTATCTGGTGCCGAGCCGGGTACATAAAGGCAAGTTTTACGCGCTGCCGCAGTCCCCGCAGCTGTTCAAACAGCTGCTGATGATGTCCGGTTTCGATCGTTATTATCAGATCGTTAAATGCTTCCGCGACGAAGACCTGCGCGCCGACCGTCAGCCTGAATTCACCCAGATCGACGTAGAAACCTCCTTCATGACCGCCGATCAGGTACGTGAAGTGATGGAGCAATTGGTGCATGAACTGTGGCTGGACGTGAAGGGCGTTGATCTAGGGGCATTCCCGATCATGACCTTCGCCGAAGCGATGCGCCGTTACGGTTCCGATAAACCCGACCTGCGTAACCCGCTGGAATTGGTGGACGTGGCCGATCTGGTCAAAGACGTCGAGTTTAAAGTGTTCTCCGGCCCGGCGAACGATGCCAAAGGCCGCGTAGCGGCGATTTGTGTGCCGGGTGGCGCGCAGTTGACCCGCAAGCAGATCGATGAATACGGTGCTTTTGTTAACATCTACGGTGCTAAAGGGTTGGCATGGCTGAAAGTTAACGACCGTGCCGCTGGCATGGAAGGCGTACAAAGCCCGATCGCCAAATTCCTCAGTGCAGAAGTGTTGGAAGCGGTGCTGGCGCGTACTAATGCGCAAACCGGCGACATCCTGTTCTTCGGCGCAGACAGCTTCAAGGTGGTCACCGATGCGATGGGCGCACTGCGTCTGAAATTGGGCCGCGATCTGGGGCTGACCAAGCTCGACAGCTGGGCACCGCTGTGGGTGGTGGATTTCCCAATGTTCGAAGAAGATGGCGAAGGTGGCTTGGCGGCGATGCACCATCCGTTCACCGCGCCACGCGATATGAGCCCGGAAGAATTGGCCAAAGACCCAACTTCTGCCATCGCTAACGCCTACGACATGGTATTGAACGGCTATGAAGTGGGTGGCGGTTCCGTGCGTATTCACCGCGGTGAAATGCAGCAGACGGTATTTGGCATTCTCGGCATCAACGAGCATGAGCAGCGTGAGAAGTTCGGCTTCCTGCTGGATGCGCTGAAGTACGGTACGCCACCGCACGCCGGTCTGGCTTTCGGCCTGGATCGTTTGGTGATGTTGCTGACCGGTACGGAAAATATCCGTGACGTGATCGCCTTCCCGAAAACCACCGCTGCGGCCTGCTTGATGACCGATGCACCAAGCTTCGCCAACCCGGCCTCATTGCAGGAGCTGGCGATCAGCGTAGTGAAGAAAGCCTCGGCCGAGCAAGAGAGCGAGTGATGAATTACAAGCGGCCCGAGTCGATTCTGGTGGTGATTTATGCGCAATCCAGTGGCCGGGTGCTGATGTTACAGCGGCGTGATGATACCGAATTCTGGCAGTCGGTGACCGGCAGCCTGGAAGAGGGGGAGTCGCCGCCGCATGCCGCACAGCGTGAAGTCAGAGAAGAAATTGGCATCGACATTGGCGCAGAAGATTTACCGCTGCTCGATTGCCAACGCTGTGTGGAGTTTGAACTCTTCGTCCATTTACGGCATCGCTATGCGCCAGGAACCACGCGTAATAAAGAGCACTGGTTTTGCCTGGCACTGCCCGAAGAGCGTGATCCGGTATTGACCGAACATCACGCCTACCAATGGCTTGAGGCGGCGGACGCCGTCAAACTGACCAAGTCGTGGAGCAATCAGCAGGCGATTGAAGAGTTTGTGATCCATTCTATACCCTGAATAATTCGAGGTGCAGGGAATGCCAACGCACCTGCACCTTGATGTATGAGGGGTATATCCAGTCGTTATTTTTGGAGATATTTGTATGGCAGGTCATAGTAAATGGGCCAACACCAAACACCGCAAAGCAGCACAAGATTCCAAGCGCGGTAAGATTTTCACCAAGATCATTCGTGAGCTGGTTACCGCAGCCAAACTGGGCGGTGGCGATCCGGGTGCTAACCCGCGTCTGCGTGCGGCCGTCGATAAAGCGCTGTCCAACAACATGACGCGCGATACGCTGAACCGTGCGATTGCGCGCGGTGTGGGTGGTGATGATGATACCAATATGGAAACCATCATTTACGAAGGCTATGGCCCAGGCGGCACGGCGGTAATGATCGAATGCTTGAGTGATAACCGTAATCGTACCGTGGCAGAAGTGCGCCATGCTTTCACCAAGTGCGGTGGCAACCTCGGTACCGACGGTTCCGTTGCTTACCTGTTTACCAAAAAAGGCGTGATCACTTTCGCTCCGGGTCTGGATGAAGACACGGTGATGGAAGCGGCGCTGGAAGCGGGCGCAGAAGATATCGTCACCTATGACGACGGCGTGATTGACGTTTACACCGCTTGGGAAAACCTGGGCGAAGTGAAAGATGCGTTGACCGCTGCTGGTTTTACCGCAGAAGCGGCTGAAGTTTCTATGATCCCATCGACCAAGGCCGATATGGATGCAGAAACGGCACCTAAACTGCTGCGCCTGATCGACATGCTGGAAGATTGCGACGACGTGCAGGAGGTTTACCACAACGGTGAGATCTCCGACGAGATCGCCGCTACGCTGTAATGCAGGTGACTAATGGCGTTGCCTGCCGGCAGCGCCAGGCAAGATTAAACGCAGGGTGGTGGTAGCAATGGCGATCATACTGGGCATCGATCCCGGTTCGCGCGTTACCGGTTATGGCCTGATCCGCCAGCAGGGCCGTCAACTGACCTACGTTGCCAGCGGCTGTATCCGTACCGTGGTTGACGATATGCCGACGCGGTTAAAGCTGATTTATGCCGGTGTCAGCGAAATTATCACCCAGTTCCGTCCGGACTTCTTCGCCATCGAGCAGGTGTTTATGGCCAAGAACCCGGATTCCGCGCTCAAGCTGGGGCAGGCGCGTGGCGTAGCGATTGTTGCCGCCGTAAACCAGAATCTGGAAGTGTTTGAGTACGCGGCGCGTCAGGTGAAGCAGACGGTGGTGGGCACCGGTGCGGCAGAAAAAGCACAGGTGCAGCATATGGTGCGCGCCTTGCTGAAGCTGCCTGCTAACCCGCAGGCCGATGCCGCCGATGCCTTGGCGATCGCCATTACTCACTGTCATCTCAGCCAAAACGTGCTGCGGATGAACGAAGGGCGGTTGGATCTGGCGCGTGGCCGGTTGAAATAATAGTGCCAAATGTGAAACTCGGGCTGGATATTCATCCAGCCTTTTTTATGGTATAAGCTTTTCAGCATTGTGTGGCAGCCAGCCACCACTAAAGGATCCATTCAGGAGGGGTAATGATAGGTCGTCTCAGAGGAATTATTCTGGAAAAGCAGCCACCGCTGGTGTTACTGGAAGCCAACGGCGTCGGATATGAAGTGCATATGCCGATGACCTGCTTTTACGAACTGCCGGAGCTGGGGCAACAGGCGATCGTGTTTACCCAGTTTGTGGTGCGTGAAGACGCGCAATTGCTGTATGGGTTCAATGATAAACAAGAGCGCGCGTTGTTCCGCGAATTGATCAAAGTGAACGGCGTAGGGCCGAAACTGGCGTTGGCGATCCTCTCCGGCATGTCTGCGCAGCAGTTTGTCAGCGCGGTGGAACGTGAAGAGGTCACTACGCTGATCAAGTTGCCGGGCGTGGGCAAGAAAACCGCCGAGCGCCTGGTGGTAGAAATGAAAGACCGCTTTAAAGGGCTGAATGGCGATCTGTTCAACAACAGCAGCGAAATCAGCCTGCCAGCCACCGCAGCCAAAGCCGCGGAAATGGATGTTGAAGCAGAAGCGGCTTCGGCGCTGGTGGCTCTGGGTTACAAACCGCAGGAAGCCAGCCGTATGATTGGTAAAATCGCCAAGCCGGGCGCGGATTGCGAAACCTTGATCCGCGACGCACTGCGTGCCGCACTTTAAGGCCAAAGGGGTAGACAATGATTGAAGCAGACCGCCTGATTTCTGCCGAGCCGTTCAACGAAGAAGAAGTGCTGGATCGTGCGATCCGCCCCAAGTTGCTGACAGAGTACGTAGGCCAACCGCATGTGCGCGAGCAGATGGAAATCTTTATTCAGGCGGCAAAACAGCGCGGCGATGCCTTGGATCATCTGTTGATCTTCGGCCCGCCGGGGCTGGGTAAAACCACGCTGGCCAATATCGTTGCTAACGAAATGGGCGTCAACTTGCGCACCACCTCTGGCCCGGTGCTGGAAAAAGCCGGCGATCTGGCGGCGATGCTGACTAACCTTGAACCGCACGATGTGCTGTTTATCGATGAAATCCACCGCCTGTCACCGGTGGTGGAAGAAGTGCTGTATCCAGCAATGGAAGATTACCAACTGGATATCATGATCGGCGAAGGCCCGGCGGCGCGCTCGATCAAGCTCGATCTGCCACCGTTCACCCTTGTAGGTGCCACCACCCGGGCGGGCTCGCTGACGGCGCCATTGCGCGATCGTTTCGGTATCGTGCAGCGCCTGGAGTTCTATCAGGTGGCCGATCTGGAATATATTGTATCGCGCAGTGCCAACTGCCTTGGGCTGAATCTGTCTGTGGATGGCTCGCATGAAATTGCACGCCGTGCACGGGGTACCCCGCGTATTGCCAACCGCTTGCTACGCCGAGTGCGCGACTTCGCCGAGGTGCGGGCCAACGGCATGATTAACGGTGAAGTGGCGATGCAGGCGCTGGATATGCTCAACGTCGATGCTGAAGGTTTTGACTATATGGACCGTAAGCTGCTGCTGGCAATTATCGACAAGTTCAACGGTGGCCCGGTGGGGTTGGATAACCTGGCGGCGGCGATCGGTGAAGAGCGTGAAACGATCGAAGATGTGATCGAACCCTTCCTGATCCAGCAGGGCTTTATTCAGCGCACGCCGCGTGGCCGCATGGCGACTAACCATGCGTATAGGCACTTTGGCATTGCACGGGAAGAGTAAGAATCAAGGGCGCAATAATGCGTAATGCTTGTCAGTTAAGGCTAACCAGTTCCCTCTCCCTTGGGGCTGTCTCTTATACACAACGTGTTCGTCTCTGTAAGCCAGGTGTAATGGGAATTGCCGTAAAAGATCATAATCCGATGGAACAATAATGAACGGCAATTGCAGGGCCCAAAGCGGGGCCCTGCACCCACGCCTACGCTTAACATGGCCTGCCCGCTGCGCGGGTACCTTCGCTACGCCCCCGTTGCCTGACGGGTCGGCTCAATTCACGTCCCTGTTCATATCGCCTCAACCGGCCA